>JBIKMR010000217.1:0-7563 GCA_044359155.1 Candidatus Hydrogenedentales bacterium | reverse complement strand
TGCCAAGGTGGACCTTATCATGGCCAACCCTGCACAGATGCACCAGGTGGTGTTGAACTTCTGCACCAACGCGCTCCACGCCATGCGCGAGAACGGTGGCGTGTTGCGGGTTTCCGTGTCTCGCGTGCCGGCAGGAGACCCTGCACTGGCGGCGAGCCGCAGGCTTTCAGGCGGCCCGGCGGTTTGCCTGTCGGTATCCGACCAAGGGCACGGCATGACGCCCAACGTGGTCGAGCGCATCTTCGATCCCTTCTATACCACCAAGGGTCCGGGCGAGGGCACGGGCATGGGTCTGGCCGTGGCGCATGGCATCGTCACCATGCATGGCGGGGTGATCGATGTACATTCCAAGCCGGGTGTGGGGACCACTTTCCGCACCTACCTCAAGGCGCTGGAATCTACGCCCGCTCCAATCGAGACCGACGAGGGTCCCACCCCTGCGGGGCAGGAACGCGTGGCAGTGCTGCGCACGGACGACGTGATTGGTGCCTTCGTGTGCTCGACACTGCGCCATCAAGGCTATGCCGTGGACGAAATGCACGGGGTGGAAAGCGCGCTGTCGCGCTTGCACAACGGCAACCTTTCGGATTCGGATTTGTTTGTGATGGACGCAGGCCTGCGGGAACCTGGTGTGCGCGACGTTATTGATGCGATTACGAACCTGATGCCGGGGGTGCCGGTGATTGTGCTGGAAGATTCCGGCTATGACGGGGCAGCCGCCGAGACGCTGGCGAAGCAAGTGATCCTATTGGAGAAGCCGCTTACTTTCGAGCAGCTTGCACGCGCCACCCGCAAGGCACTGGACGCGACCTGAGGTTGGTGCTGCGGGGGCAACATCCCCCGGATGCCACGCTGAAGCGTGGCATCGTCCCCCTTCAAAGGGGGACTTGGGAGCGTCACGCCGTGGCGTGACTACGGCGCTGCAGTGCACGCAGCAATCGCCGAAAGTAATGTTATCTTAAGGTCCCCCTTTGAAGGGGGCAGGGCCAGCGTAAGCTGGGCCGAGGGGGATGTCGAGCCTGGCTCAGGACTCCAAAGTTCCACTTGCGCATTTGCAGTTGCAAATAAAAACGCCCCAGCCAAAGGCTGGGGCGAATGTGTTTGAGACTATGTTCTACTTGGCGTTTTTCTTCGCCAGCTTGAGCAGGTTGCCGGAATAGTCGTCCTTCTTGCTCAGGCCATGGGTAGCGCGCTCGGGCACGGTGCGCATTTGGGCGCGCTCGGTGCGGCTCAAGTTCTTGAGGGGATCGCGCTCGGCGCGTGCTGCCTCGCGGGCTTCACGTTCCTGTTTCGCACGTTCCAATCGAATCTCCACCTTCTCGTCGCTCTCGGCAGGGTAATGGTCGTTCAGCTTCACGACGGGGTAAAGTATCTGGGTGCTGACGCCATCGCGCACGTTGCGCAGCAGCAGGTCCTCGTCCACAATCTTGTTGGCCTTGTGGGTGCGCATGAATTCCTTGTGGTCCATCAAGGGCTTGTAGACCAGTCCATTGTAGGTGCTCTCGCCCAGTTCAATGGTGCCGATGCCCAAGCCGCGCAGCGTTTCCGCCGAGCCAACAATGGGGGTATTCATGTTGCCATCGCGGAAGCTCTTGCCGGTCTGGTAGAACAGCGCGCCGATTCCGCTCAACGCCCACTTGAAGGGGCGCAGCGCGGGTTCTTCCGGGTTTCCAAGGTGTCCTTCATAGGCAGGCTCCACGGCGTGGGCCGATGCGCAGCACAGAAGCGCGAAGACAAGCAGCTTTTTCATTACGGTTCCTCCCGATGAACGCAACGGCCCGAAGGCCCAAGGCGTGCGCCATTCTAGCAAGATGCGTAATTGTTGACAAGCTTGTAATTTCGAGAGACAGCAGCCAGCAGAACTATTGCAAATGATGCGTGTGACCCCCTCACCCTAACCCTCTCCCCCTGCCAGGGGGAGAGGGGACAAGAGGGAGCACAAAGTTATCCGTGGGCTGGGATAGCTTCTTAAAGATCTCGGAGCAGGGTTTCCATGGCGTCCACCCATTTTGGGTGGGCGTTGAGCGAGGGGACAAGGTGGTAGGCTTCGCCGCCGTGTTCGAGGAAAGATTCTTTGCCGCCCATGCCGATTTCTTCGAGGGTTTCGAGGCAGTCGGCGGTGAAGGCGGGGGAGAGGATGGCCAGCCGCTTCACGCCCTGCTTGGCCATCTGCTCGATGGTGTCGTCGGTGGCGGGGGTAAGCCACGGGTCGCGACCCAGGCGGGACTGGAAGGTGACCTTGTATTTACCTTCCTGTAGCCCGAGCAGCTTCACGATAGTATTTGACGTTTGTATGCAGTGGCGGCGATAGCAATCCTTGTTCGCGGCCACGGGCTTGTTGCAGCAGTCGTTCACCTTCAGGCAATGCGCGCCACTGGGGTCGCACTTGAGAATCTGCCGCTCGGGCAGGCCGTGGTAACTGAGCAACACGTAGTCCGGCTTGAAGGCTTCCAGCTCGGGCGCAGCCACGGCGCGCCATGCCTCGAGATAGCCGGGGTCGTTGTAGTAGGGGGGGAGTACCGTGATCGAGGGAACGTTGCGCTTTTCGGCGCAGTGCTTGTACACGCATTCCAGCACGGAGCCGGTGGTGGCGCTGGCGTATTGCGGGAACATGGGCACGATCACGAGGCGGTCGATGCCTTTGTCTAGGAGGTCGTCGATGGCCTTGGGCACGGGAGGGTTGCCGTATGCCATGCCGATGGCCACATGCGCCCCATCCAGGCGTGGGGCCAGTTCATTGCAGAAGTCTTCGCTAAAGGCAATGAGCGGAGATCCCCGGTCGGTCCAGACTTGCGCATAGGCGTGGGCAGTTTTCTTGGGGCGCGTGGGAAGGATGATCAGATTGAGGAGTAGCCAGCGTTTCCACGCAGCGATGTCGATGATGCGTGGGTCCGACAGGAACTGCTTCAAGTAGGCGCGCGTTTCTGGCACGCGCGGGGCGCTGCTGGAACCTGTGTTGATCAACAATATCCCGACCGACGAATCTAATTTCATGCGCGATAATCCTTCCGCGAAACATCCAAGCTAACGAACGTTAGTATACAGTGAGTAGCACAAGCCACTTTGCGGTGGGCGCGTGCTGGGCCTACAATGCCGTTGAAACGCAGGATGCAAACGCTTGATCAGCACCGAACCCGAGACATCGCTTGCCACCCAGTACAAAAAACTGGCCCTGACTATTCTCCTTGGGGCATGGATGTTGGGGTTGACGGTGTTCTATTTGCTGCGTTTCAGCTTTGAAGTTTACTACGGGATGACGTCGGGAACCCACGGGTCTTCGGGCGGATTCTGATTCCAGAGGCCTTCGCATTTCGGGGAGGCTTCTGCTACACTCGCTCGACCTAATGGGCAGGACTTCGTGCGCATACAGCGCAGGTCCATGCAGCGCAGGCAGTTACGGAGAATGGAACCGAATGCAGAAGTACAATGGCAAGTATGAGTTCGTTGCGCTGCTTACCTTCCTGACGGCGGCGGTATTGCTGCTGTCGAATGGGTTCATGGGGCGGCTGGGCGCGGACGAAGCAGCCCCGGACGTATACGAAAAAATCGAGCCGATTGGCGAAGTGCTTGCCACGATTCAAAAGGAATACGTGCGCGATGCGGACATGAACGCGCTGGTCGAGGGCGCGCTGCGCGGCATGATGCGCTCGCTCGATGATCATAGCTCCTTCATTTCCGCGCAGGACCTTGAGCAGATGCGCGAGGATACCAAGGGCGAATTTGAGGGCATCGGTATTTCTATCCGCAATGACGAGGCTGGCCGCGTGATGGTGATGGCCCCAATGATGGGGTCACCCGCCGCGACTGCGGGCATTCAGCCGTTCGACATCATCCTCGCGATTGACGATATTCCCGCAGATGGCATGACCACCAGCGACGCGGCGGACCGCATTCGCGGGCAGCGCGGCACCACGGTGAAGCTCACCATCCTGCGCCCATCGGAAGACGAGGGTAAGGACGGCGAGATAATCGACGTCGAGGTGAAGCGCGACAAGGTTCCGCTGTTGAGCGTGGAAGAGGCGGGGATGCTGGAAGGCGGCATTGGCTATGTCCGCGTGAAGGACTTCAAGGAAACCACCGCTACCGACGTGGGCAACAAGATGAAGGAGTTCCTGGACCAGGGGATGAAGGGCTTCATCCTTGACCTGCGCTGGAACCCGGGTGGCTTGCTGAACTCGGCTGTGGAAGTGTCTGAACTGTTCCTGCCGCGCGACACGCTGGTGACCTATACCCAAGGGCGCGAGCGTCCGGATGGCCGACCGAACCGCGAGAACATGCGCTATAAAACACAGGCCCGCGCCGTGCTGCCGGATGGTTTCCCGGTGGTGGTGCTTGTGAACCGGCACTCTGCAAGCTCGTCCGAGATTGTTACGGGAGCGCTTCAGTTCCACCAGCGCGCGCTGGTGGTGGGGGAGAAGACCTTCGGCAAGGGCAGCGTGCAGACCATCATCCCGCTGAACCGCCCCGAGAATACGGCGCTGCGTTTGACCACCGCACTTTATTACACGCCCGCCGAATTGACCATCGACCACCAGGGCATCTTGCCTGACGTTGAAGTGACCATGGAGCAGGAGCACCTGGTGAAGCTGGTGCGCCAGATGAACCGTAGCTTCGAACTGGATCCCATGAACAACGGTATGCTGAACCATGGTTTGATCAGCGGTTACAAAGAACCCGAGAACGCCGTCCGCCGTCCCGATGCGCCTGCGGAAGAAACGCCCGCTGAGTTGGTGGAAGACCTTCAGTTGAAGCGCGCGGTGGAGCTGCTCAAGGAAGAGCCCGTTTGGGAAAACCTGATCAAGAAGTATCACCGCGACGTGCATGAAACGCAGATGACCGCCCAGGCGGCAGAAGCCAAGGCCCATGAAGCCGAGGCTGCAACGGGCGATGGTGCCACGCCGGAAGCACCGGCAGATGCACCGACGACCGATGGCGCGCCTGTGGAGGTGCCTCCCGCCGCCGAACCTGTACCCGCGACCGAAGCCCCGGCGGAGCCGGGCGTCTAAGACAAGGACTATTCATGAATCGACCCGATGGCCGGACGCAGGAGCAACTGCGTCCGGTTTCCATTCAACGCGGCTTTACCAAGCACGCGGCTGGTTCCGTTCTCGTGAGCTTTGGCGACACGCGTGTGCTTTGTACGGCCACCATCGAGGACCGTGTGCCCGGCTGGATGAAGGACAGCGGCCAAGGCTGGGTTACGGCGGAATACGCCATGCTGCCCGGCTCGACCAACACCCGCACCAGCCGAGACCAGAATACCAAGGGCCGCGCGCTGGAGATTGGCCGACTGATTGGCCGCAGCCTGCGCGCCGTGGCAGACCTGAGAGCCATGGGACAGTGCATGATCACCGTGGACTGCGACGTGTTGCAGGCGGACGGCGGCACGCGCACGGCGGCCATCACTGGCGGCTTTGTTGCCTTGCACGACGCGCTGCAACTGAGCGTGAAGCGCGGTTTTCTCAAGCAGGTGCCGCTGCTGTCGCATTGCGCGGCGGTCAGCGTGGGGCTGTGCAACGGCGCAACGGTGCTCGACCTGAACTACGACGAGGACTCGACCGCCGACGTGGACATGAACGTTGTGATGAACGGCGCGGGCGAGATCATTGAGATACAAGGCTGCGCCGAGGGCACGCCTTTCGGCAGGCCCGTGTTGGACGAGATGATGAACCTCGCCGAGAAGGGTATCCAGCAATTGGTCACCCTGCAAAAGGAGGCGCTGGGCCTTGGCTGAGACGCTGCTCATAGGCTCGGGCAATCCGCACAAGGCGGCAGAGCTGGCCGTACTGTTGCATGGTTTGCCTTGGACCGTGAAATCCCTAAAAGACTTCCCCGAGATTGCCGAGCCAGAAGAGACCGGCGCGACCTTTGAGGACAACGCGCTGCTCAAGGCGCGCTATTACTCCCGCCAGTTTGAGGTGGTCTGCGTGGCGGACGATTCGGGGCTGTGCGTGGATGCGCTGGACGGTGCGCCGGGTGTGTACTCCGCGCGCTTCGCAGGGCCGGGTTGTTCCTACGAAGACAACAATAAAAAGCTGAGGCGCTTGATGGAACCGGTGTCGTGGTTCGAGCGCACCGCACGCTTCGTATGCTGCGCCGCGTTGGCCGGGCCGGGCGTGAAAGAGTTCGTGGCAGAGGGGGTTATCGAGGGGCACATCGCCGTCGAGCCTTTTGGCAAGAACGGCTTCGGCTACGACCCGCTCTTCGTGCCCGAAGGGTATGAAGAAACTTTCGCAGAAATGTCCGCTGATAAGAAGAATCAAATCAGCCACCGGGCGCTGGCCTTCGCCAAGATGAAGCAGCACCTCGAGTCCCTGCGGTGAAGTTCGTTCCGCCGACCCCTGAGGGGCTGGCCGAGGCTGCCGCCATCCTGCACGCAGGCGGCGTCGTGGCCTATCCCACCGAAACCGTCTACGGCCTCGCCGTCGATCCACATTCGCCAAGCGCCCTGCGCAAACTCTTTCAGGTGAAGGGCCGACCCGACGCGAACCCGGTGTTGTTGATAGTGGCCGACGCTACCCAGTTGGCCCAAGTGGCGCTGTCACTTTCTGCGCGCGCCATGCATTGCGTCGAAACCTTCTGGCCGGGACCGCTCAGTCTGGTGCTGCCCGCCGTGCCAGGGTTGCCTGCCGAAATCGCCCCGCAGGGCAAGGTGTGCGTGCGCTGCCCCGGCAGCGACCTTGCCCGCGCCCTGTGCGCCGCCTTTGGCGCAGCCATCACCTCCACCTCCGCCAACATCAGCGGCGAGCCCCCCGCCACCCACGCCCAAGCCGCGCTTGAGGGCGTGGATATCGTGGTCGATGGGGGAGCGCTTGCGGCGAGCGCGCCTTCCACCGTCTACGACCCCGATGCAGACGTGGTGTTGCGCGAGGGAGCAATTGCGTCTTCACTTCTGAAGTGACGCAGCTCTACAGATTGCGCCGTTCAAGAGTTAGACGTTATAACAGTCACAAAATTGGGGACCATTCAAATGGACTATGTGCGGCTGGGCAGGACGGGGCTGTTGGTGTCGCCCATTACCTTGGGCACGATGACCTTTGGCAACGAGGCGGACGAGGCCGAGTCGCGCCGCATCATGGACTATGCCTTCGAGCGCGGTCTCAATTTCTTCGACGGGGCGCACAATTACAACCTGGGCGCAACGGAGGAGATCATCGGGCGTTGGATCGGGAGTCGGCGGGCGGACATCATTTATGCGTCGAAGATATTCTTTCCGTCGGGCGGCAACCGGAACGACGAGGGCCTGTCGCGCCGCAACATCATTCGTGCCTGCGAGAAATCCCTGAAGCGATTGCAGACCGATTACATCGACCTGTTGTACCTTCACCACTGGGACCAGAACGTGCCGGTGGAAGACAGCCTCGCCGCGCTGGATACACTGGTGCAGCAAGGCAAAGTTCACTACGCGGGCGTGTCCAATTTTTCCGCATGGCAAACCATGAAGGCTGTCGCGGAATCGGGCAGTCGGGGGCTGGTGCCGGTTGCGGTAACCCAGCCCATGTACAGTCTGGTGAAGCGACAGGCGGAGGTCGAGATATTCCCCCTCGCCGCGCACGAGGGACT
>JBIKMR010000216.1:0-7598 GCA_044359155.1 Candidatus Hydrogenedentales bacterium | reverse complement strand
GCCCGCTGGCGATGTGCTGGCGCTGGCCACCAGCGCGCGCGACAAGGCGCAGACGCTGGGCGGCGGGCAGGACATGCAGCGGATTATGAAAGATGCGGATGTGCATTGGACACGCGCGAGTGAAGGCGGCGGCCCTGCCGAGGCCGAGGCGGCACTGCGGGGATACCTTGCGGTGATCATGGCGCAATCGCTGCCCGAGATGACTTACATTCCCGGTGGCACGGCGGAGGGCGGCGTGTTTGTACCAGCATTTTTCATGGACAAGATGGAAGTGACCCAAGGGGACTTTGCCGCATTCTGCACGGCGAACAACTGGCGGGATTCGTGCACCAGCGCGGGCGCATATGCCGACCTGCCCGCAGCGAACCTGACCTATTACGATGCGCAAGCCTATGCCGCGTCGAAAGGCAAGCAGCTGCCCACGACGGAACAATGGTCGCGCGCGGCACAGGGAGACGAAGGCGCGGCGCGGCTGTATCCGTGGGACGGCAATGCGACGACGGACGCTGCCCCTGCCGAAGAGGTGAACGAAGATGCTGCCGACGAGATCGGTGACGTGCAGGCATCTCCCAAGGCCAATCTCGATTCGGGCACCCCCATCCCCGCGCGCGAGGCGAACGCCGATGTCACGCCGCTGGGCTGTATGCACCTGCTCGGCAATGTGGCCGAGTGGACGCGATCTACCGCAGACGGCGGCAGCGATGCGCCTGATTTTTCGAGTACGCTGATTGTGCGAGGCGGCAGCTACGCCACCGGCGATGCCACCCTTGCAAGCGCAGACTCGGCAGCCTACGGCGCGTTCCGCGAGGACCTGGGATTCCGCTGCGTGAAGGAGATCCCCACAAGTCAAGGCGCAGTAGAGGCCTTGTTGCAGTAGGGGTTTGACACCCCCTTTCCTCGTTCGTTACGATCCCCCTTGTGACTTCGCTGCTTGGGGCGGCGAGGGCTGACTGGACGGGGGATTGCGTGCCCTTGGTGCGCAACGAGGAATATCAGCTGCATGGATTCCAAGCGCGTTTGTCCGCATTGCACGAACCATCCCTTGCCCGTGGCCCGCATTGGGTCCAACGTGGTCGCCATTATGACTTGCCCCTGCAAGGACGAACTGCTGCTCTACTTCCGCGACAAGATCATTCCGCTTAAGCGCGCCATTCTGGAGAGTGGCACCTTTGAGGAACGCAAAGAACACCTCGGCGCGATAGCCGCGTGCATCTTTGAGATGGGCATGAACTCGGGCGAGTATGGCTCGGTCGAGGAAATGTTTGGCGCAATCGAGCAGGCCACCTCTGCCGCGCAGGCGATGGTCGCGGAAAGCGATTGCCCCATCACGCGGGAAGAATTCGAGAAGTTCGTGCGCGTGGACTTGAAATGCCTGGATAGCTCGGATTATTTCAAGCGGCATTTCAGTTAGCTTTAAGGCAAACCACGAAATACACCAACCACACGAAAATGGGGAGGTGTAGCGCAGTGAGAGCGAACTGCTTGCCTTCATGATGTTCGGACGGATCAGACTGATCTGTCCGATTTTTCTTTTTACCGGCGCATGGCCTTTGCTGTGAACTTTGCCTCGTCAAAATTATTCAGCAGCAGCGAATTATAAACCACCGTGATGGAGCTTGCGGCCATGCAGATTTCTGCGGCGGCGGGGTGGAGCAGACCGGCCATGGCGAGGGGGATGGCGAGGGCGTTGTATCCGAAGGCCCAGAAGAGGTTTTGCAGTATCTTGTAGTACGTGGCGCGGGCGAGTTGGAGTGCGGTGAGGAGCGTGGCGAGGTCGCCTTTTACCAGGGTGACGTCTGCGGCCTCGATGGCAATGTCGGTGCCGGTGCCCATGGCGATGCCCACGTCTGCGGCGGCGAGCGCGGCGGCGTCGTTGATGCCGTCTCCCACCATGACGACCTTGCCGATGGTTTCCTTTTTCAGGCGGGCGACGGCTTCGGCCTTGTCCTTGGGCAGCACGTCTGCAATCACTTGGGTGATGCCCACCTGCTCGCCGATCGTCTTGGCGTTGGCGGCGGAATCGCCGGTGATCATGACGCTACGTATGCCCATGCGCGCGAGCACCTTGATGGTGCGGACGGAATCTTTTTTCAGCGTGTCGGTCACCGAGATCACGCCGAGCACCTGCTTGCCGCGCGCGACGAGGATTGCGGTCTTGGCTTCTTGTTGCAGGCGATAGAGGGTGTGCTCCATCGGGGCGATGTCCACGCCTGCGCCGCGCAAGTAAGCCTGCTTGCCCACCAGTATCCGCGCGCCGTTCACTTGCCCCACCGCGCCGTTGCCGGGCACGGCGTTGAACTCGTCCACCGTGGGAATCTCGATGCGCTCGTCACGCGCCTTACGCACGATGGCCTGCGCAATGGGATGCTCGCTGCCCTGCTCGACGGCGGCGGCCAGCGTGAGCAGTTCCTTCAGGGTGACGCCCTCGGCGGATTCCACGTCTACCACGCGGGGCTGCCCATGTGTGAGGGTGCCTGTCTTATCGAAGGCGATGATGGTTGTCTCGCGCAGGGCCTGCATGGCTGCACCTTCGCGCACCAGGATGCCGCGCCGCGCGGCGAGGCCGGTGCCCACGAGGATGGCGGTGGGCGTGGCCAGCCCCATGGCGCAAGGGCAGGAGATGACGAGGACGGCGATCGCTGCAAACACCGCCATGCTGAGGGGAGACTGCCCTTCCATGCTGGCCCAAGGGAGCCACGGCGCGGCCCAGCCGTTGAAGCGCTGCATGGCGTCGGGCTGCCACAGCCACATGAAGGCGGTGAATGCGGCGAGGATGAGAATGACCGGGACGAAGAGGCCGGTGATCTGGTCCGCGAATTCCTGAATGGGCACCTTGCTGGCCTGGGCCTGCTCCACCGTGCGGGCCACCTGCGCGAGGAAGGTGTCTTTGCCCACGCGCGTGGCGCGCACCTTGAGCAACCCCGTGGTGTTCTGCGTTGCGCCGATGACTTCGTCGCCGGGGGACTTATCCACCGGCATGGATTCGCCCGTGGCGAGGGATTCGTCCAACGCGCTTTGGCCGGATTCGATTACGCCATCGGTGGGAATCTTTTCTCCGGGGCGAACGATGATCACATCCCCCACCTGCACCTCGGCAATGGGCACGCGCAGCTCGACGCCGTTTCGCTCGACGGCGGCATCCTTCGCGCCGTAGTCCATCAGCGCGCGGATGGCGTTTGCGGCGCGGCCCTTGGCGTGTAGTTCGATGTAGCGGACCGTAACGTGGAAGGCGATGATCATTCCGCCAACAGCGGCGAAGCTCTGCACGGGAATGCCCAGCCACGCGAGCGGGGCGGTGGCCAAGGCAGCACCTGCGCCAAGGGCGATGAGGGTGTCCATGGTGCTGCGTCGCCGCAGCGCCGCGCGGCCCGCCTTGAGGAAGGTCTCCCCCCCGGCAAACACGATGGTGGCGGTGGCCAGCAGGGTTTCCATCAGCGCCATGTAGGGCACGTGGAACCACTGCGTCATGTGGCCCAGCATGAGGAGCATGACCGGGGCGGTGAAGACCCAGGCGAGCATGGCGCGCCAGCGCGCCTGTTTCAGGTCGTCGTCCTGCTCGGCCCAGCGGCTGGCTTGATCAACTGCCTGCGACTCCACCGATGCCGCGTAGCCCGCGTCGGTCACGGCGGCGGCGAGAGACTCGGGGGTCGATTCGCCCGGCGCATACTCAACTGAAGCGCTGCCCGTGAGCAGGTTGACCTCCGCCTTCACCACGCCTGGCGCAGCGGCGAGCGCCTTGCTAACCGTGCCCACGCAGCCCTGGCAGGTCATGCCGGTGATGCGGAGGTGGGTGGTGGCTGTGGGTGGGGCTTGGGGCATGGGTCGTTCTTTTAATCAGCATGGGACAGATGGGACGGATACGTCAGATGGGACAAAGGAGAAGGCCCTCCTATTCCCATAAGTCCCATCGGTCACATCCGTCCCATGGCATTCGGTTATTACATCCCGCAAAGAAACCGGATATACACCTCCACGCCTTTCCACAGATTCGGCAGGTGCTGCTTCTCGTTGGGGCCGTGGATGCCGTCGCTGGGGAGGGCGAAGCCGAGCATGATGGAATCTACGCCGAGGGCTTGTTGCATCATGGCGACAACGGGGACGCTGCCGCCTTCTCGGGTGAAGATGGGGTCCACGCCGTACACGGCGTGGAGCGCCTTGACTGCGGCCTGCATGTGGGGGGACTTGCGGTCCATAATCGCTCCGGGGCCGAGGCTGTGGGTGTGCAACTTCCAAGTCACGCCCTCGGCGACGTTGGCTTTCAGGTAGGTCTCAAGCTGACCGTGCACTTCGTGCAGGTCCATGTCTGCCACCAATCGGCAGGACAGCTTGGCGAAGGCCTTGGCAGGCAGGACGGTCTTTGCGCCTGCCCCTTGAAAGCCACCCCAGATTCCGTTCACGTCGAGCGTGGGGCGTGCGCCCAGGCGCTCGATGGTGGTGTATCCCGCCTCGCCATAGAGCGCGTCTGCCGTGGCCATACCCAGCCATGCGCTATCGCTGTATGGGATGCGGGCCAGCGCGGCGCGCTCGTCGTCGTCCAGCGCGCGCACCTTGTCGTAGAAGCCGGGCAAAGTTACACGGCCTTGGTCGTCGTGCAGCCCGGCGATCAGGTCGGCCAGTTCGTGGATGGGATTGCGAATCGCGCCGCCGAAGCGCCCGCTGTGCAGGTCGCTCTTGGCGGTGTGAATCTCGACCTCGAAATACGCCAGCCCGCGCAGGCCGTAGGTGATGGAGGGCAGGTCGATGCCCTGTATCATCGAGTCGCAGTTGAGGACCACGTCGCACTGGAGCAGGTCTTTGTGCTGTTCAATGTAGGCGGCAAGGTTGGGGGAGCCGATCTCTTCCTCGCCCTCGATCATGTAGCGCAGGTTGACGGGCAGGGGGCCTTGCTTGGCGAGCGCCTCGACAGATTTTATCTGCGCGAATATCTGGCCCTTCATGTCCGACGCGCCGCGCGCATAGAGGTAGTCCCCGCGCACCGTGGGGTCAAAGGGCGGGCTGTCCCACTCGTCGAAGGGGTCGGCAGGCTGCACGTCGTAGTGGCCGTAAACGAGGACGGTGGGCTTGCCGGGCGCGTGGAGCCAATCGCCATACACCACGGGGTAGCCCGCCGTGGGAATCAGGGAGACGTTCTCCATGCCCGCCGCGCGAAGCTGGTCGGCCATCCAGTCCGCCGTGCGCAACACATCGTCGCGGTGTTCCGGCAGGGTGGACACGCTGGGCAGTGCGAGCAGTTCCTTGAGCTCATCAAGGTAACGGTCGCGGTTGGATTCGGCAAAGTTGATGGCAGCAGAAAGGTGTTCCACAGAATCATGTCCTCAAGGTAGAGAAGAAAATTAAAGCGCCGCAGGCGCGTTCACTGCCACATCCACCGCGCTGACAATGCGCAGCTCGCCTGCTTCTTGCTGAAGGTGCAGGTTGAGCACATGCTCGCCAAAGCCTCCCGTGAGCCTGATGGGGCCTGCGACCACGTGGCCCGCATCGCTCGACACGCTCAACGCGCTCGCGTCTCCCTGCACGCCGTCCAGCATTCCCATCACGCGGGCCTGCTCGATGGCGTCGCGCACTGCCGCCTTGTTGGGATACGCGGCGTTGGCAAAGTTCTCCGAGTAGTGCGCCAGCACGGCCTCGGTATTCTTGGCCTGCATCGCGCCAATCCATTCCGCCACCACCTGGCGCACTGCCGCCTCGCCGGGCTTGGGCGCGCTGGCCGTGCTGGTGGTGGTGCAGCCCGTGTGCAAGGCCACGGCAACGGCCAGCGAAAAAGTTAAACGCAGGATAGCTCGGTTCATGGGTGCAATCTCCCTGTGGTTTCACCGGCGAATGATAGCCCCCGTCCCCCGGCCGATGCCATTCCCCGCACGTGCGTGGTTGCATGGCGAATCGTAACCTGCGAACATAGCGGTGTCCCAGTGGCAGGGACGGGGAGGAAGTCTGTGCCTTCGACTCAGGCATTGACCATGACGAAGTGGGCGCTCGATCTTGCGAGCCGACTCATCAAGGCAGACGTGCGCTTGCACAATGCCGGTGCCGTCCAGAAGGACGACGCCATCATTTTCGTCGTCAACCATTTCACGCGGCTGGAAACCATGCTGTTGCCCTACGTGCTCTACAAGAACACGGGGCTTGAGGTTTGGAGCCTTGCCTCGGGGGGGTTGTTCAAGGGGCGCGTGGGGCAATACCTGCGCTCCACCGGCACGGTATCCACCGAGGACCCCGACCGCGACAAGGTGATTGTGAAGTCCCTGCTTACCGGCGCCCACCCTTGGGTTATCTTCCCCGAGGGGCGCATGGTGAAGGACAAGAAAGTCGTGAACCCCGAGGGCGACTTTGAAATCTACACGGACAACGGGCGGCGCGCGCCGCACACGGGCGCTGCCGTGCTCGCTCTGCGGTCCGAGTTCTTCCGCCATAAGATTCAATGCCTGTACGACCGGCCGGGACAGCCGGGCCTTGCCGAGGCGCTGGCGCAGTTTGGACTGGATTCCGCCGAGACCCTGCTGAAGAAGCGCACGGTGATGATCCCCGTGAACATCACTTACTTCCCGATTCGCGCGAACGACAACTTTGTGCTGCGCATGGCCACGCAGTTTGCCAAGGACTTGAGCAAGCGCGCGCTGGAGGAGTTGTCTGTCGAGGGTACGGTGCTTTCGGAAGACACGGACATCGACATTACCCTAGGCGATCCGATTGACGTGAGCACGTATCTGGAGGATCCGCAATACGCCGAGGTGATGGCGTGTGGACTGAACGACCTGAACATGCTGGAGGACGACGCGTACTCGCAGTTCAACGACGCGGCGCGCGCGTTGATGCGGGACTACATGGGGTCGATATACCAGCTAACGACGGTTAACTACGACCACCTCTTCAGCACCATCATCCGCTTTCAGGATTCGCGCACCTTCACCGAGCGGGCGTATCGCAACCGCATCTTCCTGTGCGCGCATTGGCTGGCACAGAGCAAGCGGTATCGGCTGCACTCCGTGCTCGAAAACACTTACCGCGACGTGGTGTACGAAGACCCCAGCGCCAAGTTCCACAACTTCATGGCGCTGTGCCTGAAGGAGGGCGTGCTGCGGCGCGAGGGCGAAACCTACATCCGCAACTTCGCCTTGCCCGCGCGAGATGTGCCCTTCCACTCGGCACGGTGGGAAGAGATGTCGCAGGTGATTGCCAACGAGATCGAACCGCTGGGAGAACTGGAGGAGGAGGTGAAGCTGATCACGCGGATGCCGCGCTTCCTGTTGTCCAAGCGGATACGCGACATCTTCCTCGAAGAAGACCAGACGCTCTTCGAGAAGGACTACGCCAAGTGGTACAGTGCGGAATACAGCAAGGGGCAAGACGTGGGCAGGCCCTTCCTGCTGAAGCCTATGAAGGCCAAGGGCGGCATTGTGCTGGCGCATGGCTACATGGCTGCGCCGCTCGAGGTGCGCGAGTTTGCGGAATACCTCTACCACGAGGGCTATGCCGTGTATGGCGTGCGGCTGGCCGGGCATGGCACCTCGCCCGAAGACCTGGCCCACCGCACGTGGGAAGACTGGTACGAGTCCTTCAACCGGGGCTATGCCATCATCAAAAGCTTTACCGACAACATC
>JBIKMR010000215.1:0-7607 GCA_044359155.1 Candidatus Hydrogenedentales bacterium | reverse complement strand
TTACTGGATATAGTGTTGGAAGGATCTGACACATACTGCCCTGATGGACTGGCCTTGGTTCGCAAACTGCGGAGGGAAGGATATACCTTCCCTATTATAATGGTAAGTAAAACCGACTTGTCGGCGGTCAAAGTGTTGGCACTGAGAAGCGGTGCTGATGATTATATTACTAAGCCCTACGTTAAAGAAGAAGTAGCTGCAAGAATAGAGGCGATAATGCGGAGGCAAAAGACTACATCACAAGAGAGGGCTCTTCTGGGAATCGATTTTGATACCTTCTCCGTCTGCTCACAGGGTCGTAGTGTCTCTTTGACGGCGAAAGAATTTCGGATTATGGAGACACTAATAAGTCGACCAGATGCAGTAGTATCGAGAGATATGCTCGTGCGGCGAGTTTGGTTAAACAACGATAATGTATCTAATCGGGTCATCGATAATCATATTGGAGCATTGAGGCGAAAGCTCGAGGAAGTGTACAGGGGTTCCGGTGAGTTTCTTCAGACAGTACACGGAATTGGTTACAAATTGACAATACCGGAAATGAAATAGAGTTTAGGATGCGTCCCATGACTGCGTAGCGACTAGACAGGCTGTCGGACTTTCATCTTGACAGATTGATGATTAATGGTTACAAGGCTCATGAGCACACGATTCGTCAGCATCGACCGAGACACCCCAATATTGTTTCCTCCGGCCCTTCGGGATTGGGTGAAGCAGGACGACCCGGTTCAATTGGTGCTGTCGCTTGTAGAGGCCTTGCCGAGCCATGTGTTTCAGGTGAATGAGCGGGGCAGCGGCTCGCGCCAGTATCCGCTGTCGATGATGCTGGCGCTGCTTGTGTATTGTTATTCGAAGAGCATCTTCTCCAGCCGCCGCATTGAACAAGCGACGTGTGAGAATGTCTCGGTGCGCTACCTTACGGGGGGCGCGCATCCGGACCATGACACCATCGCGATCTTGCGGCGCAACAATGCGGAGGGCATCTCGCGCTGCTTTGTACAGGCGCTGGTGTATGCCAGCGAGATGGGGCTGCTGAAGCAGGGGAGCATCAGCGTGGACGGCATGCTGATACGGGCCAACGCCGGCCGCTACCGCAACGTGCGCCATGACGAACTGGACGCGGTGCAGGCGCATCTCGCTGAGGAAGTAGCCAAGCTGCTGGAGATGGCGGAGGCGGCGGACAGCGAGGATTCCGGCGCGGCCCGGTTGCCAGAGGAACTTCAGAATCATCAGGCGCTCCAAGAGAAGGTGCGTCAGGCGCGCGAGAAGATTGAAGCACGCGAACAACAGAAGCGCCACAACAAGCGTGCTACATCCAAGCGCTTCCGTGGCGGCGGCAAGGGCGATGGAGGGCGCGATCCTCGCGGGCGCAAGGAGGGGCAGCCCACGCCCAAGCCCCAAGCCAGCGCCAACCTCAGCGATGTGGACAGCAGGTTGATGCGTCGCGACAACAAGTCCGCCTTTCAGCAATGCTTCAACGCCCAGGCCGTGGCGGACGCTGATGGAACCCAGCTCATCCTCGCCACGCACATCGCCGATGCCGGCGCCGACAACAACGAACTACTGCCCGACGTAGAGGCCGTGCCGCAAGAACTGGGAGAATTCACCGCCATCCTCGCCGACAGCGGCTTCGCCAACCGGGAACAGGTCGAAGCTTTTGAAGCAAAGGGCAAGGATGTCTACATCAGCGTGCGTTCCGAACACCGACCGCGCCATCCCCAACTGCCCGCATCCACCAACTCGCGCGCCCTGAGCCCGCTGGCAAAATCCAGCTTCGGTCAGCGCATGCGTGACAAGCTTGCCACCGAAGAAGGCAAGGTCCTCTATAAACGACGACGACAAAGCATCGAGGCCTGCTTCGGCCTCATCAAGCACAACCTCAAGTTCCGCCAATTCCGCCTGCGAGGCCTTCACAAAGTAGACCTCGAATGGAACCTCGTCGCGCTCGCCTACAACATCCGGATCATTTGGAACGCAAACAACAAGGCAAGGGACAAGAAATCACGGCATACGGCCAACGCCCGCCTACAGCGCCTGCTCCACAACATCACAACCAAAATCCAAAGCCAAGTCGCGCATGGATTCCTGATACAAACACCGACTTAAAGTCCGACAGCCTGTCTAGGGACCACATGGAATGGGATACACCCAATTGCGACTCCACTTAGCGGATGTGACCGTCCGCAGAAAAGGTATGACTCTAGAAGTGTAGAAACGTAAAACGTGGGTAATATTATTGTTAAATTGCAACCAACTTTTGCCTTTAAATCAAATAGTAACAAATACACATATGACAATGAAGTACAGTTTATCCATGGAGATTTAGTTAATGGTCGCGCCAGCTGCAAGATTTCTTGCGATTTTATTGGTAAACATTCTGTTTTTGGTTGGCTGCAAGGTCGCGGAACCGCCTCTTCGGGTTGGAACAAACTTGTGGATTGGATATGATCCAATATATGTCGCGAGAAAGCTAGAGCTATTCGGTGAAGAAGAGATACAATTGGTGCAGTTTACTACAGCAAGTGAGTCTGTCCGGGCTTATCAGAATGGGCTTATAGACGTCGCTGCACTTACCGGTGATGAAGTTCTAAGAGTTTGCGCGACGATGGGTCCACAAGCGGTCTTTTTGGTTTGCGATTGGTCTTCTGGTGCGGATTGTATCTTGGGTCAACCAGAGATTAGATCGATGTCGCAGCTTGCGGGTCTGCGTGTAGGTCTTGAGACAACAGCCCTCGGTGCTTATATGATACACCGAGCCAGTAAAGAAAAAGGCATGGTTATAGCGGACTTTGAGCTCGTGCATGTTCCCCTGTTAGAGCATAGTGACGCATTTTTGCAGCGCAAAGTAGATGCGATAGTTACTTTTGAACCACACAAGACCAGACTTATTGCCGCTGGCGCAAATAAACTGTTTGATTCGCAAGATATACCCGGGGAGGTCATAGACGTCTTGATTACCAAACCCCAGGTGCTCAGGCACAAAAAGGAGCAATTGCAGCTTCTGGTCGATAGCTGGTTTGAAGGCGTCGATGCTATACTTAGCCGCGATCATGATGTACAGGAGTACTTGGCTGCGAGCCAGGGAGTTGATGTCCAGACAATAGATAGTTTACTTCGTGGTATCGTTCTTACAGATAGGAGCCAGAATGTCCGGATCTTAGGCGCTGAGTCAAGTCAGTTGTTGTCCACCTTTGGGAAAGTCCAAAAATTTATGCTGGATGGCAATCTAGTGCCACAACTTGACTATATGCCCTATATCTATTCTGATTTTTTGTAATCGCAAGACGGACCCTGACCCGTTCAGAAAGATAAGCACAGTTGTGCGATGATGATTCTGACGATGAATTTCGTTCATGTAGCCCGATGTGACCGGTGAGATTCAACACACGGGACGGAAGATCGTGACCCGTTCAAAAACATAAGCACAGTTGTGCGATGATGATTCTGACGATGAATTTCGTTCATATAGCCCGATTGTGCGGGTGAGTTTCAAGACACGGGACGGAAGATTAGCATCGAACCATGAAGAAGCAGGAGAAACAGGGAGAGACCCCTCGGGTGGGCGCGGCTGTCCGGTGCCGGCTCCTCGTTCAGCGCTTGCTCTCTGCTCTTTCTCTGTCGGAACTAGGCGGCTTCGCGGTAGTAGTGGGTGATGATTCCGCCGAGCTGGCGCTTGCAGCGGACCTTTCCCACGGACTGTGGCTGGAAGCTGGCATCGAGCACGTTGTTGCCGATCTCTTTCCCCTGGTGCGGCCGCTGCGTGTGGTAATGAGCGAGCCACAGCGACACGATGCGGTCGAGCTGCTGCGGCGAGAAGCAGACGAAGTGATTCAGGCACTCGTGCTTGAGCGTCCCGATGAAGCTCTCGGCGTAGGCATTCGCCATCGGAGCCCTGGGCGGTGTGCGCAGGCACCGCGCCTCGGGTCTCCACGATTCCCTGAAGTGGGCGGAGAACTTGGCGTCCCCGTCGTGCACCAGGTACCGGGCGTCAAGGCCCTCGTCCTCCAGCCACATCCGCGCGTTGTGGCCCTGCTGTGCCACCCAGGCCCCGTTGGGCGCGTAGGTCGCCGGGCTGGCGTAGACCTTGCGGCTGCCCAAGTGGATAAATATCAGGACGTACGCCGTGTACCTGCCGAACGGCGTGTAGATGTCCTTGGTGAGGAAGTCCGTGGCGACCATCGAGTCCAGATTCGCCTGGATGAACTGCGCCCACGGAATCGCAGGGTTCTTTCTATTCTTGTCCGGCGCGGGGTGGATGCCCGATTCCACGAGGATGTTCCGCGCCGTGGAGGCGCAGAGGAGTATCCCCAACTTCTTCAATTCCCCGACTATCCGCCGGTAGCCCCAGCGCAGGTTCTCCCGCGCCATGCGCTCCACCAAGTCGCGGATCGCCCGGGCGGTCGGCGGGCGCCCGGTCTTCTTCGGCACGTGCCCGCGCCGCTGCTCCCGCCGCCACCGCTGGTACGTCGCGGGTCGGACGATGTGCATCAGCTCCGCCACGTCGTGGTCGAGCAGCGCCCCTATCCTGAGCAGCTCCGCCCGCTCGGCCGGAGTGGGCACGACGCGGTCGGCGTCCACCCGGGCGCGGAGAATCCGTATCTGCTCCCGCAGGAACTGCAGTTGGGCATTGTGCCGGGGCTCGAGCCAGCGCATGGCGAGCGATATCAGGGCGTAGAGGAGGTGCTCCATGGGCTTTCCTACCGGATTCGGGATTCGTCGCAAGTCCCACAGCGGCAAGGATATCCGCCCGCGCCTATGTTTCTGAACACCCCGGATCGGCAGCTCGGGAGCGGGCGGCGGCTAGTACGCACTCGGACAGGTGATTCGGTATCTGCCGCAGCATCCCGCGGAAGCTCTCCGGTCCCCCTCCGGTCCGTTTCCGCCGCCTCGCGGGAGGTGGCTCGCGGTCATCGGCCGGGCAGAGCGCTCATCGCTCTGCTGACCGTGGGTGATGGCGCAAAGTCCTCGCCACGCTTGGATTCTCTGAGAAAGGCCCGCCGAAGCGGCGCGCGACCCCAGCGCCTCGCCCGAGCGATTCCTGCCCGATAGTCTGCCACTACGGGGCGAAATGCACCAGCATCTACGTGCCCGAACTCGTCGAGTTAGTTTTTCTGGCAGTCACGCGCGTCTGGCTACGGATCAACGTTAGTAGAGAAAGATGAAGCCGCCGGCCGTTAGTGCCGAGCGAATGTCGCCCTCATCCAGAGACAACGTGAGGCTCTCCCCCGGTGCGAGGCGGCGGGCGTTGCGAAAATCGCTCTCGGCATAATCGAAAATGCGGCCGCACAGGAGATCCGTAGCCTCTGACTGACCCTGGAACCACGCGAAGAGGCACTCGTTTTCGACGTTGCCGCGGGTATCGCCCGTGGTCGTGCAGCCCCATATGCAGTTGGAATACGCCTGCTTTTCGTCCTCGGAGGCGTCGTCCGCGGGCGGCAGGCCGCAGGCCTCGCTGCAGGCCGCCGCCGCCGCTTCTCCGACAGCGATGCGTTCAGCGTTCTCGGTGATGCATGCCTGCACCTCGGGGGAAGCCCAGCCCTGCCCAAGGCGGCGGTCGCGGCACAGTGCATTGTCGATGCCGCGGGCCCACGCCCCGAGGTCGATGATCGTGAAGTCAGCGAGGGCATAGGGCACCCCCTGGATGTCGCGCAATACGATGCCCTCGGCCTCTGCATTCCGGACGTACCGGACCCCGAAAGACGAAACCAGCGTGAAGCTGCTCAGCAGCGTGCCCGGCAAGGCGTCGCTGCCGGAAATGAAGTCGCCGAGCGTAGCGGTCGACGGCAGGTTTTCTAGAGTTCCTTCCGGAGCCACCACCACCACGCCGAAGGCAACACGGCTCGCTTCGACGGGGCGCACGGGAGCCCCCCCTTCGTCCCAAGACCCGAGCGTCACGCCTAGCATCTTGTCGCTTGGGGGCACGATGATAGACGCATCAAAAGACGCGGGCAGCGCGGCCCCTATGGCGTCGGCCTTCGTGGCCTCGACAAGGACAGTCGTGTTGTCGTCGAGCAGATTGAGCCACAGGACCCCGACCTCGAGGGGCTCGTTGATCTTGATCGCCTGGAGCCCCGAGGTGACCTGACCCCTGACCTCGAGCAGGGGCGCGTCGACCTGGCCCCCGCCTTCACCCTCACCTTCACCCGCTGGGCCAACACAAAAGCCATCCTCCGAGCCGACGCAGGCGGAATACCCCTTCAAGTTGTAGAATTGGATACTGCGGAGCAACTCCGACAGGCTGACTTTCCAATCCTGCGGGCTGTAGTCTGAATTGTGCGCCGCACACGAAACCTCGCCAATACTCGGCGCAAAGCCATCTTCCGTCCCTACCTGACAATGCAGACCATCTGCGTTATAAAACTGGATGAGCCGCAGCAACTCGCTCAGGCTGATCTTCCCGTCCTTGGTCTGATCGACATCAAGAAATTGTGCATGCGCCACCGAACTCGCGGCCAAACCGACCACACAGGCCAAGATCACTCGCTTCATCACGATACCCTTTCGCAAATAAACCCCAATACAACCGAAATCCACCTGCGCCCCGTCACTGTACTCGCCTGAGTATTCGTTGATCAAGCCTTGTTCCGGTGCCCAACGCTGACCCGTTCAAGAACAGGTTCATTCCCTTTAAGTGTGGGTTATAGCGGCTAGTGGGGGCAATCCGCCCGTGAGGCCCATGATTTTTTAGGAAGAAGTAGGCGAAGTCGTGGAAGCCATGGCTTCTTCTCTTTAGGACTTTGATTTTGTTGTTGATTGCCCCGTTCAGAAGTATAAGCACTGGTGTGCGATTATGATTTTGACGATGACGTTTGTTCATAGAGACAGAATCGAGCAGTGAAGTTCAACACGCGGGACGCAAGATCAGCATCGAACCATGATGAAGCTGGAGAAACAGGGCGAGAATCCACGACGAGGCGTGGATCGCCGAAGTGCTCGTCGAGGCCCTAACACGCCATCGCAACGAGGCCGCCTCGGGACCTGCGACGGGCGCGACATCACGAGTTATCGTCATTAACGAAGCCCCTGCTGCACGGCTCTTCTGCGCCTGCTGGATGTGCTGCCCCGCCTGCGAGCAAACCACGCGCGCGCATTCATCCTCGCGCTCGCCGACGGTCGTGTCCTGGCCATCGACGGCGACCTGACGTACGCATGCCCCGCCGAGGAAGAACTGGACGAGACCATCGTGCTCTGCGGTTCGTGTAGGTACACTGGGCGAACAGGGGAGTTTTGTTGTGATTCAGCTGTCCGCAGTTAGTCACATCCCGGGGAAGGAAATCTGTGGCAACCTATGGGCGCACCCAAACGGTGGGTCAATTCGTCAGAAGGTTCTTGGTAATTTCGAGTCAACTGCCGCAGCGCTTGCCGGTCTAGCACCGAGGTCGGCATCCGGGGCCGGTAGTTCTGAACGACATGATTTAGCTGTTTCGACACCGCGTGGCGCTGAGTCAAGCCACACTCTCCAAGAACGTTCTGTTTGATGCGTAACTCTGTGCTATTACTGATTTTAGCTCGAAAGCCGTTGACGGGGCAACCCGTTCCAGAGTTCGAATCTCTGCCTCTCCGCCATTATTCTTCCTTCCCGGCTGCGGCGTCCACCACCGCGCGCG
>JBIKMR010000214.1:0-7628 GCA_044359155.1 Candidatus Hydrogenedentales bacterium | reverse complement strand
GAGACACAGCGCCAACATACAATTCTTCAGCCTTTTCATCATGATATCCCCTTGTTAGATTACGCCCCGCAGGTGCTGAACCCGGAAAGTTACCCACTTCCCATGGTAACTGCAGTCCCCTAAGACCTTGGCTGCACCCCAAGCGAGAATACTTCATAACTGATTGTAAATCAAGCATTTAAAATTGGCCTTGACACTTTGCGTCCTGTCGATTACTATACCGTCTGGACGGTTTATTGAGACAATAATGACACGACCAACAAGTTGTAAAGCGCGAATACTTGACGCTGCTGAGGCGGTGGCCCGCGAAGGTGGTGCGTCCAAGCTGACGCTGGACGCAGTGGCGGAGCGCGCCGAAGTCAGCAAAGGTGGCGTGCTCTATCATTTTCCCACCAAAGAAGCGCTTCTTGTCGGTATGGTCGCTAGTCACATTGAGCAGGCGCAGCATCGACGCTGCGAACTGGAACTAGAATCTACCGGCCCAGAAGGTCCGCTCAAGGCGGACGTGCTGGCGACCTTGCAGCGCAATCCAAACGACGCCGAGGTGAGCGCGGCATTGCTCGCGGCGGTGGCAAACGAACCAAAATTGCTGGAGCCCTGCCGTATCTTTCATGAGGCTCGCTTTGAGAGGCTGGCTGGCAAGGCACCCGACGAGGCTTTTGCCAGGCGCGCGCTACTGCCGCTTGCGGCAGACGGCCTTTTCTTCCTGGAATTGCTGCAAGTGTCGCCGTTCACCCCGGAGCAGCGGCAGGTGCTTATCGACACCCTGCTGAAATTGGCGGATGAGGCCGTGGAGCTTGCGCCGGAAGATGTGCATGAGACTTGACATGGAAACCCGGTAGCGCGACGCGTTGCCCTGTTTAACGATAGAGGATCCCTGCATGATGTATCACAGCCTTAATCGCGCGTTGATGATGGGCGCGTTCACGCTTGCTGGAGTTTCGTCGTATGCCCAGCCGCCGGGCCAGCAACCTCCCCCGCCCGAGGTGGCGTATGTCACCGTAAGCCCACAGACGCTGCCTGTCGCCTACAAGTTCATTGGCGTGGCGGATGCGTCGAAGACGGTCGAGGTGCGCGCCCGCATTCGTGGCTTCATCGAGTCACGCGATTTCGAGGAAGGGGCTCTGGTGCAACCGGGCGACGCGTTGTTCACGATTGACGCTAGCTCGTACAAGGCAGATCTCGATATTGCAAAGGCACGCGTGGACCAGGCCGATGCCCGCTTGCACCTTGCGGAGCAAGATGTGCGCCGCCTGCAATCTGTGAAGGAACCCGGCGCGATTGCTCAGAGCGACCTGGACAAGCAGGTGGCCGAGCAGTCCAATGCGGACGCGGCGCTTCGGCTGGCCAAGGCGGAATTGGCCAAGGCGGAGCTGGTGCTTAGCTATACCAAGGTCGAGTCCCCGCTCACCGGTTACATCGGCAAATCGCTCAAGGAAATCGGCAGCTACGTGGACGACGGGCAGAACAGCCTGCTGGCTACGGTGCGGCAGGTTGACCCCATCTTCGTGAGCTTTCAGGTGAGCGAGCGCGAGTGGCTGCAATGGCGCGGCCAAGTGCAGCGGGGGGAGCTTATCCTCACGAATGGCAGCGATCCCTATGTCGAGATTACCCTGCTCGATGGAAGCACGGTGCCGCAGCGCGGCGAGATTGATTTCGAGTCCGCCGTGGTCAACGTGCAGACCGGCACGGTGGAAGTGCGCGCGGTGTTCACAAACGCCGAGAACAACCTCAAGCCCGGCCAGTTCCTCGACGTGAGCTTGGGCGGTTGGGAACGCCCGAACACGCTCTCCGTCCCGCAGCGCGCGGTGGGCCAATCGCCGCAGGGCGCTTATGTGTATGTTGCCGGGGCGGAAAACATTGCCGAGATGCGGATGGTGAAGCCAGGGCCTTGGAGCGGCAGCGAATGGATTATCGAAAGCGGCTTGCAGCCTGGGGACCGGGTGATTGTTGAGGGACTTATCAAGGTGCAGCCTGGGATTCCAGTGGTGCCGGTAGAGTGGACCGGCAACGCCCCGCCGCCTGCGGAAGCTGCCGCGCCTGCCGAAGCCGCAGCCCCCGAAACCAAGTAGGGCCGCGCCATGTTTTCACGCTTCTTCATAGACCGCCCCGTCTTCGCAAGCGTCATCTCGATTGTGATTGTGTTGTGCGGTGGCGTGGCGTTGTACAGCTTGCCGGTGGAGCAGTCCCCCGAAATCACACCGCCCACAGTGCAGATACAGGCGCGGTATCCCGGCGCAAACGCCGAGACGGTGGCGCAGTCCATTGCCGCGCCCATCGAGCAGGAACTCAGCGGCATTGAGAACCTGCTCTACTTCGATTCGCAAAGCGCCAACGACGGCAGCCTGACGATAACGCTGACCTTCGAGATCGGTTCGGACCAGGACATTGCCGCCGTCGAGGTGCAGAACCGGCTGAAGCGCGCCGAGCCACGCCTGCCTGCCGAGGTGATTCGCCAAGGCATCTCGGTGGCGAAGACATCCAACAACATTCTCTGCGTGGTGGCGCTTAATGCGGAGGACAGCCAGTACGACGACCTGTTCCTCAGCAACTACGCCACGATCTACATGTTGGATTCCCTTAAGCGCGTGCCGGGCGTGGGTGATGTTTCGATCTTCGGGTCGAAAGATTATTCGATGCGCATCTGGCTTAACCCAGACAAGCTGGCCGCCAAGGGGCTGACGGTGACGGACGCGGCCAACGCCATTCGCGAGCAGAATGGCTTGTTCGCTGCGGGCCGCATTGGCGCTGCGCCAAGCGGGGAGGAGGTCGAGTTCACCATCCCTGTTATCACGCGTGGCCGCCTGGACGAGCCGGAGCAGTTCGAGGACATTGTGTTGCGTGCGGAGCCAGACGGTTCTTTCGTGCGCGTGCGCGACGTGGGCCGTGTGGAACTGGGTGCGCTGGGCTACGACGCGTTTGGCCGTCTTAATGGCAAGCCGACGACGCTGATACTGGTTTACCTGCAGCCGGGGGCCAACTCCCTGAACACGATGTCGGATCTGAAGGTGGTGCTGGAAGGGTTGAAGCCTGCCTTTCCGCAGGGGATCAATTCTGACATTCCCTTTGACACCACGAAGTACATTGAGGTGTCCATCAAGGAAGTGGCGAAGACTTTCTTCGAGGCCGTGGCGTTGGTGGTGCTGGTGGTGTTCCTCTTTCTGGGAAGCTGGCGCGCCACGATCATCCCGGTCATCGCCGTGCCGGTGGCCATCATAGGCACCTTTGCGGGTATGATGCTGTTTGGGTTCTCCGTCAATACCCTCACCCTCTTTGGATTGGTGCTGGCCATCGGCATCGTGGTGGATGACGCGATCGTGGTGGTGGAGAACGTAGAGCGCATCATGCACGACGAGAAACTCTCGGCGCGCGATGCCACCATCAAGGCGATGAGCCAGGTGAGTGGGCCGGTAATTGCGATTGTGCTGGTGCTGTGCGCGGTGTATCTGCCGGTAGCCTTCCTCGGCGGGTTGACGGGCGTGATGTACCGACAATTCGCGGTGACGATTTCGATCTCCGTAATCATCTCAGGCATCGTGGCACTGACGCTCAGCCCGGCGCTTTGCGCCATCCTGCTGCGCCCCAGCCACCAGAAGTGGTTCATCTTCCGCTGGTTCGATTCCGCCTTTGGCGCTTTCACCACGTCCTATGCATGGTTGGTGCGCGGTGCGATTCGCGGTGCGGTGGTAGCGTTGGTCGTGGTGGCGGGCATTATTTGGCTCACGGCGGACCTGTTCAATCGGGTTCCTTCATCCTTCATCCCACCGGAAGACCAAGGCTATTTCATGGTGGCTATTGCCCTGCCGCAGGGCGCATCGCTGGAGCGGACCAGTAAGGTGTTGAAGGACGTCGAAGACTTCCTGCTGCAACAGCCGGAAGTGCTGGGCATGGTCTCCCTTGGTGGCCAGGACTTTCTTTCCGGCTTCGCTGCCAACACCAGTGCAGCGGGCATGTTTGTGACCCTGAAGCCATGGCACAAGCGCACTGAGCCGGATCAGCAAGTGGACGCCGTAATCGGGCGTGTGTTCGGGCACTTTGCAGGGTACAAGGACGCATTGGTTCTTTCGTTCAGTCCGCCTGCCATTAATGGTTTGGGGCTGCGCGCGGGGTTTGAGGTGCAACTCGAGAGCCGGGGCGTGAGCGATATCCGCAAGCTTGCCGAGGTGACCGATACGCTGATGGCGGAGCTGATGACGGACCCGATGATCGTTGCGCCGAATGCCGTGCTGAACGTGAAGCAGCCGCAGATTTATGTGGACCTCGACCGCACCCGCGCCAAGGCGATGGGGCTGCCGATTGACCAGATATTTGACAGCTTGCAGGCTTATCTTGGTTCGCTCTATGTGAACGATTTCAACAAGTATGGCCGCATCTACCGCGTGCAGTTGCAGGCTGAGGCGGAGTTCCGCTCGGACCCGGAGGACATCCGGAAGATATATGTGCGGAACAACAACGGCGACATGGTGGAACTCTCGGGCGTGCTGGATATCAACTTCCAGTCTGGTCCCAACGTGGTGAGCCGATTCAATAGTTTCCCTTCGGTGCAGATTACGGGAGCGCCCGCTGCCGGGTTTAGCACGGGGCAGGCCATGACGCGGCTGGAAGAGATAGCTGCGAAGGTATTGCCTGCGGGTTACGCCATCGAGTTCAGCGGGGCCTCGTATCAGGAACGCAAGGCGGGCAATCAGGCTCCGTATGTGATGGCGTTTGGCTTGGTCATCGTGTTCCTGGTGCTTGCGGCGCAATATGAAAAATGGACGCTGCCGATAGCAGTGCTCTGCTCTGTGCCCTTTGCGTTGTTCGGCGCGGCGTTGGCGGTTTACATGCGCGGCCTCGAACGGGATATCTATTTCCAGATTGGCCTGCTCACGCTTGTTGGTCTTTCGGCCAAGAATGCAATTCTTATTGTCGAGTTCTGCGCGGTGTTGCGGCGCGAGGGCAAGGGGCTGGTGGAGTCTGCTGTCGAAGCGGCGCGTATGCGTCTGCGCCCGATTGTTATGACCTCGCTCGCCTTCATCCTCGGCGTGCTTCCGCTGGCCATCAGCGAAGGCGCAGGCGCGGGTGCGCGCAAGTCAATCGGCACTAGCGTAATGGGCGGCATGTTGGCGGCCACGTTCCTGGCCACCATATTCGTGCCGCTGTTCTTCGTACTGGTGCAGGGCGCTTCCGAGTTTCGCTTTTGGCGCAAGCCCAAACCCACAGAGCAGGTTCCCGCGAAGGCGGAGGAAAAATCATGAACACGCCGCATAGTGCAATGAGCGGGTCTATTCTTATGAGGGGTCTTGGCTTGGTCTTGGCAGCCGGTTCGCTGTTGACGACGGGCTGCGTGACGGGGCCGGACTATGAACGGCCCGTGTCTGATCTGCCAGCAACCTGGGCCACCACGCCCGAGGGTGGCGCCAATGCAGAACCGGCAGCGGTTTCGCGCTGGTGGGAATTGCTGAATGATCCCGTGTTGACCCAGTTGGTCGCTGATGCGGCTGCGGGCAATCTCGATCTGCAACTGGCGGAAGCGCGCCTGCGGGAAGCCCGTGCGGCCCGTGGCATTGCGGCCTCTACATTGATGCCCACGCTGGGTGTGTCGGGGTCGTATAAATTGGAAGGCTCGCCAGACACGACGCCCGATGCGGGTTCGCCGATAGGTGTTGGGGTGAGCGCAGGGCCGGGTGGTCTATCTCGCTCGCTCACGTATCGCGGCAACAACGCCACAGTTACGCGCACCGTAGGCGCAACCGGTGCCAACACGAGCCTGAGCCTGAACCCTAGCGCGGAAGCGCCGGACCGCACGCAGGACATGTTCATGGTGGGCTTCGACGCGGGGTGGGAGCTGGACCTGTTTGGCGGGAACAAGCGTGCGGTGGAAGCGGCAGAGGCGGATATCGACGCGGCTGAAGAACGCCTGAACGCGGTCATGGTTTCCCTAGCCGCCGAGGTGGCGCTGAACTACATCGACTTGCGCGAGGCGCAGTCTCGGCTGGACATCACCCAGCAGAACATCGCCGCGCAAGAACAATCCGTGCGGCTGACGCGTGCGCGCTTTGATGCAGGACTAAGCAGCGAGCTGGACACCATCCGCGCGTCGTCTCTATTGGCGACAACACAATCGCAACTTCCGTTGCTTAAGGCAGGCGTGCAGACGGCCATCCACCGGTTGGGCGTGTTGGCAGGCGAAACTCCGGGGGCGATGCAATCAACCCTGGAAGTGCAGGGTGCCATACCGGTTGCCCCAGCCTCCGTACCGGTCGGCTTGCCGAGCGAACTGCTGCTGAGACGCCCCGACATTCGCACCGCAGAGCGAGAACTTGCTGCTGCTACCGCCCGTATCGGCGTGGCCGTGGCAGACCTCTATCCCAAATTCAGCCTCACGGGTTCGTTCACCGGGCGCGAGGGGGATCTGGGCAGCCTGCTCTCCAGTGCCGGGCGGGCGTGGTCCATCGGGCCGGGAGTGAGTTGGCCCATCTTTGACGGGGGCCGAATACGCGCAAACATCGAGGTGCAGAATACCCGCGAGGATCAGGCAGCGCTGGTCTACAAGCAGGTGATTCTCTACGCCTTGGAAGAAGTGGAGAACGGTCTCGTCGGTTTTGCACAAGAGCAAGTGCGCCGCGAGTCTCTCGCCGCTGCCGTCGAGTCGAACCGGAGGTCTGTCCGCATTGCCAACGAGCGCTACGTGCAGGGGTTGGAAGATTTCCTCAGCGTGCTGAACGCCCAGCAGCAGCTCTTCCAGTCGGAAGACCTGCTGGCCCAAAGCCAAAGCCTCGTGCTCACCAATCTTGTGTCGCTCTACAAAGCGCTGGGCGGGGGATGGGAAGAGACCCCGGTCGAACAACATCAGGCCAGTGCCAATTCCTGAACCATGGGGTGGAGGTAGGCCTTTTGCGAGAAGGCTTCCAGAATCTGGATGTCTTCCTCGGTTAGCTTGGTGTCGCCATTGAGCAGGGCGATGTTGGTGTCGATGTCGCTGGGCATGGAGATGCCGATGTTGAGGACCTGAACGCGGTTGTCGTTGAGCACCCAGCGTAGGGCGGCGCGGGCCAGCTTGGTGCGCTTGTCCTCATCGAAGTCGGGGATGAGGGTCTTCGAGTTGTGGTTGAAGACCCAAGCCGCGAAGACCTTCATGGCGACGATTCCCATGTTCAGATCCGCCGCGCGGTCCACGCACTTGGCACGCAGGGCCACGGACTCGGGGGTGTGGCGGGTGTTGTAGCCCTTGTGGAAATACCCGTATTCGATGAGCAGGGTGTCGAAGTGGTTCGAGTCGATCAGCTTGTGCATCTCGTCGAAGCGGCTGTGGCCGGTGATGCCGATGAAGCGAATCATCCCCTCGTCGCGTAGCTTTGCCAGTTCTTCATACATGGGCATACAGCCATCGTATCCCAGCCGCTCGATGACGGGGCCGTGTATCTGCATACAGTCGATGTAGCTGGTGCCCAGCGCCTCGAGGCTGCGCTCGACACTGCTGCGCACGCGGTCCACTTCCATCACTAACGCCTTGGACGCAAGGAACACGTTGTCGCGCACGTCGCCCAGCGCTTTGCCCATGATCTCCTCGCTCTCGCCATAGATGCGGGCGGTGTCGAAATAGCGGATGCCGTTGTCGTACCCGTGTCGCACCATCTTGATGCGCT
>JBIKMR010000213.1:0-7634 GCA_044359155.1 Candidatus Hydrogenedentales bacterium | reverse complement strand
CGGTGTCTATTCATAAATCCGATGCCGACGCAGCCTACCTTCAGGATCACCAACAGTACCAGCGCGAAGCCCACGAGTACGGCACGGCGATGTCCGGCCTCAGCCTGCGAGGCTTGCGTTCCAAACTGATCTTCGACAACCTGCGCCTCTCTGGAATCGACACCCCCTCCGACCGTTGGCTGGTACATTTCCTGCGCGTGTTCACCCCGCTGTTTCGCCCGGTGCAGTCCTTAGCGCGCGTGGCTTCGCATCTCGCCAAGTCGCTGCCACCCAGTGCCGCAGCCCCGGCGGCAATCGATGTCGCCGCGCATCCTCAATACTTCGACGCGATAGACCTGCCCCGCCTTAACGCAGCCAAGGTGTTAGACGAACTTGCCAGCGAAGCACGCGCGTGGGAAATGCGGCAGCCTCCATCCCAAGTTTTCGAGAGCGACACTTGGGGTTTCGACAATGTCTTCCACGATCCCATGCCGGGGGTGAACCAGGTTCACGCGCTGCTGCCGGGGGAGAAGCGCGGCAGCAAGTTGCCCTATCTGCGGCTACCCTTCATGGTGTCGGTCACCGTGGGCGGGGGCATGGCGGAATACTCGGGCTTTGCCATGGGTCGGCACATCCGCGTGGCCTGCCCCATGGTGGCCACAGCCCACCAGCTGACGCTCTATACCGATGCAGCAGGCCGCTATGTGCTGCTACGCGATGGCCGCCCCACCATCCCCGTCACCTTGGCGGGCCATGGCTACACGCCCCCGCGCCTGCCCGATGCCGCGCACCTTCAGGTGGCCGTGTGGAGCCCCGAGCCACAGTTGAGCATCACCGCCCTGCGCGTGTGGGAAGGCGCGCAGCAAGAGTCGCGCGCGCAACAGAGCTTCGACGCAAGCGTGGTGGTATTCAGCACGCGCTTCTCACGCCGATTGCAGGCCGCGCTCGAATGCGTGGCGCATCAGGCGGGAAACATCCAAGTTATTGTGGGCCTCGTGCCCGGCATCGACGCCGCCGAGGATGTGCTCGATTCCCTGCGGCGGGTGTACCCCGCGTTGCAAATCGAAGCCGTGACCCTGCCTGCGGACTGCGCGCATTCCAAGGGCTTCGCCATCAACGCCTGCCTCGACCGCGTGCGCGCCCCGCTGACGTTGCTGATCGATTCAGACATCCTCCTGCCGCTGGGCTTTATCGAGGCCGCCATCGCTGCCTCCAGCCAGCATGGCTTCATCGCCCCGGCAGGGCGCGCCATGCTGGACGCAGACGCCACTGCCCGCATCCTGTTGGGCAAGGCAAACCCGTGGGAAAACTTCGACGCGCTGGCCGCCGCCGCGCCCGAGACCCGCACCGAAGAGAATCCGCAGGGCGTGCCGCTGGGCTACTGCCAGGTCTTCCGCTCCAATGCGCTTGCTACGCTGCGCTACGCCGAGTACGATCACTTCCAAGGGGCCGACTACGAGTTTGGCGATGCGCTGATGAAACACTTCGGCGGCGCGCACCGGTTGGGAAAGCCGGTGCTGCACCTGCACCACGACACGCGCCAGTGGTTCGGCGCACAAAAGCAGTATTAAGGGAAGGAACCGGGGCCGCCGATGCGCATTGCCTTCGTTGATCATGTGTTCACTTGGCCGCCATTGGGTGGCGCGCCCGCTGATCTGTATTACACCATGCAGGGCATCGCCGCGCTGGGGCACGAGGTGCACCTGTTCTACGGGCAAGAGCTGAACAACTGGGCCATGCGCCCCGTTCAGCGCGATGTCTTGCCTTTCGCAAGCACCGCCATTGAATACGAACGCGAAGAGGTCGTTCCCGAGTTCGCCATGCGCCGCTACCGCGAAGAGGTGGACACCTTCAAGCCGGACCTCGTGTTTCAGTGCTTCACCTTCCTGATGAAGCCCTACCTCTGCAAGGCCCTCAGCCATTACCCGCAAGTCTGCCGCTACTACGCGTACGAACCCTTCTGCCTGCGGGATTACCGCCTCTGGCGCGACTACCACACCTGTCCCTACAACTACCTGACCACGCCCAACGTTTGCCGCAAATGCACCTTTGACAGGCTATGGCGGCAGATGCGCACCGGCAGGCCCGATGGCTACACCTTCGAGTACCAGGCAACCGAGGCACACACCGAGCGCTACCACCAGTTGCTGCTCGAAACTATGCGGGACTTCAAGTCCATCATCGTCTACAACCGCTTCACCAAGGGGTTGATCGGCGAAGTGAATGCCAACGTAAACGTGATAGGTGGTGGCGTTCGGCTGGAGGATTATCCCTATGTGCCGCTACAAGCAAAGCCCAAAGGCGAACGCACCATAATCCTGATGACAGGTCGTGCCGAGGACCTGTCCAAGGGAACCTTGAACCTGTGGAAGGCGGGCGAGATTCTTGCGCGCACGCGTGACGATTTCCAGATTTGGATCACCGACACCGACCAGCGCCACGACACACCCTGGTTCAAGGCCATCGGCTGGCACCCCATCAACAAGGTGAAAGAGTTTTACCAGCGGTCCGACATCTGCGCCGTGCCCAGCACATGGGAAGAACCCTTCGGCCTGGTGGCCATAGAGGCCATGGCCACGGGCCGCCCCTGCGTGGTGGCAGACGTGGGCGGCCTGCAAGACATCGTCATCCCCGGCGAGACCGGCTACATCTTTGACCGCGACAGCCCCGCCGCCCTGGCCGAAGCCCTGGCCAAGTTGCTGGACGACCCCGAAGGCCGACGCCGCATGGGCGACGCCGGGCGCAAACGGGTCGAGGAGAACTACACCTGGGACCGTGTCATCAACGACAACTACCCACGCATTATCGAGGAGGCCCTTCGATGAGCGACCGCCCTAGAGTCTACGCCGTGTGCAGTTTCGACAAGGGCTTCAGCCGCGTGGTTGAACACCTGCGCCAGCAATACCCCCACGGAGAGATTACGGCAGTGCTGCCACGCGGACAACAGCTCACCGCCAGCGAATTGAAGCACATCGACCACGTGCTGGAAAGCAGCGCGCGCACCCTCTCCGCAGTGGGCGGGTTGCTGGGCCTCATCCGACTGGCCCGCACCATCCGCGCAACCCAGGCCGAAGAAGTGGTCTTCCAGTTTGAAAGCGCCAAGCTGCGCCTCTTCGGCATAGCCTGCCGCCCCCGCCGTTGCACCGCCCTACTGGGAAACGGGCAGCGCCTGCCGCTGTCCTTGAGCCTGGCTGAAACCTTGGGCGACCTGTATCGCCACCGCCTGCGCGGCTACACCACCACCCTCACCGCAGCGTGGCACGCCTATGGCCCCGGCACCGCTAAAGAAGCGCCGGAACGCGCAAAGCGAGGCGCCGGGCGGTCCCCAAAGTAGCGGCGGTTTTGCATCCGCAGCGGGCCGGGCGTATTCTACTGGCGGTACCCACCTATGCAGAGTTCTTTTCTTTCCATGACTGACGCCCCCAACTCAACCGCCGTGCCTGCCGTCGCTCCCATCGACGACGGCAACCCGCTGGCGCAGACGCTCCCCCGCATCGAGCTGGACCAGTTCGAGGGGCCCTTCGATGTGCTGCTCTACCTCATCCGCACGCAGGAACTGGATATCTTTGACATCCCGATCCTGAAGATCACGGAGCAGTATCTGCTGTTTCTGGAGCAGATGGAGGGGCAGCAGCTGGACATGGCGGGCGAGTTCATCGTCATGGCCGCCACGCTGATCCAGATCAAGTCGCGCATGTTGATACCGGTGGAGATCGAGGCGGAAGAAGACGACGAGATCATCGAGGAAGACCCCCGCCTCGAGCTGGTCGAAAAACTGCTGGAATACCGCAAGTTCCGAGATTATTCGCTCGCCCTCGGGCGGCGCTTCGAAGTGGCCGACAACCAGTTTGGCCGCCGCGTAAAGCCGCAGTTCGAGAAGGACCCGGACGAAGAGGAACTGGTGGACATCAGCCTTTACGACCTGATGACCGCACTCCGCAACACCTTACGCTACCTGCTCGAGAAACCCATCCACGAAGTCTTCGCTGAGGGTTCCTCGATTGAGGACAAGATATCCCGCATCGAGGAATTGCTCGAATTGGAAGACAGCGTGGCATGGAGCCAGTTGGCCAAGGAAAGCCGCAGCCGCGTCGAGATCGTGTGCTGCCTGCTGGCCATCCTCGAGCTGTGCCGTATGCGCCGCGTGCGCGCCCACCAGCATGAACCCTTCGGCGAGGTGCGCCTTTTCGCGCGCATCCTTACCGACGAAGAAACTGCCGCGAATGTGGTGGAAGCGGAAGGCTGACGCGCCGCAGGGCGTGCTCAAGCAACGCGGCGCTGCGGGCGAGCGCTTGGCCGCCCGCTATCTCTTCTTCCGGGGATACCGGATAATTGCCCGCAACTTGCGGCTGGGCCGCAACGAGATCGACCTGATCGTTCGCCGGGGAGACACCATCGCCTTTGTCGAAGTGAAGACCCGCCAGCGCTCCGGCGCATGGGAACCGCACGATGCGGTTGGTGAAACCAAGCAGCGCCACATCAAGGCCGCCGCCCACGCATGGCTGGCGCACAACGAAAAGCCGGGCTTCTATTACCGCTTCGACGTGGTCAGCATCGTGATGCCCGAGCGCGGCAAGGCCCAGATTACCCATTTGCCGGACGCGTTTCGCTGAGGCAAAATCTGTAATTTCCCTTTTGCAATTCCAACTTCCTTGCTATACTCCGCTTGGGCAAAAAGGGGAAAAGGGAGAACTTCCATGAAACGCATTGTCTTGATCGCAGGCTTGTGCCTGTTGACAGCACTGAGCAGCGGGGCACAAGAGCAACTAATACTCGGGAACCTTGACCCGAACGCTACGGAAGCTACCGTGCGCGCCACGCTTGAATCCATTGCGGCGGTGGACGAGGTCTACCGCATCAACCCGCTGGACGATGGGCGCGGCATCAGCGTGTTTCGCGCAACCTATGGCAAAGAAGGGGCACGCATACAGACCCTGCGCCGCATAGCCGAGACGGGCATGGTGGGCTACCCAATCGACGCACCCGACGAATGCACCCTCAGCGTATACAACCGCAAAGACCAGACTGCCGTGAAGGCGCTGGACACCAACCCCTACCTGCGCACGCTGCAAGAAGCCGAGGAAGAACTCGCCGCTGCAGAAGCCGCACTGATAGCGATTGAAGTCGTGATTCTTGATATCAAAGAGAACTTCGAGGAGGGCAAAGGCCTGCTTGAAATGCGGATCAGAATGTTGACCGCCGCGCGCGAAGCCACCACGAGAGCGCGCTTGGTACACCAAGCATCGATAGCCACCCTGCGCGACAGCCCCAACCGGGTGCACTTCCTTGCCTTCATCCGCGCCACCGCAGACCTGCAAACCGCCATGAGCGCCGAGAACGCCGCAGCCGTAGCCGTAAAAGAAGCCGAGGCCCTGGTGGCGAAGTTCACTCAGGAATTCGGCCAGGTCCAAGCAACCAAGAAAGAGCGCGTTACGAAGGTATACGAGAAGCAGCGGGATTCCGACATCGCCAGCCGCGCGCTGCAAGAAGCCTGGAACGCCGTCGGCGCGTCAATCAACGCGGACCTTATTGCAGCGGCAGAATCGCTTGCGCGCGATGCACTTGACCTGGCAGATGCGCTGGCGCACGAAGCGGAGCATGTTCGGCAATCCGTTGTTTACTACAACGGCCACTCCTTCTATGGCGCTGCCGACCTGCTCAAGGAGACCGTGCAGGCGCTGGCAACATGCAGCGCCCTTGCCGACGCGGACGCCGGTGTGGCCCTAACCCTCGTGGATGCCGCCCACAAGTTGCCCGCCCTGACGAAAGAGTCACTGGCGGAGGTGTCCACCAAGGCTGCGCTGGAGAGCCTGTTCGATCAACTGGAGCAAGGCGCTCTCGCCTTTGCGGCAAACAGCATGGTGCAGTCCATAGGTAAGGTTGGTCCAACCCCTTGGCGCAACCTTGTGCTCAAGGCATTGGCGCTAGCAGAGGCGCAATGCGACACAACGGAATGCGACGATGATGTGGCGGAGTTGGGCAGCGAATTGGAATCGCTGCAACAACTCTCCCTGCAACAAGCCATGCAGCAGCAAAGCCAAGTATTCAACACCCTCACGAACGTTCAAAAATCCAAGCACGACATGCAGATGGCGGTAATTCAGAATATTCGCTGAGGCACAAGTAATGGGACGGATATGACTTATGGGACAAATGGGAAAACTACAGAAAGCCTAAAGGGCTTCTCTTCTCCCATCAGTCTCATCCGTCCCATAAAATTTCGCTATTGCAACTACCCCTTCTTCGGGCGATAGATATGCGTGCTGGTGCCGAAGATGGCCGCCGCGGCTTCCATGATGGTCTCGCTCAAGGTCGGGTGCGCATGGATGGTGAGGTCGAGGTCGGAGGCCTGCGCGCCCATCTCGATGGCCAGCGTTGCTTCGCCGATCAGCTCGCCCGCGCCGGGGCCGGTGATGCCCACGCCGAGGATGGCGCGGGTGTCAGGGTCCACCAGCAACTTCGTCACGCCCTCGGTGCGGTGCAACGTGGTGGCACGGCCAGAGGCCGCCCACGGGAAACGCGCCACGTCCACCTTGCGGCCCTGCTTCTTCGCGTCGTTCTCGGTGAGGCCCACCCACGCAATCTCGGGATCGGTGAAGACCACGGCGGGAATGCCCTGCGGCTCAAAGGCAACGTTGTGGCCCGCGATGACTTCCGCCACCACGCGCCCCTCGTGGGTGGCTTTGTGCGCCAGCGCCATGCCCTCGACGATGTCGCCAATGGCGAAGATGGCGGGGTCCGCCGTGCGGCGTTGTTCGTCCACCACCACAAATCCGCGCTCGTTCACTTCCACCTTGGTTGCATCCAGCCCGAGACCGCTTGAGTTGGGCTTGCGGCCAATGCAGATCAGCACCTTGTCGAACACGCGCTTGGGCTTCTTAATGTCCGGTCCATCGAGCGTGATGCGGACACCGCCCTTCACGTCTTCCATGTTGGTGACCTTGGTGTTCAGCATGATTTCCTCGAAGTTTTCTTCGAGGCGCTTTTGCAGCGGGCGCACCAAGTCGCGGTCGCAACCGGGCAGCAAGCCGTCGGTCGCTTCCACCAGCGTAATCTTCGAGCCAAGCGCGTGGTACACGCTGCCCAGTTCGAGTCCGATATATCCGCCGCCGATGACGAGCAGGTTCTCGGGGATGTCATCGAGGCGCAGCGCGCCAGTCGAGTTCATGATATTGGGGCTCTTGATGAGCGGGGGCAGCAACGCCGGGCGCGAGCCTGCCGCAAGCACGCTGTGCTCGCACTTCACCACCACCGTCTCGCCCGATTCCTGCTCCACGTGCAGGGTGTTCGAGTCAGCATAGGTGGCGCGGCCCCGCACAAAGCGCACGTTGCGCGCCTTGCACAACTGGCCCAAACCGCCGGTCATCTGCGCCACCACGCCCTTGGTAGCGGCGCGCAGCTTGTCGAGATCAATCACCGGCTCGTCGTAGGTCACGCCGAAGTGCTCGGCTTCCTTCGCGGAGGTGATGACCTGCGCCACATGCAGCAGCGCCTTCGACGGAATGCACCCGCGATACAGGCAGGTACCACCGGGGTTTTCCTCGGTGTCGATCAGGGTAACGTTCAGGCCAAGGTCTGCCGCCATAAAGGCTGCACCATATCCGCCTGGGCCTGCGCCAATCACGGCTACTTGGGTGGTAATCGTCTCGCTCATG
>JBIKMR010000212.1:0-7659 GCA_044359155.1 Candidatus Hydrogenedentales bacterium | reverse complement strand
GAAGCCGTTACCCAGCGTCTCAGAGTCCAGCAGTTCCGCCGCATCGCCGCCATTCCAGCGGGCGGTGCGCAACACGCGCTCGACTGCGAAATTGGTGGTGTACTGCCAGTCGTCCAGCGTGAGAACGCCGTTGCGGTAAGCGATGGGCTCGCCCGGCACGTTGGCGCGCGGCCCGAGGGTGAGGGCGGCGGGGTTAAACGCGCTCACGTAGTGGCGGGTGTAGGTCTGGCCGAGCAGGCCCTGGCCACCTTCTTCCTGCGAGTGGACGATGACGGAGTTTCCACTGGCAATCAAGCGTCCCACCCAGCCGTAGTCGAGGTCGGCGGTTCCGGCGGCCTCGCCGGTAGACAGGTTCACCACGGCGAGGGCCTTGGTTCCGTTCTCGCGCTGGCCGTAGATCACCAGCTTGTCTCCCGCTATCACGGAAGACGGTGCGTTGAAGTAGTAGGGGGCGATCATGTCGGCGGCTGCGCCGTCCACTTCCATGCCGGGCCCTCCGAAGGAGCGGTCGTACATGTACCACGAATACACGGGGCGCACATCGAGGCGCACGGCGGTGCGTTCCACGGGGGCGGCGGGGTTGGCGTAGTCAATCGTTTGCACCACGGTGTAGGACTTGTCCGCTTCCCACACAACCGAAGCAAGAGCCACCACTTCGCCATCGGTCTGGATGCTGTCGGCGTAGCTGCCGTCGAGCGCCAGTTCAGACAGCACCGCGCCATCGGCTTCCTGCGCCTTGAGCGTGATGCGGTTGTCGGTGTAGCTGCGGATAACGGCCACGCCTGCGGCGTCGTTGTCTTCCAGCGGCAGGAAGTCGGAGATGTTTTCGGCCAGCGTAATCGAGCCCACCACTTCCGGCGCATCCAGATCGGCCCCGTCGATGATGGCCACTTCCTCGAGCGTCACGCCGTAGTAATGGTCGAGGTGTTCGAAGGAACGCACGGCTTGGCTGCGCAGGTCCACGTGCCCGCGCACGTCAATCGTGTCGTTGGTGTAGCTGAGGAACTGGAGCCGGTCGTAGCCGCCCTCCTCATTCCACCCGCTGAAGGGGACGATGAGGGTATCGTCCAGCACGGTGAAGGCCTTCACGTCGGAATAGGCGCTGGACCATGCCCAGTCTTCGCCAAAGCTTTCGCGGTCCAGAAGGGCGGGTGCGGCGGGGTCGGTCACGTCGAAGAGGCTCACGCTCACGCGGCGGCCATTGGTGTCGTCCACGCCCAGCGCAATCAGGCGGTCGCCGCGTGGCTCAATGTGGGTAGACCACCCCGGCACTTCGAGCGAGCCGGTAACGGAAGGATTCGCGGGGTCGGACAGGTCGAGCACGAAGAGCGGGTCTACCACCAGGTAGGTGACGGCATAGGCGCGGGGACCGTCAAAGCGGGTGGCGAAGAGGGTCTCGTTTTCCGCGCCGGGGATGGTGGTTTGGCCCAGCACGGCTAGTGCATCGGGGTCGGCCAGCGGTACGGTGGATACATAGGTCTGGCGGTCCGGCCAGCCGGTGTTCGACACCACGCGCAGCACGTTGTTCCATACGTCCATCTTGAAGCGGTCGGGCACATTTCCGGGCACGCCCACCGACCCGCGCACGGCGATGGTGCCGCTGGGGTCGCTGATGTCCACATAGGTGATCGTCGTCGCGTCTGTTTCCCAGCTGTGGCCCGCCACAAAGAGCGCGCTCGACGTGGCCTGAATCACGTTGCCGTAGCCGTCGAAGGAAAGCTCGTCCACCACCTGCACGTCGGCGGGGTTGGACAGGTCGATGCTACTTACCCACGAGGAGGAAGTCTGCTGCTTCACCGCGCCGCCGCCGGGCGAGGTGCCCGTGGTGCCACCGCCCTCGTTGCCGCCGTCGTCCTCGGGGCCGTAGTAATAACTGAAATCTGCGCCCACGGTGTAGAGCACATCGCCCACCAGTCGCGAGTCAATCAGGTCGCCTTCAAGGTCAAAGGTGCCCAGCACGGTGGGGGCGGACAGGGAAGCAAGGTCCACCACGTAGAGGCGCGTGCCCAAGTTGGTCACCTGTATGGCATCGCCGCCGATGACCGAACTCACCACGTTCGCCACAATCACATAGGCGCGGTCGCCAATCACATAGAGATCGCGCGGGTAGCCCACGGTGGGGGTCTGCGAGAGGAGGGTCTCGGATTCGAGATCGATGATCGACAGGCCGCGATACTGGTTGAGCACAAAGAGCGTGTCGCCGGTCTGGCGTATCACGTCGGGTTCAACCACGTCGCGTTCACCGCCGCCCTCGCCTTCCGCGCCGCCATCGTCGCTGCCCGCCGTGGGGGAATCCACAAAGTCCGTGCCGCGTCCCGAGCCAAAGGGATCGGCGGAGAGGAAGCTGCCGGGCAGCAACCCATTCGGGCAGCCGGTCAGGGCAACAGCCAAGGCCAGCACGGCCAAGGGAAAGGCGAAACGGAAGGAAAAGCTACGCATGGCAAAACACCCTCTTCGGGCGGCACCCACACACGCCCTCCCATACTATACGCCTAAGCAGGCCGGGTGTCACGGGAATTGGGGCTACTACTCTAAGTTGTTACGCTGCCGAGGGTTCGGGCTTGGACTGCGGCGGCGTGCCACCCTTGAGCACGAGGACGTTGAAGGCCTCGGCCAACAGGAACAGGGCGAGCAGGAGCAGCACGCTGCCGACGATGCCGGAGATGGCGAGGTCGATGCCGATGGTTCCGGTGCCTTGCATCCACCCGGGCAGGGCCTTGGCGAAGGGGAGCACGTGGAGGACGAGGGACCAGAGGGTGACGACCATCATGAAGACCATGGGGATGATGGCGTACCAGGCGTTGCGCCCGGTCTTGATGAGCCAGACGGAAACGGCCAACAGGGTGAGGCTGGCGAGCAACTGGTTGCTGGTGCCGAAGATGGGCCACGCCACGATGTAGCCCTTTTCCTTGGTGGCCAGCAGGATGGCGAGCGGCAGTGCGAGGGTGACGGTGGTGGCAATGAGCGCGCCTGCCATGCTGGTCCAGCCGAAGAGTTCTTGCAGCACATAGCGGGCCAGGCGGGTGCACACGTCGAGGGTGTCGTAGACAAAGGTGGAGAAGGCGAGCAGGGCGAAGGCCAGGGCCATGTTGTAGTCGATGCCCACCTGGGCCATGTAGGTGGCGAGGCCGTTGGCGTAGACGAGGTTGGGGTCTTTCTTGAGCATGGGGTCGCCGGGGGCCAGCATCATCACCGTGGCAAGGGCAAGCACGGCGACCAGGCCCTCGAGCAGCATGGTGCCGTAGCCAATGCGGCGGGCGTCGGTTTCTTTGTTGAGCTGCTTCGAGGTGGTGCCGCTGCAAATGATGGCGTGAAACCCGGAGCAGGCACCGCAGGCAATGGTGATAAACAGCATGGGCAGCAGGGGCTTGCCGTTCATGGCACTGTTCAGGCCTTCGAGATTGAGCGCGGGATACTGCACGGCGTAGCCGCCGAAGAGTGCGCCGCCCAGCCCAACCGCGATGGTGATGTAGAGGAACCAGCCACCCAGGTAGCCGCGCGGTTGCAGCAGCAGCCACATCGGCGCAAGCGAGGCGACGAAGCAGTACGCCAAGATGATGACGTCCCACTGTTTGGCACTGATGCCAGAGACCCATTCGAGCAGGGGGGCGGGCATACTGGGGCCAAACCAGACGATGGCAAAGAGCAGCGGCAAGAAGATGGCGGTGGCGATGCCCAGCGGCATCTTGAAGACCCGCAGGCACACGCCCATTGCCAAGCCGAGCAACAGGTACAACACACTGGATACGGCGACCCCCGCGCCCGCCGGGGAATCTTCGGTGACATACTTGAAGGTCTGCGCGGTGATGTCGGTGAAGGCGACAATCACATAGACCAGCGCCAGCCATACGAAGGTGAGGAAGAGTATCTGGCTGAGGGGAGACATGTAGCGGCGGGTGAGTTCGCCCACGGAAGTGGCCTTGTGCCGGATGCTGGCGGTGAGGCTGGTCATGTCATGCACACCGCCCACCACGATGGCCCCCACCACAATCCATACCAGCGCGGGCAGCCAGCCAAACCACAGCCCCGCCAGCACCGGCCCTACTATCGGCCCGGCGGCGGCAATGGCGGAGAAATGCTGGCCCAGCAACAGGGAAGGTTTCGCGGGGACAAAGTCCTTGCCGTCGTTGATCTCCTGCGCGGGTGTAATGCGGGAATCGTCCAGTCCCAACTGGCGCGACAGGTAGCCGCCATAGACCACATAGGAAATGCCAAAGAGCACAGCTGTGCCCAAGACCACCAAGGCTATCATCGAATGCCCCTCGCTTGTCGCCGCCCTTGTTGGCGGAATTCCCCTGATGATACGGGTTGCCGGGCGGGGACGGCAATTGGAAAAGATGGTTTACAAAAATCTTTTTTCAGGCGCGCTAAAGTTTTGGCTCAAGGTGCCGATAAAACCTTCAGGTAACCCGGAACGGGCCTGCACGGAAGTGGGCCTTGGGATACCTCGGGGCGGCACGGATGCCGCCCTCGATTTAAGACAGCATGGAGGCCTTTGCGGAGAGGGTCGGGGTACGCGCCCGATTGGAGCGTTGCGGACACACGTTCCCACGGTAATTTGAATCTCTCGAAGCCCGCGCGAAGCGGGCCTCGATTTGAAGGTGTTTGTCCCCTTGGGGGTGGGCTTGCTGGGACAGCGGGCCTGCTTCCGCCACGCCGGGACAGCGTGGAGCCGGACGGCGACACCCGATAGTTGGAGAATTTCCGGGCGGCCCCATCGGCCAGCCCGGAGCAAACAGCCCTGATTCTGCTTCCTGCGGGAACAGGACGGGGCTGGGATTCACCGGCGCATGGATGCGCCAGGCCAACCACTCACGGAGGATATCATCATGGGACTTCGCATCAACACGAACGTGGCGTCGTTAAACACGGCGCGCACTTTGCAACGGTCGACCGGCGACCTGAACAAGTCGCTCGAACGCTTGTCGAGCGGACTTCGCATTAACCGCGCTGCGGACGACGCCGCTGGGCTTGCGATTGCGGAAGGCTTCCGCTCGCAGGTGCGGGGCAGTCAGGTGGCAATTCGCAATTCGCAGGACGGCATCAGCCTGGTGCAGACCGCGGAAGGCGCGCTGAGCGAGACGACCAACATCTTGCAGCGCATTCGCGAGCTTGCCGTGCAGGCGTCCAACGGGACCCAGAGCACCGACAACCGCGCCGCAATAAATGCGGAAGTGCAGCAGTTGTTGAGCCAGATTGACGACATCGCCCTTGACACCGAGTTCAACGGCGTGCGCGTGCTTTCCTCTGCCCAGACTGTAACCCTTCAGGCGGGCGCCAACCCCAGCCAGACGTTGACGGTGGCCGTGTCGGGATCGAAGACCAACGACCTTGGTGTGAACACGGTGACCGTGTCTGCCGTTGCAGCCGCAGTCTCCACCATCAGCACCATCGACCGCGCATTGAACAGCGTCACGTCGCTGCGCGCGAATTTGGGCGCCACCCAGAACCGCCTCGAGTTCACCATCAGCACGCTGGCGATTCAGGAAGAGAATGCGGCCACATCGGAAAGCGCGATCCGCGACGCGGACATCGCCTCGGAAACCATCCGCTTCACTCGGAACCAGATTCTTGTGAGCGCAGGCACGTCGGTGCTGGCGCAGGCCAACCTGGTGCCGCAGACGGCGCTGCAGTTGCTCGGATAACGATAGCGACATCGCCCGCCCGGCGCGTGCTGGGCGGGCGCAAAATTGAAACGACAGCCGCTTGAACCCAGCCATCGCGTCGGCACGGGCCAAGCGGCTTGACGCCTGCCGGCAATCCCGGCAGGTAACCACCCTTGGCGCAAGCCTTGGGTGGGCGCGGAATGTGGGACGTTCCGCGTGCGCCTGACATGGAGGACGAAGCCCTTGGGGGCCCTCGAGCTGGGGGACCCGCGTGCAGCAATGCAGGCGGGTTCCCCGAGAGCTCGCGGGGCCGTTGCATAGTGGCACGCTTCCTCCCTTGCTGCGCCCGCACTTCTTCCCCCTTTCCACCTGTTTTGAATTCGGCCCTCTTGGCAATGCTTTGCGCGCAGGGACTGCGCTCGGGGCAACCATGACCATAGCCTTGCCGGACAACAACGCCTGCTCGCGTGGGCAAAGGACGTTCGGCCAACGACGAAAGGAGGAAAAGAGACCGTTACAAGGACGTACCCGGCGAACGGCGTTACGGATAGCGTTGGGAACCGGGAGCACAAGCGGCGAGGTAGGGATGCCCGCCGCACAAACTTCAAGGAGGTATAGACCATGGGACTTCGTATTAACACCAATGTGGCTGCACTGAACACGAGCCGCACGCTGCAACGCTCCACCGGTGACTTGAACAAGTCGCTCGAACGTTTGTCGAGCGGCTTGCGCATCAACCGTGCCGCCGACGACGCCGCCGGCTTGGCGATTGCAGAAGGCTTCCGTTCGCAGGTGCGCGGCACGCAAGTGTCGATCCGCAACTCGCAGGACGGCATCAGCCTGGTGCAGACCGCTGAAGGCGCGCTGAGCGAGACGACGAACATCTTGCAGCGCATTCGCGAGCTGGCCGTGCAGGCATCGAACGGCACGCAAAGCACGGACAACCGTGCCGCGATAAACGCGGAAGTGCAGCAATTGCTGAGCCAGATCGACGACATCGCCCTAGACACCGAGTTCAACGGCGTGCGCGTGCTTTCTTCGGCGCAGACCGTGACGCTTCAGGCAGGACCGAACCCCAGCCAAACGCTGACGGTTGCGGTGTCGGGATCGAAGACCAACGATCTCGGTGTGAACACCGTTACCGTGTCTGCCGTGGCCGCTGCCGTCTCGACCATCAGCACCATTGACCGCGCGCTGAACAGCGTTACCACGCTGCGCGCCAACTTGGGCGCCACCCAGAACCGTCTCGAGTTCACCATCAGCACGCTGGCGATTCAGGAAGAAAACGCCACGGCTGCGGAGAGCGCGATTCGCGATGCGGACATCGCCTCGGAAACCATCCGCTTCACCCGGAACCAGATTCTGGTGAGCGCTGGTACCTCGGTGCTGGCGCAGGCCAATGTCGTTCCGCAGACCGCCCTGACGCTCTTGGGCTAACGGCGAACTAAAGGAGGCGGAGTATGCGAGTCGAAGGGTTTAACGTGGCGGGCGCGCAAGCGCCCGAAGCCGCGCGGCCCGAGTCTCCTGCTCCCCGTTTGAGCACCGCTCAACCGGTCGCCCCGCCAAGGTTTGTACAGTTGAAGGCGGAGCGTCTGGAAGAGGAGCAGGTGCGACGAGCCGATGAAACGCGCAGCAGTGTTTCGCCGGTGCCGGATTCTCGCTCGCGCATTCGCGTGGACGAGGCCAGCAACCGGCTCATCGCACAAGTGGTGAACGAGAATAACCAGGTGATTAAGCAGTATCCACCGGAAGCTATTCTCAAGTTCTCCGCGCGATTCAAAAAATTGCAGGGAGTGCTGTTCGACGAGAAGGCCTAGCCCATTGTCGTAACGATTCTCTACCGCCCCCGGAAGCCTGGCTTCCGGGGGCGATTGGGTTTTTCGGCTACTGACTGATACGCGGCGCGTTCTTCAGGTGGAACTCAAGTAGGGGCGCGATGGACTTGGCGTAAAGAGCGTGGCCTGCCACACTGAAGTGGTTGTCGAGTGGGAAGTACAGGGTGGGGTCGTTGGCGTGTTGGCGAAAGACCTCGGTGACGCTGAGGTAAACCATG
>JBIKMR010000211.1:0-7739 GCA_044359155.1 Candidatus Hydrogenedentales bacterium | reverse complement strand
GTAAGAGCAATCTCATACGGGTCCACGGTTGCACTTGTATAGGTGATGGTAGCGGTCTGACCCGAAACCAGCGCGGCGTTGGTCAGGCCGTAGATGAGCAGCGTGCGGCTGGAAGCCACACCTGTCACGAACGTGCCCGCGTCAAGCGTAGCGCTGTACGGAGCAGAGAAGGCTGCCGGATCGGTGAACGCGCGGGCAGCGCCGCTGGTCCACGTTCCCGCACCGCCGGGGTTGTTTGGGTTAGCCGAACCTTCCCAAGGGGTGTTGTCGCCTTCTTCGCTGGCCACATAGCGCACGGGCGTGTTGCCCACGGGTGCGCTAAGCGTCAGCGGGAGAGGAATCTCCGGCGTGATGTACTCTTCACCAGCGGGCGTCTTTACGACAACCGCCTGCACTGCAGAGACAACCGAAAGGTTGGCTCCCTTGTCCTGGTCTCCAAGCAGCGCATCCAGCACATCCTGAATGTCAACCTGACTGGAGGACGCCGCGAGTTGGGTGTTATCAAACCCTGGCATGGCACCAAGCACAAGTGCTAGTACCGCAGCCAGCCCAACGAGCGACGCCAGTAAGAATTTCTTCCGGGTCCCCATAAGATTCTCTCCTCTTACCGTTTCGTTTCCGAAAATACTGCGCACCCCCGCTGACGGCGGGCGCGGTTTCTCCATTTGTAATCGTGGACATGGTTCTAACAGAACCACGGCCCCCTTATCAAGTCTGATTCGCCCCTCTTTAGGTTAGACAGACCATCCAAAACTTATTGGACTAGGTCGCATTATAGACAGGGCTTGCTGGGTTGTCAACACTTAATCCCACCGGTAGTAGCTTTTGCCCCGAATAAACCGCAATCAGATGGCTTAACTTTTAGGGCAGCCTCTGTAATTGCGCAGAATTCCAATGGTTAGTCCTGCTCCATTGCCTCTGGCGCGACAGCCTTCACGGCATAGTAGCGTCGCCAAGCGGTGGCCCTAAGCAGCAAAGCGAGCGTAATCGCAGTCCCCACCATGCCCAGCGCAACATATTGCGATGCCGTCATCTCCATCATATGTCGCGTGCTGTCCCCGCGAAAGGCCTCGACCACAAAGCGCCCTGCGCCATAAAGCCCAAGGTATCCCAACATTATGCTGCCGGGCGGGTGCGGGCGACGTTGAGCGAAACGCAACGCCACAAATACCAGTAGCAACATGGACGTCTCATACAGCTGGGTGGGGTGTACGGGCAGCGATATCCGCGCGCCAGACTCAAGCAGGCCATCGTCCAGATGCTGCTTCCAGGGCAGGGTGGGGGCGGGAAAGGAAACCGCCCATGGCCATTGCGATTGTGAGCCCCAGCAGCAGCCATTCAGAAAGCACCCCACGCGCGCTATGGCGTGGGCCAGCGGCACGTAGGACAGGGCCAAATCCCCCACTTTTACCACCGGCGCACCTACGCTTAATACGTAAATCAGCCCACCAAGAAAGCCACCAATCGCGCCGCCATAGAAAACCAAGCCCCCGCTCCACAGGTAGCCCGCCTCAAACCACCGGCTCGGGTCGCCGTATTGGAGGATGTAATAGAGGCGTGCCCCAAACAACCCCCCCAGCAACACCAGCAAACCGCCTATCGGGGTGATGGGGGCGGGGTCTGGCTGGCGATAATTCTCCCGCACAATAAGCAGCACCGCCGTGAGAAAGCCTGCGGAAAGAAACACGGCATAGGCATGGAAATGCAGGGAGCCTATGGAAAGGAGTGTGGGGTACATCGGGGGTTCCAATCGTTTCGGGGCGCGAAGCCCAAGCGTAGCGGATAGGAAAAGCCAAAGGCGAATCAGGCACGAAATGGAAACGGCCCCGGCAGATTTGCCGGGGCCGTTTGAAATCCTAGGTCTTTATGCGCGGGCGGTGCGACGGCGGATGCTGGCCACGGCCAACACCCCGGCCACCAACGCCATCACCATCCATTCACCCATCGGGGTGACCGATGCGGCGGACGAGCCCACGGCCTTTGCCGCTTCCGGCAGGCGAGAACCCTGCGTCGGGCCCACGGGGTCAGACTCGCAACGGCTGGAGTCGCGGCTGATTACCCAGTAGAACTGGTTGATCGCGGTGCCGTCGCTGCCACCAAAGCAGCCCCCCGCATTGCCGGGCACGCCGGGCGCGGCGGAAAAGTCTGAGAAGGTCTTGGCCAACTGCCAACCCGCGCCCAGTGCCACGGCCTGTGCAAAGTTGTTGTTGTCCGAACGGTATACCCGATATTCCAGCGAGCTGCCCGAGGTCCACGACAGCACCACCGAGTCCGGGTCATTCGTGCTGGCGGTCACGCCGGTCACTGCTGGGATATCGCCGGGGCAGGAAAACAAGATGGTGCCGCCAAAGAAGGTGGGCGTCACGGGTATCTCGACGCCGTTATCCAGCGAAACCGCGCTCGAACGCGCCGTCTCGGTCGCGCCCGTGGTCGGGTTGGTCACCTGCACGGAAGTGTCCGAGGTAATGCCGCGCAATACCGTGGTGGCGGTGGAAGACACGCCCGGCTGGGTCTCAAAGCCCAGAGTGAACATGGTGCCCGTGGGGATGGGGGTCTCGTTGATGCCGCTAATCACAATGCCAATCACGCCCTCGGCATAGACCTGCGTGGTGATGGCCTTGCCCGCGCCCGTCAGCGCGGCGGTTGGGCGAACGGCAGAGCGGAACACAATCGCCTCGCCATTGTCATCCACCTGCACATTGCCCAAGGCATCCCGGGCGATGGTCTCGTAGTAGGTGGGGTCGGGTGACAGGCGCGACGCGTCGAACGCGAAGAACAGCACCATGGCCGTGGGGGCCTCGCCACTGGGAGAATTCTGTATCGAGACCTCCGGGTGCGCGTCGGCGCTCGTCTCGATACTTTCCACCGAGACCGTCACCGTGTCCTGCGCAAAAGCAGGAACCGCTGCGGCCAAGAGGGCAAGCGCCCATAAGATGCTGTTGCGGCCACCGGCCTTGCGTGCGAAACGAGTCATTGCGTAGCGCCCCGAACGTTGCCCCAGGATAGTTGTCCCCAGGTTTGTCAACAGAATATACCGGAGCGGGTGCAAATTCATAACACGCCGCCCCTCCCTCGCCGGGGAGATTGTACACCGAAACGCGGGCGGCGCAACAGGTTATCCGGCGAGCTTGTCCAGAAAGGCGCGGGCGCGCTGGTAGATGCCGGGCTGCGTGCTCTCGCGCGGGCCTGCCACGTTCAGGGTCACGATGCGTTCCGCCGCCACCCAGGCCAGTGCGCGGGCGGGGGAATCCTCCAAGTTTAGGTCTATCAGCAGCGCAGGCTTGCGCAGTTGCGCGGAAAAATCCAGCGTCAATGCCGTGCCGCCGGTTGGCTCGCCCACGGCCAGCACCAGCGTGCCGTCCGAGTCGCGCACGTTCCACAGCGTGCGCTCGGCGTAGTCGTCGCCCGACGTTTCGTCCATGGGGTAGATCTCGTCAAGGGGGCCGTCTTCTGCCCGGCGACCACGCGGGCACCAGCCCCCGCAGGGAATCCCGGCATAGAGCGCGGCATCCAGCGCAGCGCGATCCACCCCCGTCTGCCCGCCAGACACGATGCGCCGAAGGGGAGAGTGCAACAGGTTGGCGTTATCTTGCAGAGACATGTCGGGCCAGCGCGGCCACCAGGCCGGGCACGTCGCTGCGTTCGGGTTCGAGGGCTATGGGGAGCCCGGCGGCCTCGGCAGCGGCGCGGGTGGTGGGGCCTATCGCCGCGAACTGGGCGTGCTGTTTCAGGCGGGCGATGCGGTCGTCGCCCACCAGCGCGTGAAAGTTTTCGGCGGTTGAGCCGCTGGAGAACAACACCCAGTGGGGCTGGAAGGAATCGAGGGCAGATTGTTCTTCTGCGGTGGGCAGGGCGCGCTCGGTCTTGTAGACCACTGGGTCTACCACCAGCGCGCCTCGCGCACGCAGCTGCTCGGCCAGGTCTTCGCGCGCAATGTTTCCGCGCGGGATGAGAATACGCTTGCCGTCGAGGCCGTCCTCGGCTTGGTCCAGCGCGGACACGATGGCATCCGCCATGTAGCGGTCGGGCGTGAGCGTGACGGTGAGGCCATAGTCGCGGCAGCGTGCCGCCGTAGCGGGGCCGACGGTGCAGACCTTGCAGGCGCGGTAGCTGTCTATCGAGCGCTCGGCGTCGTTGAGCGCAAAGGACATCATGCTGACGGCGTTGGCGCTAGTGAAGATTACCCAATCGAAACTGCGGGCGCCCGGTATCGCGGGCGGAGTGGAGACCGGCTGTATGGAGATGACGGGGAACACGAGCACCTGCGCGCCGCGCGCTTCGAGTTGTTCGACCAGTTGGCTGGATTGTGCGCGGGTGCGTGTGACAACCACGCGCAGCCCGGCGAGGGCTTTGTCGTCTGCGGCAACTTCGGCATCCACGGATGCGCCTTGCGCAAACAATTGCCGCGCGGCCTCGTGGCCCAGCGCTGCGGGGTCGGTGCCTTGTACGTCTACGCGCCACAACTGGCTGCCATCGGGCGCGGCCACGTTGGCGCGCAGGCGGAGGGTGTCGCCATTCGACTCGCCCCAAGCGCCGAGCGGGGTATGGCATCCACCGCCCAGCGCTGCAAGCAGGGTGCGCTCTGCCGTGACTGCTGCCGCCGTGTCTGCATGGTTCAACGCGGACAACACTTCGCGCAGGTCGGCGTCGCCCTCGCGGCATTCGATGCCCAACGCGCCCTGTCCCGGCGCAGGGAGCATGACTTCCGGCTGCAGTATCTCTGTCGCGTGTGCGTCCAGCCCGAGGCGCTTGAGCCCGGCGAGCGCCAGCAGCGTGGCGTCATACGGACCCTCCGCCACCTTCGCCAAGCGGGTAGGCACGTTGCCGCGAATGTCGGGCATGTCGAGATCGGGCCGCACTGCCAGCAACTGCGCGCGTCGCCGCAGGCTGGATGTGCCCACGCGCGCGCCATGCGGCAGGTCGTTCAGGCCAACGCCATCGCGGCTGACCAGCACATCACGCGGGTCTTCGCGTTCCGTTATCGCGGCAAGGCACAAGCCCTTGGGCAATTCCGTGGGTAGGTCTTTCAGGCTGTGTACCGCCATGTCGATGCGGCCATCCAGCAGCGCATCCTCCAGCTCCTTGGTAAACAGCCCCTTCCCCCCCATCGCGGCAAGGGGAATGTTCTGCACTTTGTCGCCTTGGCTGAGGATGATCTCGACGACCACTTCGCATTGCGGAACCAATGCCCGCAACGCCGACGCGATCATGTTCGTCTGCGTAAGCGCAAGCTCGCTACCGCGAGTACCAATAATGATGCGTTCCAACACGGCCTACCCTTATCTGAACAAAACCCAATACCCGTCATTTCTGCAAAGGCAGGAATCTAGCCACCCGTGTGCCGAAAGTTTGCAGGCAGTCGCCGATCGTTTCGGTGTAGCGAGGAGCGATCCCTCTTACTGCCTTGGCGAGCGTCGGCTAGTTAAACCTCAACTCGCTGACTTCTGGCGCCTAGATTCCTGCCTGCGCAGGAATGACGGAATTTATACGGAATCTTCTATCCCAAACAACCGCTTCACCAGGTGCAAAATTCTATGCGGGTCTTCCTGCGTAATCTCTTCTTTCAACTGGCTCATGGGCCGCTGCAATATCTTGTTCACAATCCGCTTGGTCAGGTACTCGACCTCGTCCCGCTGCTTGTCCGTAAGATCACTGAGCGAAGCCAGCGTCTTCTCCAGCTCCTGCTCGCGGATGGCGTTTAGCTCGCGCGTCATGCCGAGGATGGCGGGCTCGGCGAAGAGTCGGCGCTGCCAGCGGGTGAAGGCCTCGACCTCGCGCTCGATGATGCGCTCTGCCTCGATGGCCGCCGCGCGCCGCTGGTTCAGGTTTTCCTCGGCGGCCTGTTGCAGGTCGTCGATGGTGTACAGGTACACGTTGTCCATGCGGTCCACGCTGGGGTCGATGTCGCGCGGCACGGCAATGTCGATGGCGAAGATGGGTTCCTGGTTGCGCGCGCGCAGGGCGTGGTGAAAGTCTGCCGCCGTCAGCACTGGCTCGCGCGACGCCGTCGAGCTGATCACGATGTCGGCCCGGTGCAGGTGCTTGCGCAACTGGTCCAGCGGAATCGCCTCGCCCCGGTAGGTCTCGGCCAGCGCGGCGGCGTTCTCGACCGTGCGGTTCGCCAGTATCACGCGCACCACGCCGCGCGACACAAGGCTCTTGAGCGCCAGCTCTGCCGTCTCGCCCGACCCGACCAGCAAGACCGTCTTGTCGCGCAGGTCGTTGAAGATGGAGACCGCAAGGTCGACCGCCACGGAGGCGATGCTCACCTTTCCCTCGGCGATAGCCGTGCGCGAATGCACTTCCTTGGCCACCTTGAACGCGCGCTGGAACCAGGCGTTGACCACCTTCTCGACCACGCCCGTCTGCTGCGCGGCGAGGTAGGCGTCGTGCACCTGCCCAAGAATCTGCTGCTCCCCCACCACCATGCTGTCCAGGCTGGAGGCCACGCGGAACAGGTGGCTGACCGCGTCCCTGCCGGTACGCTCGTAGAGGTAGGGCTGAAAATCCTCGGTGGGCACGCGGTGCCATTCCGAAAAGAATTCGCGCACGATGTTGAATATCTCCGCCTCGGGCTGTGGCGCGCTGATGTAGGCCTCGACGCGGTTGCAGGTGCTGATGACCACCACGCCCCCCTCGGGGAATCGCGCCTTCAGCCCGTCCAGCGCGCGTGGCAAATCTTCCGCGTCAATGGCGAAACGCTCGCGCAGTTCGAGCGGACTGTTCCGGTAATTCAACCCGGTTACGGCGACGGTCATGCCGCGCCGCCCCAGAAGTTGTAGTTGGTCAGTTCCAATATCTCGAGCCCAAGGTAGGTGACCAGCAACCCGCCGATGCCCACAACCAGCATCATTGCCAACTTGGGCCCGCGCAGCCAGCCCGCTGAACGCCCGTGGTAGGCCACGGCATAGAGCACCACCATGCAGAGCGAGAGGACAATCTTCGGGGAGAACCACCAATACGCCCCCAGCAGTTCACGCTGGTACCAGGCCCAATATGCGCCCAACGCCAGCGTCCAGATGAACAGCGGATACGCCACGCGAATCAGCAGGTAGAGCGTGCCGTCCAGATGTTCCAGCGAGGGTAACTGCCGCACCGGTCCAAGAGACGTGTGTCGCTTGAGGCGTGACGACTGGTACAGGTACACCGAGCTGGTGAGCATGGCGATGAGGAACCACGCATAGGCAAGGAACGCGGGCACCACATGCAGCAGCAGCAGCCATGGGGAAAGCTGCTTCGGGGCGTGGGGCAATTCCGTGGGCGCAAGCACCGCAGCCACCATCGCAATGCCCGCAATGGCGGGCAGGTATACCAGCGTCAACGTGCGGCGACGCGGGTCTTGGGTGATGTATAGCACCGTGATGGACAACATGATCACCAGCAGCGACAGCGACTCGATGCCGCTGGTGAGTGGCACCAAGCCATATTGTAGCCAGCGCAATGACAGCGCCAGGGCAAGGAAGCCCGCGCCCAGCCCGGCCCCCAGGCGAGGCAGCCACAGGGTCTCGTTAGCGCGCACGCGCAACGGCAGCACCAGCGACAGCGCGGCGGCGGCAATCTCGAAGCCAACCCCCAGTGCGAAGGCGGCATACACGGCGATCTGCATGATCGGCTCCCGTGCAGGCGCACCCATGCGCCTGCTGCAAACCCGCTATTGTACGAAACTTACGACTGCCCGCGCAGCCTTTCGTCATTCCTGCGAATGCAGGAATCTAGCCACCCTTGTGCGATAAGTTCGC
>JBIKMR010000210.1:0-7763 GCA_044359155.1 Candidatus Hydrogenedentales bacterium | reverse complement strand
GTATGATTGGCCAGCCTCAGTAGCTCTTTTACTCAGCGCCAATCGGCAGCATTCGCACCCGCATACGGGCGTCATCAAAAATGAGAATGCATCCGTCCCTCAAGAAGCCCTCAACTGCCGGTAAGTTTGCCAACAACAGCAGGAGCTGGCGGGCTGGGTGTCGGTCTTGATTACGACGAAACAGGATCACCGATGGCTTTGCCACCCTGCGAAGCGCAAGCAGTTCGCCAAAATCGGTATCCGCAGAAACTATTACGCGCTCCTCGGATATGGCGCGATCGAAGATTACTGAATCCGCCGCAGCTTGCAGATTGTAATCGCGCACATGCACGGCATCGAAACCGTTATTGCGCAGACCTTCTGCCAGCACTGGCGACAGGGCATTATCAACCAGAAACCTCACGGCATGGCCAAGGGCAACTCGCGCTCGCGCACTGCTTCCGCCGCAAATTGCAATGCCTCATGAATATCTGCCGTATCCAAGTCGGGATAGAGATTCTTAATCTCGGCATCCGACACGCCATCGGCCACCAGTCCAATTACGGTGGCAACGGGAATACGCAAACCACGCAGGCAGGGTACGCCACCCATCTGCGCCGGGTTGACCGTTATTCGTGAATACTGCATGAGCCCTTAGTCTCCGCTGCGTTATAGCCCAAATAGCTTTACACGGTGCAGGGGCGGGAATCCAGAAAATTAAATCCCAAGTTGCCTGCGTATGCCAAGCCATGCACTATATCCGGCGGGAGGCCAGCAATCATGGAACAGTGGAAGCACGTCTATTCAAACATCCTTACGCCTTTAATGTTCCTGGAACGCAGCGCGCGGGTGTACCCGGACAAAGTGGCCGTGGTCTACGGCGACCAACGCCGAACGTATCGGGAACTCGGTGAGCGCGTCAACCGGCTGGCTTCGGCGCTCTTGGCGCGGGGGTTGAAGAAGGGTGACCGCGTGGCGTTCATCTGCCCCAACACGCCCCCCATGCTCGAGGCCCACTTCGGCGTGCTACTCGCGGGCGGCGTGCTGGTCAGCATCAACACTCGCCTGAGCGCGGAAGAGATCAACTACATCCTCTCCCACTCGGGCGCGCGCTTTGTGGTGGTGGATACCGAATTCGGCGCGGTGGTATCCGAGGCGCTGAAGGGCTGCGACGGCGTCGAAGCCGTGTTCCATGTGGCGGACGATCCTGCCTACCCCGCGCTCGATGGCACCGAGTACGAAGCCCTGCTCGCCGAGGGTTCGCCCGCCCCCGTGCCGTGGTGCGTCGAGGACGAATACGAGACCATCACCATCAACTACACCAGCGGCACCACGGGCCGCCCCAAGGGCGTCGTCTTCTGCCATCGCGGCGCCTATATGGACGCCATCGGCGGCCTCTTCGAGACCGGCTTCAACAGCAACTCCGTGTTCATGTGGGTCGTCCCCATGTTCCACTGCAACGGCTGGTGCTTCACCTGGGGAGTCACCGCCGCAGGCGGCACCCACGTCTGCTCGCGCAAGTTCGACCCTGCCCACGCGTGGCAGCTTATCGAGCGCGAAGGCGTCACCCACTTCAACGGCGCGCCCGTGGTGCTGATTGCCTTGGTGAACGATCCCACCGCGCTCGAAAAATTTCCCCGCCCCCTCACCATCTGTGTCGGCGGTGCGCCCCCCTCCCCCACCATCATCGAGCGCGTGCAGGGCTTGGGCGGACACATCATCCACATCTACGGCCTCACCGAAGTCTACGGCCCCTTCACCCTCTGCGCATGGCAGCCCGGCTGGAAAGAACTCCCCCCGCACGACCAAGCATTGAAGCTGGCCCGGCAGGGCGTGGGCTACACCGTGGGCGCGCAGGTACGCGTGGTGGACGAGCACATGAACGACATCCCCCGAGACGGCATCGCCATGGGCGAAGTGGTGATGCAGGGCAACATGGTGATGAAGGGATACTGGAACGAACCCGAGGCTACCGCCACCGCCTTTCGCGGCGGATGGTTCCACAGCGGCGATGTCGCCGTGTGGCACCCCGACGGCTACATCGAACTGCGCGACCGCAGCAAAGACGTCATCATATCCGGCGGCGAGAACATCTCATCCATCGAGGTAGAGCAATGCATCTACCGCCACCCCGCCATCCTCGAATGCGCCGTCGTCGGCGTGCCCCACGAAAAATGGGGCGAAGCCCCCAAGGCCTACGTCGCCCTAAAAGAAGGGGCGGTCACCACCGAGCAGGAACTAATCGACCACTGCCGCGCCCACATCGCCCACTTCAAAGCCCCCACGGGCGTAGTCTTCGGCCCCCTCCCCAAAACCAGCACCGGAAAGATCCAGAAGTTTTTGCTTCGGGAAAAAGAATGGGCCGGACAGGAGAAGCGGATTAAGGGGTAGGGGTTGAAGAGGAGACCTAAGATCGGAAGAGTGGCATGGTCGGAAACCATGCCACAACGAGCCGCTTCAATAACATATTAGCGCTGGAATAATTTGTTCCGCCGCTTAATTAAGAGGGGGTAATCCATGCTGGATGAGGTTGTTGCCACTTCGCTACGCGAATTCGAATCGTTCCTTGTCTCCGCTGATTGGCATGGCAAAGAACATGACTGCGTGAATCTTTTCGTACATGCTTTCCTTTTCAGGCATGTATGCAAAGGGGGCGCGATTGAGGATTTCACCCAGATAGGTATTGAAATCGGCGTGCCCCAGCCTGACGGAATAGGCAAGAAGGACTCGGTTCGGAAGGACTTGGTGATTTGGGATACACCAAGAGCAGTTGCTTGGGATAAAAAATGGCGCCCTGTCCGCCATCCACGCTCAATTATTGAGTGGAAGGCCCGACACAAGACGAGATTACCCGCTCTTGACCCTTATGATATCGACTGGTTACAACGCTATTCACTTCATTACCCGGATTTTACCGGTTATGCGGTGACAGTAAACCTCGCATCTGAATCGCGGAGGATCACTACTGCTCGAATCCATGCAGGTGAAGTATTCACCGATTTTCACAAGGTGTGAGTTTTTTGCACTTGAGCTTCCTACAAAACCTTTCGCCTTTCTCTTTAGCACCAAAGGCGCTCAGAACAACTTCGATCCGCATGGCCTCACACCCCAACCCGCAACAACGCCCCGGCGGTGGTGCCATCGCTGTCGAGCGCGACCATGAAGGTGTGCTGTCCCTCGGCTGTTCGTTCAATTAGCGACAGCCCTTCCGGGGAACCAATCCCTCCGCCGGGCAGGGCGAGATCGGCTTCGCAGAATTGGTGAATATGGGCGAGGTTCTCGCCGTTGGTATCGCAACGCCAGAGGCTGAACGGCGTGCGGTCGCCATCCGTTGCACCGGCAATGATCCATAGGCTGCCATCCGCGTATTCAATATCGCGGATACCCCGGTTGCTCAAGTCGAGCAACAGTACCGCCCCCTTGCAATCGCCCTTGTCACCAAAGGCGGCGGACACCGACAGCGCAGCAACGACGGCTTTCCCCTCGACCAACGGATAACGTAACCCAACGAACAAGCGGTCGTGGTCCCTATCAAAGGCCAGGCCTTCGATATTGAGAAAGCCGCTACGCTTACAGCGCTTGGTGCTGATAGCAAGCCCGGTCGGCTTGACGACTTTCTTCAAGACCTTCAACAGGTTCTTGCTGCGGCGCGCCTTGTCGAGGCGCTTCTCCTCAAAGTCCCACTCCGCCTCGATGAGGAACTCACGATCAGGATTCGGGGTCACCGTGCCGTCGTCTTCCCGCTTGCCGCAGTGCGACCCAATAAGGAAGACCCGCTTCTCCCCATCCGTAGCAATGCCCTCAAAATCCTGCACGGGGAAGAAGCGCTCCACCCCCTTGGCAGCCGCACGCTGATCCTTTCCCCGCTGAATCTTAACCAAGGCAGCCCGCCCGCCGCTCTCCGCATGGGCCACGAACAACACGCTACCCAGCAGTTCATCGTCCAACACCAGCCAGCCCCCATGAACCCGCGCAACTCCCGAGGGTTCAAACAACATCGACGAAACTGGCAAGGGTTTACATTCCGCATTCGCCGACGGGGAGGGGGTGTCGTGCCCTTCTGAAGAATTCTCTAAGGGCATGTTTCATCCTCCTCGTAGTGCGCCTCGAAGCACGCTCGATTGATATGGTGCAGCGCACCATGTGGAAAGAGACGAACAACTTCACAATAGAACGAGGAACTACCCCGCCATGCGGAGGAGTTCGTCGATCTGGGTGCGGGCGTTGAAGAAGCGTTCGAGGGTTTCGGGGAGGGTGGCGGCGGTGATGCCGCAGGCGGGGAGGGTGGCGGATTCGAGCACGGCCAGCGGCTTAGCCTCGGAGCAATAGCCGGAGGCTTCGCAAATGTAGTTGGCCAATTGCAGGCCAGCTGCCACGGGGCGGTATTCCGTGGCGGCACGATTGAGCTCGTATTGCCCTTGCAGCGCCTCAACCACGCCCGGGGCCAGATGCCAACGCTCGGCCAGCCGTGCGCCGATGGCGGCATGGTCCACGCCAATCACCTGCTGCTCGGCAAGGTAGGGCTGCGCCCCGGCGGCCACCATGTTGGCCACTTCCTTGTTCTCGTCCGGCATGTATTCCATGATCAGCACCTTGCCAATTTCATGGAGCAGTCCGTATACGAAGCCCTCTTCGGGCGAACCCACATAGGTAGTGAGCGGACCGGCAGAACACACGGTGCGCATGGCCACGCCCGTGGCCACGGCATGGCGCACAAAGCGCTCGGCCATGCCCTCAATCGCGCTGAACACCGTAGCGCTAAGGACAAGGTTACGCACCACGCGCCCCCCCAGCAGTACTACCGCATGGTCCACAGTCTTCACTTCCTGGCCCAATCCGTAATACGCGGAATTGACCAAGCGAAGGGTCTTGAGGGAAATGGCGGGGTCGGCGGATATGGCGCGACCCACGTCGGCCATCGATGCGTTGGGATCGTCCATCAACGCCATCACCTGCTCAAGCGCCATCGGCATACTGGGCAGGGTGACCACCTCGTCGAGCAGGGTGTCAATATCGTAGGGTTGGGTGTTCATTCAGCGACCACCGGTACCGGGAAACCACGCTGCCCAAAGGCACGCTCTTGCAGGCAATAGGCTTCAATGAGGTCGGCAGGACGCAGCAGCCCGGCGGCCTCGGGGAAGTAGCTGCCGGATTCTTCGCCCGACTCCGACTTACGCACAAGCGCGGCACCCTTGGGATTGGCACTATCGCCCACGATCACCAAATTAGCGGGTTGCCCGCCATCCAAAATGACGGAGGCCATGTAGGCCGGGCCAAGCTTCTTCCAGGTGAGCACGGGCTAGAAGATGTATTCGGGCTCGAGGACTGCCTCGAAGTTTACCGCTTCGTCGGTGAAGGGAAAGCTGACCGCCTCGAACACGCCGGTGCCGGTGCGCATCACGGCGCGCGCCGTGCCAAGCACGGGGGCCACGCCAAACAGGTAGGCAAAGGGCTTGCCTTCCTTGAGCTTCTTGTCGAAGGTGACCGGGATTTCGGCCCATCCCCAGAGGATGTTCGAGAAGCCGCGACCCAGCTTGGTCAGGCGCTTCTCCATGCCGGTCGGCTTGGGAAGGTCCACATCGGGATCATAAATCTGCGCAGCCGCAGGCACCGTCAAGGCCAGCAACGAAAGCGTTACCAACAAGGCCACTGCCAGAAAGCCAAATCGCTTCAATCCACGCATGGTGTGGGTCCCTCCGCATGAAAACGCCCAAGAGCGTGATTTCCCTTGGGCGAGCATAGCATAGCCACCGGGGGGTGTCAACAGTGAACCGGGTCAAAAAAGGGGGGCGGATGCGCCTTACTTCTTTTTCCCAAGATACAAGTAAATCGGCACCTTGATTCCCGGTATATACGGCACCGGGGCGCGCCGTTCTTCCAGTTGCGCAGTTTCAAAATGGGATTCCAGAAAAGGTAGGTGCTCGCTGGAAAGGTAGACGTTGTCGTTCATGAACCACGTGGGCCAGAACACCCGCGTGCCCATGCCATGCTTCGCGCGGCCCTCGGCGGGGTATTTGCGCGACACATAAAAATCCACCACGCCTATGTGGCCGCCCGGCTTGAGGAGGGTGAGCGCGTGCTCGAGTGCACGGAACCAGTCAGGGATCATAGTGAGCGAATAGGAAAAAGTGATGAGGTCCACCGTGCCTTCTTCGGGCACAAAGGTGGTGGCGTCCGCCTCGACCGCCTGCACATGCTGCCAGCCCCGCGCCTCGGCCCGCTTGCGCGCCATAGCCAACAGCGACGTGGCGAGGTCTACCACGTAGACCTTGCGCGCGGTGTTGATGCGCTCGCCCACCGCCTCGAGGTTGCTGCCGGTGCCGCCGCCCATGTCCATCCATACCCCTCCCTCGGGGATGGGCAACAGGTTGCACAGGTCTTCGCGCCCATGCAACAGCCGCTTGCGGAAATCGTCGTAGGCTTCAGCTTGACCGGAGTAGAAACTCTCGAGCCGTTCCTGGTGGCTGTCTCCCCGCACGGGGGAAAGCACGATGTGGTAAAGCGTCTTCGCGTCGCTGAGTAAAGACATGCGGCTCTTGCCTCCGGCCTGTGTTTAGGCCTTCGCCAGGTCCGCAATGTGGAAGCTGCCGTAGGTATGCACGCGGTCTTTCTGGTGCAGATCATTGGCCAGGTTCCGGTCGAAGGTCAGCAGATCGTTCAACTGCCACGTGGCGTTCTTGTATTCCACTTCAAGCGGATCAAGGAAGTCCGTGGTCAAGCCGCCGCTGCGCCAGATAAGGCGCGACTGGTTGGCTGCATTATTCAGGATGGCTTGCCATTCCTGCTGGAGCAGGGCGTTCTTCTGCGTGCTCAACCAGTCCATGTGGTCCAGCAATACGAACTTAGAGATCGGCTGGTCGTGCTTCTCCAAGAACCCGGTCACGTGGTCGGTATGCACATGGACCTTGTCCACCAACCCACCCTGCAACTTTGCGAAGTTCTCTTCACGCAGGTATTCCGGGCAGCAAGTGCGGGAATATTGCCCTGTAAGGTAAACGCGCCAGAAATAATTGTCGCCCATGGGCAAGTGGGCAAACACCGCCTCGAGGCATTCCTGCGCAAACTGGGCGATGCCGCCCTCGTAATAGCGCTCGACCTGAATGCGCTGAGCCTGCGGCACCCCAACCATCGCCAGCGTTGTGTCCCGGTTCGCCACCCACTGCATGGGCTTGTTCCAGAATTTGTCGCGCATTCCGCCGAAGTAAATCTCTTGCTGCTCCTCCACGCTCTCCGCGTTCAGGCACTGGTCCACCATGTCGCGCAGTCCCTTGCGCGCGTCGAGGTAGCGGTTCAGCATCCACGCGAAATAGCCCGAAGTGCCATGGAAATAAAAGCTCTCGCCGCGCCCCGCCTTAAAGAAGTGCAGGCGGTTGTCCCAGAACACCTGCGCATCGGGCGACAGGTCGGGCCGCAGCTTGCTGCGGTATTCCGATTCCAGGCTGGCAAGGCGACCATGCCCGAACATCTCGAAGAACTTCTCATAATCGAGATGGCGGATGCCCGCCTTCTTCAGTTCCAGCAGCGCGTTCTGGCGGAAGTTCATGTCCACCGCGTGTACCGCATTGGGCGACATCAACGCATAGTCCAGCGCATTGCACCCCGCCGAGGTGATCACCAGGATGTTGTCGTCCGGCTGAATGTCCAGCGCGATGCGGTCCAAGCGCGGGTCTTCCCAACAGGTGTTATAAATCAGGTGATTGCCGTGCATGTAAGAGAATACGCGGCTGCTCATCCAAGTGCTCAAAGACATCTTCTTTTCCTTTCACTGCGTCTAAAAGACACAC
>JBIKMR010000428.1:0-7779 GCA_044359155.1 Candidatus Hydrogenedentales bacterium | reverse complement strand
CTCTCGTATCCAGAAGCACCAAAATTTTGACGCCATTTCCAGCCTTCGTGCAGCCAATGCCATCTCCTCCGCCGCGAGCCTTGCTAAAGGTCACATCGACAAACCACTCCTACAGCCAGTATTCCCCCCGCTCCGCGACCACATGCACGGCCTCGCAAATAATGCCCTCCAAGACCCTGTCGTGAACCCATCACTGACACCAGCGGTGCTCCGTGCTCTTGCTGCCAAACTCCGCCGGAAGGTCCTTCCACTTCGCTCCGTTGTCCAGCATCCAGAAGATGCAGCGAAGAATCGGGCGCTTGTCGACCGGAGGCCGGCCTCCCAAAGGATTACGCGGCGGATCCGGTATCCGGGCTAAAGGCCAATCGAACATTTCATCGCTAAGTCGCGCCATGACCACTGTCCGCGATCACCCTAACTAGGTCCTCGGCTTGGCTCTATATTCAAGAGATCATCGTTCGATGCGACTATTTGGCGCCGGTTATCCACAATAAACAGGTATCCACTGACCGCTTCTAGGAGGACTCTTGTAATGGGGTCGGACTGCGCTGCTTGCGCCAGCCTTTGGAGCTTGTCGTCCGTGGTAATGTCTGGGCTTGCACAATATGTGCTCAAGCCCACTTTGTTTGTTTTGTGCGGAAGCAACGTTTCGTTTGACATAATTTGCTCTCGTTTCCGGGCTTAACTGCCGTCGCTCTAAAGGCTGAGCTTCCAGTAGTCGAACACGATCCGTGCCATTTCCTCGAACTGTCTATGGTCTACCGGCTTAACCATGTATCCCGCGACATTGCTCTTGTATGCGGACATGCGGTCCCGATCATCGCGAGAGGTGGTCAACACAACTACAGGAATTGTCTGCAGGCCTGGCGTTTGCTTCATGTGCTGCAGCAATTCCAGTCCGTTCATTCGAGGCATGTTGATGTCGGTGATGACCAGCTTTACATCTGGGTTGGCGCGGCTACTTAGTATTTCCAATGCTTCTACGCCGTCGCGGGCGCGGATGATGCTTGTCTGGCAACCCGCTATCATTGCGGCGCGCTCCACGACCATGGCGTCGATCTCATCATCTTCTACCTGTAGTATTATCGGGTTCATTGCTTCTCCTCCTTACTGCTTCGATATCGCCATTGCGGGATCTCTAGGGTTATGCAGGTACCACTGTCCGTCTGGGTCACTTTCGCGTTGCCGCCATAGCCCTGCATGGATCGTCGCACGATGGCTAGCCCAACACCGCTTCCACCTCCTTGGTCTCTGGGTAGGAGCGTCTGAAATGGACGAAAGACTCTCTCTCTGTACTGCGGCTCAATACCAATTCCATTGTCGTGAAAGTGTAATTGCGCCACAGCATCGTGGTGACTCGAAGTTACAACGATGTTGGGAGGACCTACGCCGTGGTGCTTGATTGCGTTCTCCAGTATGTTGGCAATGACATGTAGAAGGCGCGCACGATGAACAAGTAGCGCTACTCGTCCGGCTTGATAATCAACCTTAATCTCGGCCCGACCATCGATCATCGTCAGCGCATCCTTCACGCATTCCTCAAAGTCAACAAAGGCCTCCCCGTCGCTCTCACTGCCAATGCGGGCAAATTTGCTTATACTCTCAAACAACTGTTCCAAGTTAGTCACGCGCTTCTTCATGAGCTCGAGCAGACGAGCTCCTTTGCCGTCGAGCTTTTGTTGGTAGTCGTCTACCAGCCATTCGCAGATGGAGTGTATTCCACGCAGTGGCGCCCTAAAATCGTGCGAGAGCAGGTAGGTGAACTCCTCAAGCTCGAGGCGACGCAGGTGTTCTGTCATGTCCTGCAATATTCCAACGAAGTATTTCTGCCGGTTCTGATTGAACTCTGCCAGGGACAGCTTTATCGATACTTTTCGCCCTGTCCTGTGTTGGGCTTCCAGTTCCCGACCGAATCCAATAATCTTTGCCTTACCTGTCTCTGCATACGACGAGAGATATGCGTCATGATTTCTTGCATGATTCTCAGGCATTAGCATGGACAGGTTCTTCCCAACGATCTCGTTGGGCGTGTAACCTAGCAGCTTAGATACTGCAGGGTTTGCATCGACTATCGTTCCCTTTGCATCCGATACAATCATCGCGTCGAGACTCACCTCGAATATGGCGCGATAGAAGTTTTTAAAACTCTGCTCTGCTCCGGCTGGCACGTATAGGGTGAAGGAGAGCATATATGAGGGCTTCTCTGTAGAGACTGTGGTTCTCGTGATGCACCACTTCCTGCTCTCAATGCCGCTAGCTTTGGTGTCAGCAGCTAGAAACACATCTTGCGCGATCAGTCTTGGTAGTGCTGAGTGTGTCTCCGTTTGACACGGTTCCAGCAGCAGGCGACTGCAAATTTCGGGCAAGCATTTTGCGATGCCGTTTTCCAAGGGTAGTTTGGGCATATCCAGTTGGCATGCCGTGTTTCTAGCAAGTATCTGGCCATCGTTATCGTAGATTATTACGGGGTAGGGCAGTGATTCGATGAGCACTATTCTGGCCGTTTCCTCGCAGCCAAGCGTTTTAGGTTGCTCCCAAGTCATGGCTTGCCTAACAGCGGTATAGTGATCTCGAGTTGTGCTTGATCATTGCTGACTGTTCGTCTCACGCACTCCATCTCGTTTAACGCGAGAATTTGCTGGAGAACGACTTGATCCGCATATACTATTTTCTTCTGATAGCTATGAGCGAAGCAGCTAGCATTCTCCGACGCCTTGATGATCATCTGAATGCGGAGTGATTCGCTTTGCATCTTAAAGACCATGTCGCATCTCGACTGTTGGTTGTCGGCTAGAAGTGCCTGTATGGTGTTATTGATGCATCGCAATGCTGTTTCCGTGCAGACGAAACCCTGCTGCAGGCTGATGTCCTGGTCCACAACAAAACCGGGAAAGTTTGCACGTATCGGTTGCAGTAGCTCCTCAATGGGATACCAATACTTTGTCTCGGCAGGCACCACGCTTTTGATGATGTCACAGACACTGTCGAGTGACTGCTTGATCGTGCCCAGTTTCTCGTTCACTCGTTTTTTGTATTCTGTTAGTGGACCGAGATCGCTCTCCGCTACACTGGTGGCTAGGTCCGACTGCAACCAGTCGACCAGAATCGACAGGCTGCGCAGTGCTCCTGTTACTTCATGCGAGACGGCGGAGCGGAGATCGAGCAGGAGCTTTTCCATATTCTTGTCGACCTCAAGAGGTGTACAGGCAGCGTTGTCTCTTGCGTGCATCATTGTTGTTGCTCCTCTTCTAAATAGTGTTCAAAAGCGTCATTGGCTCTGTCGGCGCATGCCTTGAAGATCTCGAAGAGCTCCGGGTCGAAAGCTTTGCCCGCTTCACTCTCCATGATGGCCAAGGACTTTTCGTGCGAGAACCCTTCCTTGTAGCAACGCTTGCTCCTCAGCGCGTCGTACACGTCGGCAAGTGTGACGATTCGTGCACTTATTGGAATGTCCTCTCCGGACAGGCCTACGGGATAGCCATTGCCATCCCAGCGTTCGTGGTGGTAGTGCGCGATCTCGCACCCAAGCCTGAGGTATTGGTTGTCCGGAAACTTCTCTGAGACCCGCCGTAGCGTTTCCGCCCCCAGCGCGGCGTGTGTTTTCATAATGGCGAATTCATCTGGTTCGAGTTTGCCGTTCTTCAGTAGGACGGCATCGGGAACACCCACCTTCCCAATGTCGTGCAAGGTGCTTGCGCTTGGTATGTCGTAGGCCATTCTTCCGGTGATGACCCCTGCGTACTTGGCGGAGGATTTCATTTCCTGACATATTAGTTCACAGTACTTATGTATGCGCATCAGGTGCTGTCCGGTCTCCGGGTCTCTCTGCTCTGCAAGTGATGCCAAGGCGAAGATGACAGACTCCTGCGCCTGGACAGACCGGGATACGGCTTCCGCGATGTCGTAGGTCAGTCGTTCATTCTTGCTGATTTCGTCCTTGAGCAAGAGTTGTCGCGTCTTGCTTACCTGGCGCTTGTCCAGACCAGCTTGAATTCTTGCCATGAGAATTTCGCGGCGAAATGGCTTGAGCACGTAGTCCTCCGCGCCTATTCGAATGCAGTGGAGAACTAGGTCCGGGTCGTCTACACCGGTTAGCATTATGACGGGAATGTCCTGGTACGCGGGATTCTTACGTATGATCTCCAGCACCTCGATTCCATCCATGCCCTCCATCATGACATCGAGCAGCACAACATCCGGCTCCTGCTGGGCTATGATTTGCAGGGCCTGCTCACCGGAGTTGGCTGTGACTGTGCTTAAGCCACTAGCTTGAAGCATGGTGGAGAGTATATCCCGGTTGACGTCACGGTCATCGACGATCAATATCTGACCGTAGTGTTGCTTTTCTATCATGGCTATTCTCCCTGCGCGATCGCGTTGGCATAGTCAACGCTTTTGCCCAATTCCATCAGTGTGAAGTTTCGGAGCGCTTCCCTGCTCTCTTCTCCAATCAGTCCGATTCTTGCGCCTATCAGTACGTGATCTTCGAAGGCGCGTTGCGTGCGGATTTCTATTGGTAGACGCAATTCATTTTTCTCTTTGGTGCTGGAATCCAGCATGAGCCCAATCTCCAAGTTGTCGCTTGGATCAAGGTGCTGCATGCTTAGGCAGACGCCACACTCGCTGATGTCGATTACGTGTCCATGCTGACAATCTTCCAACGCTCCCGAGGTGTAGATGTTGCAGGGTATCTGCACTGCAAATCGTGGTAGCGAGCGAAACGGATAGATATGCAACCTTTCCATGATCAGGTATATATCACGAGGCTAGTCGCCCCTTTACACCTCGCAAGACTTCTCTGACCTTTGTGGCGGTGATAGGAATTCGTAGCATGCCGTCGATACCCAAGTCCCGGAGTTCGTCCGTGGTCACTGAGTTGGACGTCGTGCTTAGATAGAGGAAGCATTGGCGCTTCTGCTTTTCAAAAAGTTCCTCCGAAAGTCTGCGTATGCACTCGAGTCCATAGTCGCCATGTAGCAGCAAACATGCCTGCAGATTTCCTGGATTCAGGAGGTAATCCCGTATTTGCCTGCAGTCTGTCAGCATGCTGGCTTCGCCTTTGGTAACGAGTTCGGACATCGTCTGGCAGTCATTCGCCAACTTTTCAATGCTTTCCGCCACAACGACCAAATGCAGCGGCGGGCTGGCCTGTTCCAGCGTGTCGGACAGTGATTGGAAGTGACGTCTGGCGGCGGTTTCTGCCGTATATCGATGATGCATGGGAACTTCGAGCATGACGGCGATACCGCCTTCTTGCATCGATTCCACGCTCAACCTGCCTTCGCATAGTTCAGCCAGTCGTGGCAGCAGGGTATACCCCATTCCAATGGCGCGATCGTTTGATGCAAAACTCGAGTGGCCTTGTATAGCTGAATTGACCTTACTGAGCGTCTCGGCCGACATACCGATGCCGTCATCGGTAACGCTTAGCTGCAATATCGATTCGTGAGACCCTTTTTCTTTCATGCCAATAGTTACGGCAATCCTGTTGGGTCGACTATGCTTGATCGCGTTGTTAATCAACTCTCTTGTAATCTGTTGTATGATCTGGGCCGGTATATACATCGTCTTGGGAACTTCCGGTGCTAGGCTTAGTGTCATCTCAATCTGCTTTGTGGCAGCTCGGCTTGCGAAGTCGTCTAGTAACTCCAACAACAGTTCCCTTAGATTGCACGTTTTAGCGAGCTCGGAGGACGGCGGTGATGGGTTACAAATGTGTGTCAACATACCCGTGGCAAGAATGAGCGGCTCTTCAAGGCTGCGCAGCACCTGGTAGTACTTGTAACACTCACTGGCGATTTCATTGCAGTAGGTGTCTTTCATGCCACAGAGGGCTTGCGATGCGCGCCTTATCTCGGGGTCAATTTTTGCGAGAGCCATATGATAGCGAAGCAGTTCATTCTTCAGTAGCTCCACCTTATCTTGTAGCTGTATGATTGAATGTGCAGCGTCAATGTTTGCCCGGGCTAGTGCTTTGTTTGCACTCTCCAGCGCTGACGGACGCGTTTCATCGCGGTTCTCAGCACTCCGGCTCTCCGGCGCCTCGCTGCTGTTCAATGTTTTCTCCACATTCTGCTCGCTCATACCATGAAACTTACGCTAGATACTGACGCCCTGTGAAGGAAGGTGACCATCCCGCCATCACGCACCCCTTCAAGCAGCTCATGCTTTTGTATGCCCATCATGTGGACAGTGGCGCTGCATGCTGTCAAGGTAATCATCGGGTGCTTGGCGGCTTCTTTGGCAAGTGAGGGACAGTCGGGAAGCTGCTTGCTCTCACCCATGGCCGCGAAGGCATACTTTCCGAAACCCAGCATGTTGAACTTGCTCAGCTTGAGCCGGTCCAGCGTCTTCCCTGTCATCGCGGTTATCAGCTTGTCGATAAGCGATTTTCCTCCATAGGTTGCCTTAACTCTAGCGGCCGATATTCCCCAGAAGGCGAAGAACATGTTCACCTTCCAACCCATGGCCGCTGCGGCGAGCGCCATCGTGTAGGCTATTCCCACCCGTTCCAAGTTGTCGGAGAAAATCATCAGTGTCAGCGAAGGTTGCTCGGCAGTCTGCTTCGCTTCGTGATATAGCTGCTCCAGTTGTTCGACTTTCATCGATAGGGAAAGCAGCTCCTCTCGTTGCACGGGGTTCGACATCAGGTGTCCTTTTGGTAGCTAGTTTTGCAGCGTGATTAGCACGCGTATAATTGATGCATCGTCTGTTGGCAGTGGCTCGACTTTATGGCCGGTGATCTCGCACCATGCATGAATGTCAGAGTAAAATGCGGGATCATCCGCACTTGCTTCGATTTGGCTTCCCTTGCTTGCCGACTGCGCCACACGTGACACATGTACTATTGGCATGGGGCATTTCATGCCGAGACAATTTATAAACATCACATCCATGTTCATTGCTCCGTGCTAATGGTGGTGGCGGCTGTATCCTCCTCGTCAAACCAGATAATCCCACCCGACGTTGTGGCGACTTCTTGTGTCTCAACTTTGGCCTGCGGCATCAATATCTTGAACACCGCGCCGGCATCGTTATGTGTTGCTATTTTCCAACCATATCCGTCGCAGATTCTCTTCACGGTTGCGAGGCCCAGGCCTGTTCCGCCGGTTGCGTCCTTGGTTGTAAAGAATGCCGTGAATACTTTGCTTGAATATTCTTCACTGATCCCGGGTCCGGTATCGCGCACGGTAAGGCAGAGCATCTCTCTGTCTTGGTCAGGTCCTTCTGCTCTAGCGTCACGATGAAGGCGTTCCGTGGTAAGCTGAATGGTGATCTGGCCATGACCCTCCATTGCCTGTGACGCGTTTACGCAGAGGTTCATCACGATCTGCAGTATGTCGTCCTCGTTTATCATCTGCAGGGACGACTGCGACTCGGTGACAAGGTTAATTTTCACTCCACTTGGCAACATCGTTTTTACGAAATTTATCGTGTCCCTCAGGAGTGTGACGAGGTCCAAGTTTTGTCTCGTTGGCCCGTGACCTTTGGAGAACTTGATGAGCCTGCGGACTAACTGCACCCCTTGCTGGACCGTGTTTTCAATTCTTCTGAGGCACTCTTGTTGCTTCTCGTTGACCGGACCCACCATTTCGACGAGTTGTTGGTGACCAAGTATGGAGCCGAGAATGTTATTGATGTCGTGCGCAACGCCCCCACTGAATTCACCAATGACTTGCATTTTTTCGGCGTTGAGTATCTTGCGGTGCATCTGTTTTACTTCCGTAATGTCGGAGAGGGTTCGTAATATGCAGGCTTTTTGTCCCCAATTAATACTAA
>JBIKMR010000209.1:0-7847 GCA_044359155.1 Candidatus Hydrogenedentales bacterium | reverse complement strand
CGGATGGAGAATCTCATGACCGCCAAGTTGACCATCGACGGCAAAGAGTTTGACCTGCCCACCTTTCGCGGCACGGAAGACGAGCTCGCCATAGACATATCGAAGCTCCGGGCGCTGACGGGCGCAGTCACCTATGACCCCGGCTACGGCAACACCGGGGCCTGCAAGAGTTCCATCACCTACATCGACGGTGAGACCGGCATCCTTCGCTATCGCGGCTATCCCATTGAAGACCTCGCGGGCAAGGTCAGCTTTCCCGATGTGGCCTACCTGCTGGTGAACGGAGACTTGCCCACGCCCGAGCAGTCCGCTGGGTGGAACAAGTCACTGCAAGAAAACGCGCTGGTGCATGAAAGCCTGCTCAAGTTCTTCGATCACTTCCCCGTCACCGCGCACCCGATGAACATCCTGTCCGGCATGATCAATGCTATGTCCAGCTTTCACCCGCACGACTCGACAGACGACGCGCACATCGACAAGAACATTCTGCGCCTCATTTCGCAGGTGAACACGCTCGCCGCTTTCTCCTACAAGAAGTCAATCGGCCAGCCGCTCATCTACCCCCGCAATGATCTCAGCTATTCGGCCAATTTCCTGCACACCATGTTCGCCACCCCCTGTTCCGACGAGGCCCCCAAGCAGGTATTGGTGGATGCGCTGGACATGCTGCTTGTGCTGCACGCGGACCACGAGCAGAATTGCAGCACCTCAACCGTGCGCATGGTTTCCAGCAGCGAGGCCAACATCTACGCTTCCGTATCCGCTGGCGTGAACGCCCTCTGGGGTCCCCTGCATGGCGGCGCAAACCAAGCCGTGCTCGAAATGCTCGAGCAGATTCAGGCCGACGGCGCGGACTACAAGAAGTACGTCGAGCTGGCAAAGCGCAAGGACTCGGGCTTCCGCCTGATGGGCTTCGGCCACCGCGTGTACAAGAACTTCGACCCGCGCGCCAAGCTGCTCAAGGCAGCGGCAGACGCCGTGCTCGAAGAACTCGGCGTGACTGACCCCCTTCTCGACATCGCCAAGAGCCTTGAACAGGTCGCGCTTGAAGACGACTTCTTCATCAGCCGCAAGCTCTATCCCAACGTGGACTTCTACAGCGGCGTTATCTACCGCGCGCTGGGCATTCCCACCAACATGTTCACCGTGTTGTTCAGCATCGGGCGTATGCCCGGCTGGATTGCCCACTGGATGGAAATGCGCAACGATCCCGATGGGCGCATCCACCGCCCGCGCCAAATATATACCGGCGCCACCCTGCGCAACCTGTAATGAGCGAGCGCCCGGATACTCCGCCTGTTGCCCCGCCCACGCGTGAACGCTACCCGCGCATGATTCTGGTGTGCATCGGCATTTCCGCCACTCTTTTCGTGATCATAATGGGGGCGCTTGCCCTGGATTTTATCTGGCGTAGTAACTTGGACAAGCCGGACACGAATCCTCAGGCATTTGAGGACTTGATGGAAAAGCCCCGCAAGGCCTACACCGAACCGCAATAGCTTCACGCGCCGGGAGTCCCCACATGGAAGTGTCCACCGATCTCGCCGGGCGCAGGTCCACCCCCTACGAGGTGGAGATCACCCCACGGCAGTCCACCAACTACGCGGCGGGCACGCTGGACCCCAACCCTTTTTACTTTGACGACGAACGCCCCGGCGGAGCCATCGCCCCCCCCATGCTGGCGGCTTCGCTCTCATGGCACATGACCCTCTACCGCGACCGCTTCTGGAAGACCGACGACTTCCCGGCAGACGTCGCCGTGCGGCAGGTACATTATTCGGAAGTGCTGGAAATCCACCAGCCGATGCGCCCCGGCCAGCGCCTGAGCATCACTGCAGAGGTGGCCGCCGTGCTGCCCCACCGCGCGGGCACGCACATGGTTGTGCGATACGAAGCCACCTGCGATGGCCAGCCCGTGTTCACCGAATACTCCGGCGCGATGCTGCGCGATGTGAAATGCGTGGGCGAGCCCAAGGGCAAAGACGCGGTGCAAGAGATGGAGCGCGTGTCCCGGCAGGACGGCCCGCTCTGGAGCAAGTCGCTGCACGTACACCCTTTGGCCTCGTACCTCTACGACGGCTGTGGCGACGTACACAACCCCATCCATACCTCCCCCGCCTTTGCCCATGCGGTTGGCCTGCCGGACCCGATTGTCCATGGCACGGCGACCCTCGCCTATGCCGTGCGCGAGATTGTGGCTGCCGAGGCCGACGGCGACCCCACCCGCGTGGCCACCATTCGCGCCAACTTTACGGGCATGGTGCTGCCGGATACACAGATTCGCATTGAGCTGCTCGGCAAGCAGGAAGATTCCAGCTTGACGCACTGCCACTTTCTGGTGTGGAATGCTGAGGATAAACGCGCCATTCGTAACGCATGTGTTTCGTTGAATCGCTGACGACCTGCTTGGAGATCAATGGTATGGCCACCCCGGACGGAACCCTGCTCTGGCATTACGTGGAAAAGTGGGCGGTTGAAAAGCCCGACGCGGAAGCCTTGGTCTTCGAGGAACAGCGCATCACCTGGGCCCAGTTCCGCGACAGGGTAGACCTTGCCGCCAAGGCCATGCTGGAATCAGGAGTGCGCAAGGGCGACCGCGTCGCCATGGTCAGCATGGGACGCCCCGAGTTCCTTATCACCTTCATGGCAGCCTCCAAGGTCGGGGCCATCTGGCTGGGCCTTTCCCCCAAGTTCTCCGTCGAGGAGCTGCGCTATATGGTGGGCCACAGCGAGCCCACCGTACTCATCACCCTGCGCGAATACCAAGGCATCGACCTGACCCAGGCCGGCATGACCTTTGCCCAAGAATTCGCCTGCATATCGCAAGTCTGGGTTATCGGCGAGGCCCCCGAGGGCACGCTCAACTACGAGGCACAGACCTCCGCGCCCCGCCCCGATTTGGACGCCGCGCTCGCGCAACGTGTTTCCGAAGTGAGCGATCAGGACGAAGTCCTGCTCATGTATACCTCCGGCTCTACCGGCAAGCCCAAGGGCGTGCTGCAATCGCACCATGCGATCGTTACCAACATTGCGGTCGAGGTGGAATACATGGGCTTCCGCCCGGATGGCCGCGTGCTGCTCCACTTCCCCATCAACCACGTGGCCGCCGATGTCGAGATTGGCTTTGGTGCTATCTTCGTGGGCGCTACCCTTATCATCATGGACCGTTTCGACCCCGCCGAGTCCCTCGAGATCATCGAGAAGGAACGCGTTACCCTGCTGGGGCAGGTGCCGGTTATGTACCTCATGCAGTTCCAGACCCCCAAGTTCCGCGAGATGGACTGGAGTGCCATGCGCACCTTCGTGTGGGGCGGCTCGGGCGCACCCAAGCTGGTGCTTGATGTCTTGTCCAGCATTGCGGCAAAGAGTGGCGCGCGCCTGGTCACCGGCTATGGCAGTACCGAACTTTGTGGCTTTGCCACCTACACCATGCCAGACGACACCAACGAGGTGCTGGGTGCCAGTGTAGGGCGCGTGGTACCTCCCTACGAAATGATTGTGGTGGACGAGCACCGCCAGCCCGTGCCCACGGGAACGATTGGCGAACTCGCCTTCCGGGGCCCCATCGTGATGAAGGGCTATTTCAAGAACCCCGCAGTCACCAACCAGGTGATCGACGAGGCGGGGTGGTACTACACCAGCGACCTTGGCTACATCAACGAGGACGGTAACATCTACATCTCGGGCCGACGCTCGGAAATGTTCAAGACCGGCGGCGAGAACGTCTTCCCACGCGAGGTCGAGGACGTGCTTGAGTCACACCCCGGCGTGCTCTTCGCTGCGGTCATTGGCGTGCCGGACCCCACCTACGACGAGGTCGGCCATGCCTTCATCATGGCGAAGCCCGGTGCAACAGTGACTCCCGAAGAACTGCGCACCCACGCCCGCGACCGCTTGGCCAACTTCAAGGTGCCCAAGCAATTCGATGTGCGCCCCATGCTGCCGCTGCTGGCCAATGGCAAGGTGAACAAGATGGCCCTGAAAAAGGAGCTCGGGCCAGCGTGACCCCCACCTCCAACCCGGAGCGTTACCGGGGGGAGCTGGTGCAGCTTGCCAACAAAGTCCCCCCTTGGGCGCGGCAGATTCTCGTGGCGGGCAAGGCAACCACCCTGCTCTGCGGCGTGTTGCGCAAGGCGCTCAATGTGCCCGTGTCCACCATCGAGGCGGACTCACAGCATCGGGAACTGGTCGCCCGATTCGCCGACCATGTGCTCGCGCCTGATGCCGTGGATTCCCCCACCCCCTTTCCTCCGGAGTCCTTCGACGTTGTCGTCATACAAGATGCCACCCCGTGGTCCCACTGCTGGGCGGACTTCATCGAGTGGCTCAAGCCGCTGCTCACCCCAGATGGCGCAGGCATACTCCTCCTCTGCGATACGCAAGGAGTCCCCTCCCCGCAAGACCTCTCAGCCCAAGCGGCGGGATGTGGGTTTGGGATTTATCAGACATGGCCGGAGGAGCAAGTTAACAGTCATTACATTCTGTATAAGGTTGTTCTTGGCGGTTACGATCCGTTTAACCGTTCCGTGCAGTTGGCCAGCCGGGGAAATACGGACTGGGCTTACAACGAGCTGATGGACATTCCCGATGCCTATCTGAAGGATCGGAATGTGCTCGCTGCCATCCATGCGCAGGCGCTCACCTATCTGGCCGACGTGGCAGAAGCATCCACCCCGGCGAACGCGCGCCACTTTCTGCTGCGGGCGCAGGGCAATTTCTACCATGTGACCGAGAACGCGCCGAACGATGCGCTCGCCTTCGAGTCCTACGCCCGCATCCTGCACCATGCCGGGGCCACCGCCCTTGCCGCGCGCACGCGCCTGGCTTTTGACCAAGCCTATGTCGAAGAACCCCGCCCCATCACGATACCCCCCCAGCCCGTCGATACCCGCTGGGATGCACTCATGGATTCCAGCTTCCAATGGCCGGGGCCGCCGCCGCGCATCCTCTTCCTAATCCACCCCGCCCCGCACTTTGGTTTGGATGTCCTCTTCGAGGGACTCTGCGAAGTGCTCGGCAGCGAACAGGTATGCGACTGGCCCTTCAAGCCCACGCTCCACGGCGAACAGCCTGCGCTGCTAGGCAACTATCCATGCGCCTTCAACCAGACCGGCGTGCCCCTCGCTGCCCCCGAAATCATCCAGCAATTGAAGGTCAGGCAATTCGACCTGCTGCTGTTCGGCGATGGCGAACGAGAACTGCCCGCCGAGGAAACGCGGGCCATGGTCCATGCCGCGCGCGATGCAGGAATTCCCGTGGTGTTTGTGGACGCAATGGACGAATGCGCCGACATGCGCCCTGACGTGATGGCGCATCTGCGAGTTCCCGACTTCGACCTCTACTTCAAGCGCGAGATGGCGAATTTTCTGGACTACGGCCCCGGCGTGTATCCCCTGCCCTTCGGCTTTGCCGAATCAAAGATTCGCCCGCACGCCTTCCCGCGCGACATCCCCCTATTCTGGGCGGGGCACCGCCGCTTTGGCCTGCGCAGGTTGTTGCTCGAGTATCTCGAACGCAGGATGGGGCTGGACCTGTCCAAGTCCTACCCGACCGAAGAATACGCCGACCGAATAGGGCACAGCCGCTTAGGCCTTAGCCTATTCGGCAAGGGATACGACACCGTGCGCTATTGGGAACTTCCCGCGCACGGCTGCATGTTGCTGTCCGAACGCCTGCCCATCCATATTCCGCATGACTTCGTGGACGGCGAGTCCGCCATCTTCTTCGACACACCCTGCGACATGCTCGGAAAGCTGGGCCAGTGCTTCAACAACCTGCAAGAAACCTCGCGCATTGCGCAGGCGGGCGAAGCGCACTTCCTGCAGCACCACACTGCCACTGCGCGCGCCCGGCAGATGCTGCACGTGATCCATGAAACCTGCTTCAGGAAATCCTCATGACCGCTGCCCGTTCTCCGCTGATTGCGCCCCTGCCTATTTTCGCGGTGGCCGTCGCCCTGTCCATCGGCTGGGGAATACGCGGCAACTTCGGGCATGAGTATGGCGCCATGATTCCCGGCGCGCTGGCCGCCATCACCGCCTGCCTGCTTTCGGGCCGGGCAGACTGGTGGCGACGTGTCCCCTTCTTCGGCATGTTCGGAGCGCTCGGCTGGGGATTCGGCGGCACCATTTCCTATATGCAAGTCATCGCCTACACCCATTCCGGCCACTTGCCCTCGCAGGTATACGGCTTCGCCGGGCTGTGGTTCATCGGCTTTCTGTGGGGCGCACTGGGCGGTGCGGGCACTGCCTTGCCAGCGGTATTCCACCGCCCCCGCCTGACTGGCCTGCTGCAACCGCTGGGCTGGATATTCGCCTTTTGGGGTATATACACCCTGGTGCTGCTACCCGCCATCGAGCAGTGGGGATCCGACTATGCACAAACGTGGAGCCGACACGAAAGCCCTCTCTATTGGTTCGACACCGACTGGCCCGAGGCGGTAATTGCCTTGGTTGCTTTGGGCGCTTACGACCTGTGGGATCGGCGGACGCACCAGTTCTCAATCGTTTGGCTGCTCTTGCCCTCCTTGATTGCGTTGCTCGTTCCGCTCACGCTCGGGGGCACTGGCATCGCCGCCACACTCTCCGCCGCGCTGGCCGCAGCAATTGTTTTTTTTCTGGCAGGCGCGCCCACATTTGGGCCTGCGCTATATGCCGCCATCGGCGCAACCGCTGGCTTCGTGCTTCAAACCCTGTGCAATTTCACGGGATTGTCCGGCTTGCTGCACACGCTGCTCGTGCATCCGCAGGGGGACTTGGAAAAACTCCGCGCCCTTGCGGCCGAGCACAACATGCCCTACGAGGAAGCGCTGCAATCCGCGCTCATCAACTGGCCCCAGTTCTTCCAGAGCCACCCCCATCACATCGGCTGGATCATCGGCCTGTGCATGGCCCTGCTGCTCTACTTCAAACGGCACGGCCACCTCCGCCGGGATGCCACCCTCTTCGCCGCCATGGCGCTCGGCGCTATTGCCTGCCTCATCCTGCTCCCAACGCTTTTCAACTTTGGCGGGGCAGGCATCCGCCTCACGCCCCCGCGCGGCGATGGCTGGGCCTGCGTACTCGGCGCCCTGCTGGCCATGCTCTGGTGGATGCGCCGCCACAACGCCGTGCCCGTAGTTTATGCCGCGCTGGTAAGCGGGGCCATCGGCGGGCTGGGTTTCAGCGGGGCCGCCTTCATCAAGCTGATGATGGTCTCGCTCGGCAACCCCGAAATCACCACGGACCCCGCGACCATCGAGGCTTGGCAGCATTACCAGAATAGCAACTGGCACAGCTTCCTTGAACAGACCTATGGCTTCATCAACGGCATCGGCATTGCGCTGACGCTCGGCTGGCTGGCAGAGAAAAAGGGCGCAGTAAGCGATTGGCCCCGCGTGAACCCGCGTGCAGAAGTGTGGGCCGTCGGCTTTGTGCTCTTCCTGCTGGTCTATGTGAACGCGGAAAAGAACGCGGTCGAATGGGTGGACAAGGAAACCATTGCTGCAGCATTCACCGCACCCATGCTGGACTGGCTCACCCTGCCCGCCACGGCTTGGTTCGCGCTGATCTTTTGGAGCATCGCCGCCTGCGGAATGCTGCTGCTCAACCGGCACCTACGCGAGCCGCTCGCCCTGCTGCCCACGTCCCACCTCGGCAAGGGGCAGCTGCTCCTGCTGGTGCTGCTGTGGAGCGTCTGCGTCATGAACTTCGAGCGCGCCCTGCCCGGCTTCGCCTCCGGTCGCCTGCTCACCGAGGGCGTCATCTTCCTCAACGCCGCCCTCCTCACCGTGCTTATCCTCCTGCTCCCCCGCACCCAGCCGTGGACTTCCCCCTCCCCCGCCCTCTACAACTACGCCCCCCCCATTC
>JBIKMR010000021.1:0-25721 GCA_044359155.1 Candidatus Hydrogenedentales bacterium | reverse complement strand
GCCGACATTGACGCCCTTCTCTTCCGCCACCCGCCGAATCAGGTCGTACACCGCGCGGTGGTGCTCGTGCTTGCCATGCGAAAAATTGAGCCGCGCCACGTTCATGCCTGCGTCGATCAACAGGTTGATGCGCTCTTCGGATTCCGTGGCCGGGCCGATGGTGCAGACGATCTTGGTGCGGCGTTTCATTGGGTTAACTCTTCCAATCTGCGAACGCATGGTAGAGGGCGCGCACCGCTGCGTGCAGATCGCCCTCTTCCACGCCGATGATGATGTTCATTTCAGAGGAACCTTGGTCGATCACTCGGATGTTCACCTCGGCCTCGGCCAGTGCGGTGCAGAGGCGGGCGGCCACGCCCACATGGTGGCTCATGCCCAGTCCCACCGTGGCGATGATGGCCAGCCCCGGCGTGATGCCCAACTCGTCTGGATTGCAGGAGCTGCGTATCGCGTCCAGCACGGACTTGCCGTGGGTCGCAATTTCCTCGTCGCGCACAATGAGGGAGATTGTGTCGATACCCGTGGGCATGTGCTCCCACGACACATGGTGGTCTTCGAGCACGCGCAGGATGCGCAGGCCGAAGCCGCGCTCCTTGTTCATGAAGGCCTTTTCGACGTTGATCATCGAGAAGCCCGCGCGCCCGGCAATGCCGCATACGGGCTCGGTGGCGTTGCGCGTGGACACAATCCGCGTGCCGGGATGCTCGGGCTTCCACGTATTGCGCAGGTTGATGGGAATCCCCACCTTGCGCACGGGAAAGATGGCCTCGTCGTGAAGCACGGTCGCGCCCATGTAGGAAAGCTCGCGCAGTTCCTGGTAGGTAATCTCGCCAATCTCCTTGGGATTCTCGACAATGCGCGGGTCGGCCATAAGGAAACCGGAAACATCGCTCCAGTTCTCGTAGCATTCCGCGTGGATGGCCCGCGCCACAATCGCGCCGGTGATGTCGCTGCCACCGCGCGAGAAGGTCTTCACTTCGCCATTGGGCAGCGCGCCGTAGAAGCCCGGTATGACAAACACGCCCGGGCCACGCAGGCGATCCGAAAGCGCCTCATAAGAATGCTCGTCGAGCTGCCCTTCCTCGTTGAAGCGAATGGCTTCTGCCGGGTCCACAAAGGTTGCCCCCAGCAGCACCGCCATGATGCGGCCATTCAGGTATTCCCCGCGCGAGGCCATAAAATCAGGAATGGGGAGTGTGGCCGCTTCGGCCTCGATGCTGGCGATCAGGCTGGCAATATCGAGGTCGATGTCGAGATCGCGCACCAGTTCCTCGTAGCGCTGCTTCACCAGGTTGCGCGGCTCGGACGCGTCCAGCCCTTGGCTGGCAATGCTGTGCCAAGCGTAGAGCAGGTCCGTAATCTTCCGATCGTCCGCAAAGCGCTTGCCCGGCGCAGAAGGCACCACGAACCGGCGCCGCTCATCCGAGCGAATGATCGCCTCCGCCCGACGTATGCACGCCGCATCCGCCAGCGACGTCCCCCCAAACTTGCAGACCAAGTCTCCCACGAATCAAATCCTTCTTAATCTGGAATGTATATCTTTAGTTCTGAGCGTATCGAGAAATTTTCCATAGAGAATATCAGGGTTGGGAATCGCCCCCTCACCCTAACCCTCTCCCCCGAATTCTGGTTCTTCTCAAGTTGCATCGGCAGGGCAGGCGGTGGAGAGGGGACCAGATAAACAGACTCGACGTTTAACTCCATATTGTGGCGAGTTTCCGAACCACCACTCCCCCAACCGAAGGACTCACTCTGGTCCCCTCTCCCCCTGGCAGGGGGAGAGGGTTAGGGTGAGGGGGTTACCCGCAACATCTATAAAAACCGCGAGCCTAGTAAGCCCCGGTCAACAACCCGGTAATCAAGCGGCTCACATCGTTCCACGTCACAAACAACATCAACGCAATTATCATCACCACGCCCACCATTTGTATGCGCCCCTGAATATCGAGGCTCAAGGGCTTGCGCCGAATGCCTTCAACCAGGTTCAACACAATTTGGCCACCATCCAGCACAGGCAGCGGCAGCAGGTTCAATATAAACAGGTTCAGGCTAATGAAGGCCGTGGTGCGGAAGAGGGGTTCCCAACCCATCTGCGCCGCCTGCATGGTCACTTGCGCAATCATCACCGGGCCGCCCAGTTCCTTCACGCTGACAGTCGCGGTGAACAATGCCCGCAAGGTGCTAACCACAATCCCCACCTGCTGGCTGCATTCCTGCCACGCGCGGGGCAGAATCTCGGCTGGCTCGGCACGGTCGAAGATCGTGGGAGAACCCAAAGTAACGCCCACGGCTCGCACCGAGGCTATCGGCAGCGTGGCCTCCAACGTGGACGCACCCCGCAGCAATCCAAAGAGAACGGCGGGCCGCTCAATCTTCACCGCCATGCTGCCCCCCGGATTGTCCCGCTCGCTCTCGTAGAACAACTTCGCCGTGGCAGGTTGTCCATTCACTTCGATGATACGGTCTTTGGGCTGCAAACCGCTGGATTCGGCGAACTCTTTCGAGATAGAAGCAATCACGGGAACGGCGTCTGCCTCTTCGCCCGACACCGGGTTGAAGTGGGGTATGGTATACATTTCATTCATGCGGCCCAGCGTGCGCGGGGCGATGCTTACATCCACCAGCGCCTCGCCGCGCTTCACGGTGAGGGTCAGCGACTCCCCTTCGGGAACCTTTTCCACTTGGTCGATGAAGGTGGCGCGGTCCACCGGCTGGGCATTGATACGCACGATAAGATCGTTCGGCTGAAGACCCGCCTGCTCGCCCGGGGCGCCGGGCAAGAGTTCCTTCACCAGCGCGCCATCATAGGGAGCCACGCCGATGCGCGGGTACTCGTCTTCTTCGGTCATCTTCTTTGGTGCTACTTCCGTGAAGTAGCGGCGCGTGGTGCCGTCGCTCTCTTCACGTTGCAGCAGGAAGGTGTGCGGCGTGCCGTCACCCTTCAACATGCCATTCATGGCAACGTCGCGGATGTTCTTTATCGGACTGCCGTTCATGGTCAGCAGCAAGTCGCCGGTCTTCCAGCCGGTGGCATCGGCGGGAGCCGTGGTGTCTGCCGTGGTTTCGTCACCTTCCAGCAACCACAGCGGCGCAGTGAGCGCGGGTGTGTTCTCACCAATCATCCCGATGCGCGCCTCGATCTCACTCACGGGGACTTCTGCTCCGCGCGCGGCGATGAACAGGTAAATGAGGAAGGCCAGCAGCAGGTTCATAAATGGACCCGCCAGCAGCACAAAGATGCGCTGGTAGACGGGCTTGTTGTTGAAGAAGCGTTCGGGCGAGACATGGCCGTAGGTTTGCTCGCGCTCTTCCTCGCTGAGGGGGGCGTCTTCCTGCCCGGCCATCTTCACATAGCCACCCAGCGGCAACGCCCCAATGCAGTAATCCGTTTCGCCCCACTTGAAGCCAAACACGCGTGGCGGCATACCAATCGAAAACTGGTCGCAATAGATGTTGCAGGCCTTGGCGGCGAGAAAATGGCCCAGCTCATGCACAAAAATGAGCAGGCTCAACACGCCGACGAATATCAAAAACGATAACATACGCTAACTTCCTATCTTTTCAATCGCGCGTTCCGCTGCCTCGCGGGCGCGCCGGTCGGCGTCGAGTACGGCATACAGGCCGTAATCCTGCGACGCCGGGCAGGCTTCCATCGCCCCCGCCACCACTTCGCTGATGCTCAGGAAGTGAATGCGCCGGGCGCGGAAGGCGTCCACTGCCGCCTCATTGGCGGCATTGAGTATCGCCGTTGCTGTGCCGCCTTCCGCCGCCGCTGCACGCGCCAAACCCAGGCAGGGGAATTCCCGGAAGTCCGGGGCTGCAAAGGTAAGCGCGGCCATCGTCGTCAGGTCGAGCCGCTTCATGGGGGATTCTACCCGCTCCGGCCATGTCAGCGCGAACAGGATGGGAAAGCGCATGTCGGTAACGCCCAACTGCGCGAGGATGTTCCCATCACGGTACTCGACCAGGCTGTGCACGATACTCTGGGGATGGATTACCACGTTGATCTGGCTCTCGGGCAGGCCGAACAGCCACATGGCTTCCACCAGTTCCAACCCTTTATTCATGAGGGTTGCGCTGTCCACGCTGATCTTCTCGCCCATGTTCCAAGTGGGGTGAACGACCGCCTGCTCCGGGGTGACCGCGGCAAGCTGCTCTCGGGGTTTGCCATAGAAGGGCCCGCCCGAGGCCGTCAGGTGGATGCACTGCACGTCCTCGATTCGGTAGCCGTGCAGACATTGGAATATCGCATTATGTTCACTATCGACTGGCAGCACGCTCACACCACGCCGGGCTGCTTCCTCCATCACCAGCTTGCCCGCCATCACCAAGGGCTCCTTGTTCGCCACCGCCACCGAGTTGCCCGCCTCGATTGCACCAAGCAATGGGTCCAGACCAGCCGCCCCCACCACCGCGCAGAGAACGATATCCACATCAATCTGAGCAGCCTCTCGCAGCCCGGCTTTACCGGGCAACACCTTGACCGGCAGGCCGTGACCGGTAAAGCGTGCGGCAGCGGCTTCGTCGCTGATGGCCACGTATTCAGGCTTGAACTCCCGCACCTGCTCTGCAAGGGCGGCATCCTGTGTGTTCGCCCCAAGGGCCACAACCTCGAATAAGTCCGGGTATGTGCGCACTACATCAAGCGCGCTCAAGCCTATCGAGCCCGTGGAGGTGAGTATGGATATTCGCCGTCTTTGCATGGGTCTACCTAAAATCGCTCTGGCGACAACGCATGTGGCGCTTCGGCCATTCCCGCTCGCTTTTTCAACTCAGCCAGAAATGTCGCGAGCAGGGGCTCGATTTCCTCTGCCGTACCCAGCGACAACGCCTGTGCCGCCAAGGCCTCGGCTTCATCCAGCCGCAACACGGACAACAGTCCCCGCATCAACGGTAGGGCAAAGGCCGACATGCTCAGGTTGCGGATGCCCAACCCAATGAGCAAAGGCGCATAGGGCGGCTCGCTGGCCATTTCGCCGCAGACGCTGCACGGCAGGCCCGCCGCGTTGGCCGCACTCGCCGTGTCTCGAATCATGCGCAGTACCGCAGGGTGTGTCGGTTGATACAAGTGGGCGATGTTCTCGTTACCGCGATCGACCGCGAGGGTGTATTGAATCAAGTCGTTGGTGCCAATGCTAAAGAAGTCGCATTCGCGCGCCAACAGGCAGGCGATGGTAACGGCGGCGGGAATTTCAATCATCACGCCCACCGGCATCTTATGGTCGTAGGCGTGTCCTGCCGCGTCGAATTCTTCCCGCACTTCCGAGAGAATCCTGCGCGCCTCGCGCAGCTCCAACAGGCCGCCCACCATAGGAAACATCACCCGCACGTTGCCGAGGGTCGAGGCCCGCAGGATAGCGCGAAGCTGGGTCTTGAAGATGTCATGCCGGTCGAGGCAGAAGCGCAAGGCGCGCCAGCCTAACTGCGGATTCTCCTCGCGCGCGCGCCCCAACTGCGCCACGAACTTGTCGCCGCCAATATCCATGGTGCGGATGGTCACCGGCAACGGGTGCATGGTCTCCGCCGCAGAGCGGTAGGCTTCGTATTGTTCGTCCTCACTGGGCAGCGACCCGCGATTGAGATAGAGAAACTCGGTGCGGTAGAGCCCAATTCCCCGTGCCGCATCGCGCAGCTTGGGTGTCACCTCGAGCGGCAGCGCGATGTTGGCGTGGATGCCGATCTCAACGCCGTCCGCTGTAACGCAGGGACCAGTGCCTGCTGCAGATTCTTGCGCTGCACGTTCCGCGTGCAGCGATTCCGCCGCGCGTTGGTAAGTCTCCACCGTCTCCGGCGTGGGGTTCACGATGACCAGCCCTCGCCCACCGTCGATGATCAGCGGCGAGTCCTGGCCGATGTGCTCAATCAGCGTGCCAAGCCCCATCACGGCGGGGATGCCCAAGGCGCGGGCGAGAATGGCAGTATGGGAGGTGGGACCGCCGGTATCCAGGGCGATGCCCTTCACCGCGCTGAAGTTCATGGATGCCGTCTCGCTCGGCGGCAGGGTCTCCCCCGCCACGATGACCGGCTCGGTCAAGTCCTTCAGGCTGGGGCGTGCCTCGTTGAGCAACTGGCGCACGAGGCGGTCCGCCACGTCGAGCAGATCTTCCTTGCGCTCACGCAATACCGGGTCATCCACGCTGCCCAACAGCGCCGCGTTGATGGCGGTCACCTCCATCACGACCGCCTCGGCATTGCGGTTCGCCGCTCGAATGCGGGACTCAACATCCTGAACTATGGCGAAATCGTCCAGAAGCAGCAAGTGCGCGCTGAAGATTCCCGCGTGCTGCTCGCCGATTTCCTTGGCGGTCTTGCGGTAGAGGCGTTCCAACTCCTTGCGGGTGGCGTCGCGCGCCTCGGTCAGGCGGGTAATTTCTTCGTTGGCGTTGGTGACCTCGTACTCGGGCACCTCGCGGCGCAGCCCACCCACCACCAAAGCCGGGGCCATGGCAATGCCCGGAGAAACAGCTATGCCCCGGAATTCCCGTTGCACTCAGTCTTCCCCAAAGCCGTTGGCGAACAGGGTCTTGACCGCCGCCATGGCCTGTTCAGCGTCGGAACCTTCGCAAATCACCCGCAGGATGGTGCCCTGAGTGGCGGCCAACGTCAGCAATCCCATGATGCTTTTGGCATTGATGCGAGCGCCGTTGTGAAAGAAATGGACTTCGGACTCAAAGTTCAACACGGTTTGCACAATAGCCGCTGCAGGCCGGGCATGTACGCCCAGCCTGTTGACAACCTGCAAGTCTTTTTCTATAAGCACGCTCGCAATACTCCACGTTTCGCCATGATTGGATAAGGATCAGTATATGAGCTAACCCACCGCACCCACCGTCACAACGAATTCCACCTCAAACTTCTCGCCCGGCTCTAACGCCACGGCCCATGTGGGCACCAGCACGCTGCCTTGGTAGACCCGCTCCTGTCCGCCTTCCGACTGGCTCACGGTTTCCAAAGCGAACCGGTGAAACCGCGCCGGGCGCGAGGTTCGCAGGTCGAACCGCAATTGCATCCACTCGTCGCACAGGCCCATGTGGCTGATTGCCTCGTGGGTGGCCCGCGTGTTCAGGCGCGCACGTTCAAGGTCCACATTGTCGGACAGGTAATACCGATCGTGAGCATCGCCCGCGAGAAAGTTCACGGCCCAGTCCACGCCAAAGCCAAACCGCACCGGGGCCTCGCCCGCGTTCACAATAGTATAGGCAGCACGCAAGCGCGATGCATCCGGGGAGACGGTCAAGGTTTTCGTAACGGAAATCCGCCCGTCATTCGGCCCGGCGATGGGACTCTCCGCTACCAGTTGCAGGCCGTCGTCAAGCAACGTGGCGGCATAGGCCGCTCCCGGCAACGTGCTCCATTCCACATATTGGTCGCGCCACAACGCATCCACCGTGGTATCGATGGGAAAACACCGATCGCGCAACGAAGCGCGGCGGTGTCGGTCGTAGTTCAGCAATTGCTGTAAGCCGGATTCCTTGGCGTGCAGGATGTCGTGTATGCTGATTGCCCCTTCGTGCCCGTCCGCATGAACCTCCTCCGCGTCTTGCAGGTGGGCGTGATACGCCTCCTCGCGGCGGGTCAATACGTTCATCACGTTAAAGGGGCGCGGCTTGTAGTCCCACTCGAACAAGGTGCCGCCATCCGCCGGGGCAATGTGCAGCCGCGTCGTGGCCGTGTCCACCACCACCTCGTCGCGCCCGTCGCCATCAAAATCCAGTGCGGCCACACGCACCCCCTCCCCCACGCCAGACATGCCATCCATCACAACGTCCGCCGCGATGCATTGCTCGTAAATCGCCGTGCGCAGGTGGTTCAGATACAGCCCGCCAAACACCCCATGCCAATAGGCGCAATTGCATTGGCCTTGATGTACCAGGCGCTCGGCTTCCATAAAGGCCGGCGAGTCCGTATGAGTTGCTCGCAATTCTTCAAGCCGCTTGCTCGACGACAGCATTCGCTTCTGCAGGTTGTTGGACTCGGCATACTTAGCAAGGAAGCTACGCCAGAAGCCCCCACGAACAAAGGTGCCATACCTCGCCTTGCGCTCAGGCTCGGCATCAAGTTCCTTCTCGATATCATGCAATCGTCGTTGCATGGGGGTGGGCAATGCCCAGCCCATCATTTCGGAATAGGACGCGCAGGTAATGTAGGTGCGCCCTATCGGCGGCGCTACCTGCATAAAGTCCGAATACGTGACGGACTTGATCCAGTCCTTGTTATCGGTAAGCGCCTGAAAGAAACGCTCCAGCCAGCCCTCGGTATAGACGCTGGAGTACGTTCCCGGCCACACGCCGAACTTCTCCGTGTCGTCGTGGAACACGGCGCAGCGTTGCCCGTCTTCCGAGGCGTGCTCGCGCAGGTAGGCGATGGTCTCGTCCACCGGGTGAAAGGGAATGGTGTAGCGCAGCCGCTCGTGTATCGGAAACACGCGAATGGCCAGCCCCTCGTCCTCGGTCATGTAATAGCCGAACAACTGCTCCGGCGTAAGCCCCGATGCCAGGAAGTGGCTGTCGTCCAGCGCGGTGTAGGACACCCCGGCCTTTGCCAGCGTCCGCGCCATGTGCGGTTCCCAAACGCGCTCGGCCAGCCACATGCCCTCGGGCCGTTGCCCAAGGTTCTTCTCACACCATACCTGCATCCGCTTTATCTGGGCAATGGCATCGCGCTCGGGTATAGCGCAGAGCAGAGGCTCGTAATAGGCCCCGCCCATAATCTCAATCTGCCCACGCTCGGCCATCGCTTTCAGGCGCTGGATGTAATCCGGCACATGGGCTTCGAACCAGTCCCACAGCGGACCTGTGTAGTGCAGCGAGACTCGCACATCGGGGAACTTGTCGAGCGTGTCGATAAACGGCAGGTAGGATTTCTCGTAGGCCTCCTCGAACACAAAGCCGAAGTTGCCCACGGGTTGGTGGGCATGGCAGCCGAGGATTAAGTGAATGGATTTCATGGGGTCTTTCTGGACGCGCAGGCGCACTACCGGCGGGCATTACTCACCGCACAAAGCCTTGGGCCTCCCCCGAGACCGCTATACAAATCCATGTTGTGACATGGTCTTCGACCATCTCACCACTTAATTCTTCGTATTCGTCATCATCCCCAGAATTCTCTGGTTCAGTTCCTGGGCCGTGTTGGTGCCCAATTCCTTGAGGCGGTGGTTCAATGAGGCCACCTCGATGATGATAGCAATATTGCGGCCCGGACGCACGGGAATGCGGATGAAAGGTATCTTCGCGCCGAGTATTTCGACATGGTCCTCGTTCAGCCCCGTCCTGTCGTAATGCGCCTCGGGCGACCACATTTCCAATTCGATAACCAAGCCAATCCGCTTGATGTTTCGCACGCAGCCCACACCGAATATCGAGCGCACGTCGATGATGCCAACCCCGCGAATCTCCATCCGGTGCTCCACCACCGCGTTAGTCTCGGCGTAGAGGTGGCCCTCGCGCAGGCGCTTGATGCGCACGGCGTCGTCTGCCACCAGCCGGTGCCCGCGCTCCACCAGTTCCAGCGCGGTTTCGCTCTTGCCTATTCCCGGTGGCCCCACTATCAGGCAGCCCACCCCAAAGCAATCTACCGCCGTACCGTGCGCGGTGGTCTCGGGAGAGAACTCCTCGGCCAGATAGAGGATGATGCGCGACATCACTTCGTCAGTGCTTTTATTTGTGCGCAACACCGGCACGCCGCGACGGTTACAGATGTCCAGGAATATTGGCAAAGGCTCCAAGTTGCGCGACAAAACGAATACCGGCACCTCGAAGGAGAACATTTCATGCAGGCGCTGCATCAGCACCGCCGTCGGCATGGTCTCCATGAAATGGATTTCGGTATTTCCCAACAACTGGATGCGGTCGTTCGCAAAGTATTCGAGATAGCCAGATAGCGCAAGGCCTGGGCGATTGATGTCCGGGGAATATACGGGGCGGTTTAGCCCTTGATATCCGGCAATCGGCTCGAATTCCATCTCATCGCGCAGGCTTTCAAGAATCCGCGCCACGGGAATGGAAGCCTTCCGGTTGAAAGGCAGGTCTTTTGTATTCAAAGGCCCGCAAGCTCCTGTTGAGGATAGCTAAAGTAACATGCCTCCGCACCCACAAAAAAGCCCCCCGCAAGTCCTGCTCGCGGAGGGCTTAATGAACACCTGCCTAGAACTGCGGCTCAAGCAACCCGAAGGTGCCGTCGCTCGATTTGTAAAGCACATTCACCTGCGACGTGTCCGTGTTTGAGAACACGAGGAACTGGTCTTCCGTAAGCTCCAGCTGCAACACGGCCTCGTCCACCGTCAGCGGCTTCATGATCAGGGTCTCGCGGTGTACCTCGCGGTGCGTGGGCAGCTCGCGCTCCGGGTGCGGCACGCCGCCCGAAGGCTCGATAATCGAATGATTGTACTCCCGCTCCGCCGCACGGGGCTGGTGCCGGTTGATGCGGCCCTTATACTTCAGACACTGCTTCTCAAGCTTGTGCAACACCGCGTCCACAGACGCGTACATATCAAGACTGGATTCCTTACTGTGAACGCGCACACCGTTGGCGTGCAGGTTTACTTCTGCAATATGCCGATGCTTCTCCACCCCCAGCACCACGTTCGCGTCGATCACCTTGTCGAAATGCGTCGCCAGCTTTCCTAGCCCTTCCTCAATTCGACCCCGCAAACCATCGGTAACTTCCATGTGTCGGCCGCTGATAACTACGTTCATGCTTGCCTGCCTCCAATTGCACTGCCGGTCTATGCCGGACCCGCGTTTCTCTATCAACGCTTGATGCTAGCACCGGGTTACGGGGGCTGTCAAAGACTGCCCATAATGTGCTGTAACCCAAGCAGTTAGGAAGGGGGAGCACGGGCAGGTAAGGATATGGGGACCGCCCTTGCAGGGTGGAACGCACGGCGCTCCATACCCCGGAACCAACAAACCAAACGGCTATAGCAGGAAACCGTTTCTGCGGTCAGACTCCCATCCGCACAGGACCAGCGGAATTGCTCTAACCCATTCTACCACGCGCCACCAAAAAGCAAAGCAATAACTTTAGGGCTTGGGCGGATTGATCTTGTAGGCAATGAAGCCAAGATACCGGTTGGCCTGGCCGTCCACATAGTCCGACAGCTCCATGGCCACGGCCTTGCCCGACTTCGAGCTGGCATGGTGCAGCTTGCCATTCAGCCAGATGCCACAATGTAAAGAGAACAACCAGTCCACCTTGCCCACAAAGGCGACAATGCACCCATCGGGCAGCTTTGCCTCAGCCGCCTGGGCAAGACTATTCGGCAGGTAATGAATGGTCACCTGTTCCACAGGCAGCCCCTGCCCTACGCTGGGTGCGTTGGTGCGTCGGAAAAAATCCGCCCGGTCTATCGTGCGCGTCAGTGCCACGGTTTCGAGGCCGAGCGATCCCGATACATCCTTACACCAGGCATTGTTGCGCAGCCAGTCCGCCTCTAGAAAATGGTTGCGGCTGGCATAGTCCACCTTGCCGCCCTTGTAGCGAATCTGCTGCAAGAACTCCGTGGCAGATTTCAGGTCGGACGACGACGCCAGTGCAACGGCTTGCTCAATATAGGTGACGCAGTCCACGCGGGTAAGGTCGATAAGGGGGTCCGAATCGTAGGGCGCACCGGGGCCTTCGCCCAGGGGACCGTCGTCGTAGGGCGTGCCCAAGGTGACTGCAACGGTTTCTGCCAGCCGGGCGTCGAATGTTTGTCCTATCGCCGCGTGTTGCTTGAGCCAGCGGTCCACCTCGGCGTTGGACCAGGAATACAAACCGCCCGTGGTGGCGGCGCTAATGCAAACTGAAACAAGTGCGAATATCATGTCAGGGCACCCTGATTCTGCGGACCTTGCCCGTGCGTTAAAACCAAGTGGCAACGGCTGGGGTCCAAACTACGGCGTTATGCATAATCCCAAGTAGTGGGGGAATAGCTCCCCTGCGGTGGGAGCGAGAGGATTGTACAGCATGGGCAGTATGCGTGTTTCGTTTTCACTAGTGTTGGCAATGGCCTGCGCCCTGACAGCAGGCGCCGCCGTGGACCCCACGGCCAAGCCGGTCAAGGCGGAGAACTTCCGCCTGATGGACCAGCGCGGTGAATCGCACGAGCTTTATCGTTACGCCAACGAAAAGGCCGTGGTGCTATATGTGCAAGGGAATGGCTGCCCCATCGCCCGCCAGAGCTACCCTGAATTGCGCCGCGTATCCCGCGCTTACCGAGACAAGGGCGTGGTCTTCTTCATGCTCAACGCCAACTCGCACGACATGCGCGCCGACGTGGAAGCAGAGATGCGCGAGTTCCGCGTGAATCTTCCTGTGCTGCTCGACCCCACCCAGGTGGTCGCACGCAGTCTGGGGCTGGAACGCACCTGCGAAGCCATCGTGTTGCGCCCGTCGGATTGGTCCATCGCCTATCGCGGCCCGGTGGATGACCGCTTTGACTATGGTGCGCAAAAGCCCGAAGCCACCCAGCAATACTTGCGTGACGCACTTGACAAGCTGTTGGCAGGTGCGCCCGTGGATACCCCCCAGCATGAAACCAAGGGCTGCAAGATCAACCTCTTCGATGTGCCCGCCGTGACATACAACGAGGTGGCCCCCATCCTCGAACAGAAGTGCACCACTTGCCACCGCGAAGGCGCCGTCGGCCCCTTCGCCATGCAAGGTTTCACCAAGGTCAGCGGCTGGGCCGACATGATTCGCGAAGTGGTGATGACCGACCAGATGCCCCCATGGCACGCAGACCCCGAGGTGGGCAAGTTCAAGAACGACCACAGCCTCACGCAAAAAGAAAAGGAAACGTTGGTGGCGTGGGTGGAATCCGGCGCGCCGCGCGGAGATGAAGCCGTGGCCGACCCGCTGGCCGACCTGCCCCCCGCCCCCCCCGGCAAGTGGAAGCTCGGCACACCCGACGTAATCGTATCCATGCCCGAACCGCACGAGATTCCCGCCGAGGGCGTGCTCAATTACGTGATGGTGGAAGTGCCCGGCAAATTTGAGCAGGACACCTGGATTCGCGGCATCGAAGTGGCCCCCGGTGCAATCGAGGCCGTGCATCACGCCCTAATCTTCATCAAATATCCCGAGGCCATGAAGCAGTATGAGCCGGACGCCGACGGCGGTGCAGGCGGATTCTTCGGCGGCTTTGTGCCCGGCATGGCCCCCTTCTTCTTCCCCGAGGGCACCGCCAAGTTTGTGCCTGCTGGGGCGTCGTTCCTCTTCCAGATGCACTACGTGACCAATGGCAAGCCCCACCAGGACCAGACCGAGATGGGGCTGTATGTCGCGGATGCCGCCCCCGCCGAGCAATTGGAAACCATCGCCGTCAGCTATGGCGATTTCGAGATCCCCCCCTTCGTGCGCGAACACGCCGTGATGGAAGACACCTATCTTCCCGAGGGCATGAAGCTCTGGTCCTTCGCCCCGCACATGCACTATCGCGGCGCGCGAATGCGCTACACTGCCCTCACCACCGACAGTGATCCCGTCGTGCTTTGCTCGGTGCCCAACTACAAGTTTGACTGGCAGCGCGCCTACCAGTTGGCCGAGCCCTTTGTCATACCCGCCGACACCCGCATTCAGGCGGACGGTGCCTTCGATAACAGCGTCACCAATCCCTACAATCCCGATCCCTCCAAGACGGTCGCCTTTGGCGAGCAGACCTATGACGAAATGTTCGTGGCCTACATGGACGTGTCCGCCCCGCAGGAGGTCTTCCGAAACATGGCCGACCGAGAAGGGGCATGGGAAGAACGCAAGCGCAAGCAGTTCCTCGAAGAACACGCCGACTACCTGAAAGAAGAACCCTTTACCAGGGAAGAGCTGGAAGGCACCTACTGGTCCGGAGGCGACTGGAAGTTCCGCTTCAACAAAGACAACGTCTTGCTCGTCAACGGCCTCATCAAGGGCAAGTGGGTCATCGAAAACAACAAGGTTGTCATCGACGTCGTAGGCTCTCACTTCGAGCTCGACATCATGGGCAAACACTTGGTTTCCCATGGTCACTACGAAATCGAGCGATTGGAGTAACCCCCGCACTCCCGATAACTAGTGGCGAGGGCCGTGCCCAAAACGTGCAGCCAGCCGTTCCCATTTCATAAACATGAAATTCATCACGTTGATGAAGCGTATGGAGAGCAGGATTCTGCGCTGGGTGTCTGGGTTATAGGCAGACTCAAAGCGGACTTGGGCTTCGGGGTCGGTCTGGCCTTGGGTGTCGGCCCAGTGTTGGGCGTATAGCACGGCGGTAAGGTGCTCTTTGGGTACGTTGCTGTATCCGGCCTTGAGGATATCCTGTATCTCCGCAGCGTCAAGCCCAGCCTTGAGTGCTTCGCGGGTGTGGTACTGGGCGCAGAAGGCGCAGCCGTTTACTTCCGACACGGCCAGCATCACGCGCTCGCGGAGCTTCTTGTCCATGCCGAACTGCAAAGGGAGCAGGCGCGTGGGCGGCAGAAAAACCTGGGCGAAATCGGACCAGAAACGCGCAGCCCGCTTGTTCCAATGGGCTTTGCTGGCGTTCATGGCGGGCTATTCTGCCAGCGCTGGGCGGGACTTGCGGCGCGCGGCCTTGGGTTCGGTGGCAGGCTTGGTCGCCTTGCGCCCCCCCGCCGCACGTGGTTTGCGCACCGGTGCGGGAGCTGGTTCGGCATCCAGTTCGCTCTCGGTAATGATGCCCAGCTCGCGTGCCCGCGTCTTTTCGCTGGCATCGTGCAGGCGGTGCGCGAGAATGCGGTATACCTGTGGATTCCACGCCAGCCCCACGTGGGTGCCAGTCACCTCGAAATCCGTTTCTGGGTTGTTGTTCAGGCAGACCTTCCAGTCCACCACGCCATCGGTCTTGGTGTAGATGGTAGTCTGGGTGATGCTGGCAGGAAAAGCGGAGTTCATAGTGCAAAGGAACCCGCAGGCGCAAGAATCGGTGAAGCAGTCTTTACCTTGGCGCCCCTGCTTGTGGGTGCGCTTACGCACTTGTGCAATGGCCCAGAGCAAAAGAGGATTTACCCGGACCCCGCCGAACGGGGAACCCATGGTATTTACGGAAGCGATTCGCTCAGGCTTTCGCACGGCCACGCCTCGCGACAATACCCCGCCGAAGCTGTGTCCAATCAGGTGTACAGGCCGCCCTGTGTCGGCGTAAGCCCGGTTTACGGAGTTCAGCAGGCGATGCATTAGCTTGTCTGGGCAAGTGGCGTTATGCCCGATCCGGGAAAAATAGGGCCGGTAGCCAATGCGCTGGAGCCAGAGGTACATCTCGACCAGGTACCAGTCGTTCCCTAGAAATCCCGGGACAATGACAACTGCGTCGCCTTTGCCATGCGGGACGCCGAAACCGTAATACACCGGGGAGGTCTTCAGTTGCAGGTACTCAACACCACAGAGACATTCCTTCCAGAGGGAAATGTCCACATGTTGTGGTGTCTCTACGACTGCTACTGTCCCACGAGGGGCCATGCCCTAGATTCTCCTTCGAGATGCGGCTAGCCTAACCGCCTACTAACTCTACCCGAGCTTGCAGGAATCTTCAAATTATGGTTTTTATGAATGTGCAACCGGGGCGTGCGGTTGAGGGTGAGAGCTAATTCCCATGAGACTCGCGGACTTGATTGAATAGCTGTTCGATCAAGATGAAAGCCTGCACGATATCTGCGTCGAAATGGGTGCCGGAATCTTTCAATAGGATACCGGCAGCTACTTCGTGGGGCATGGGCTCTTTATAGCAGCGTCGGCTGGTAAGCGCATCGTAGACGTCTGAGACGGCCATGATGCGGGCGCAGAGGGGAATGTCCGGCCCCGCGATGCCATCGGGGTAGCCCATGCCGTTCCATTTTTCGTGGTGCGAGCGGGCAATTTCCACGCCCATGTTGATCGAGGCATTGGCCGGAAATCGCTTTGCCACCATGGAAAGGGTCTCGGAACCCTTGATGGTGTGACGCTTCATGATGGCGAACTCTTCCTCGGTCAGCTTGCCGGGCTTGCAGAGCACAGCATCGGGCACGGCCACCTTGCCGATGTCGTGCAGCGGGCTCGCGTGAAAAATGGTTTCGACATACTCTGCGTCGATGGTGCCCTGAAACTGGGGGCTCTCCATAAGCTTCTCTGCCAGCAGGCGGCAGTAAATCTGCGTGCGTTCCAGGTGCTTGCCCGTGTCGTCGTCTCGCGATTCGGCCAGCTTGGACATGGCGAAGATGGTGGCGATGTGGGAATCTGCTATGGCCTCCACCTGTTCATTCACCAGTTTCTCCAGCTCGTCGCGGTGGCGCTTGAGGTCAATCTGGTTGCGGACGCGCGCCTTGACCAAGCCCGGGCGGAAGGGCTTGGTGATAAAGTCCACGGCGCCAAGGTCTAGCCCACGCGCTTCGTCGTCTTCCTCGGTTAACGCCGTAATGAATATCACAGGGATAGACTTGGTGCGGACATCTTCCGACAGTCTGCGGCAGACTTCATACCCATCCATGCCAACCATGACCACGTCGAGCAAGATGATGTCCGGGGGCTGGCTCTGGGCAAGGGCCAGCGCTTTCTCTCCAGTGGTGGCGGCAGAGATGGCGTATGTATCCTTCAGCGTCTCCATCAGGATGTGGATATTGTCGGGGGTGTCGTCCACGATCAACACCCTGCGGCGCACTTCATTCATGCCGTGGCCTCCGTATTGCTTAATGGCCGCACATTCAGTAGCTGTTCGATTGCAAACTTAGCGCCATCTGTGTCGAAGTCATTTAGCTTGCGCTCGACTTCCTTAAGCAAGCGCCGGGATTCGGCGCTGCCTAACTGCGGGCGCAGCTCCGCAATGCGATCTCCCACTGCGCCAAGGTCGTGGTCGATAAGTACGAGAAGATCTCGCAAGAGATACGCGGCCTCCGGAACATCGACACCGTCAATCTCATCGCCAAGCGTTACCTCACCTTCCGGCATCAAGGGCGCGAGTGCGGCACGGACTAGGTCGAGGCATTCTGCCAAAGGCAGCAAGGCGCGCTCTATAGCGTCTACATCTACAACCTCCTGCTTTAACAACTGCTCGACATCCTTTGCTGCTTGGGCCACGGCCTCGGCCCCTATGTTGGCCCCTACTCCCTTGACCGTATGGGCAAGGCGTGCAGCCGTGCCCATGTCGCGAGTGGAGAGTGCATCGCGAATGGATTGGCAGGTAGCTACATTCTGCGTGTAGAACTGCCGAAGCAGGCGAAGGTACAGCGCGCGGTTGCCATTGACTCGCCGCAGCCCCGAGGCCATGTTGATGCCAGCGATTTCATTGGGAAGTTCGGCGGCTTGTTGCTGCGGGGCGGGTATAGCAACAGGCTGTACCAGCTCGGCTGATTCCATGTTGCGTACGGGCGCGTGCTTGGCCATGGTCTGAAAGAGTTGGTCGGGGTCGATGGGTTTGGGGATATGGTCGTTCATTCCAGCCTCGATGCACCGATCGCGGTCGCCAGCCATAGCGTTGGCTGTCATGGCGAGGATGGGTATGGGGCCGACGTTAGGAAGGGCGCGGATACTGCGAGTAGCCTCGAAGCCGTCCATTACGGGCATCTGGCAATCCATAAGCACCATGTCGAACTTATTCTCCGACATGGCCTGTACGGCAAGTAGGCCATTTGGTGCAATGTGTACCTTGACCCCCACGCTTGCGAGCAGCTCTTCCGCCACCTGTTGGTTGATTTCATTGTCTTCCGCCAGCAGCACGAACAGTCCGTTCAGCGTGGGCCAACTCCCTTGGCCGTCGTCTGTATTTGCTGGCTGTTCTTCCACGGCCTCACCAAATGCGCCAAGGACCGCATCAAAGAGGATAGACTGGCTGACTGGCTTAAGCACTATCCCATCAAGCGTGGCTTCCACCGCCTCACGCATGACGTCTTCCCTGCCATAGGCGGTGACTAGAATGATGCGCGGCGGCGTGTGCAGGTCGAGCTGGCGAATTTTTCGGGAACAGCGAATGCCGTCCATGCCGGGCATCTTCCAGTCCATGAGTACCAAGTCCACTCTTTCGTCGGCAGGCAGGTGGGCCAGCACGTCAAGCGCGTCTGCGCCGCTGCTGACTTCCACCACGGTATAGCCAAAGGAAACGAGGATGCTGGTGAGGATTTCACGGCTGGTTGCACTGTCGTCCACCACCATCACGCGCAGTCCGCGCACCTTGTCGGTGAGTGCAGCTGCCCGCACGGCGGCCATGTCATGTTGCAGGCCAAAGGGTGCCTCGAAGTAGAAAGTGCTTCCTGCGCCGGATTGACTTTCCATCCAGATGCGCCCACCCATCATTTCCACCAGGCTCTTACATATCGTCAGGCCAAGCCCGGTGCCGCCGTATTGGCGGGTGGTGGAACTGTCTGCCTGTGAGAAGGGTTGGAAGAGGCGCTCCATTTGCTCGGTGGTCATGCCGATACCGGTATCCTTGATGGCGAAGCGAAGCACGCATTCGGTCTCCCCCATCTCTACCACCGTTACGGACACCACGATTTCACCTTGCCGGGTGAACTTGACGGCGTTGCTACCCAGGTTGACCAGAATCTGCCCCAACCGCAGGGGATCTCCCACAAGGTAGCGCGGCACGGTAGTGGGGTTGTTGAAGAGCACCTCAAGCTGATCTCGTTCGCGGGCGCGTACGGTGAGCAGGTCCGCCAAGTTTTCCAGCACGCTGTCGAGGGTGAAGTCCACGTGCTCCAAGTCCAGCTTGCCTGCCTCGATCTTTGAGAAATCCAGGATGTCGTTGATAATGCCCAGCAGGGTAGTGGCGGCGGACTGTATCTTGCGCACGTAATCGCGTTGCTTTGGCGAGAGTTCAGTCTTCAGGGCCAAGTGCGCCATGCCAATGATTGCGTTCATGGGAGTGCGTATCTCATGGGACATGGTGGCGAGGAAATCGCTCTTGGCCCGGGTGGCATTTTCCGCTTCGTCCTTTGCCGCAGCAATGGCCTCGTAAAGTACCTTTAGCTGGGTGATGTCTGTGACGGCCGTGATGGTGGTGCTGAATGCCCCATCCGCGCCACGGATTGAGGTAGTACGAACGTCGCACCAGCGGAGCGAACCATCTTTACAGATGTAGCGCTTTTCGATATGGAAGAACTCCCGCTCGCCCCGCGCCAGCTGCCCCATTAACTTTCTGGTGTGGGGCAGGTCCTCCGCATAGGTGACGTGTTCCATGGTCAGATGTTCGAGCTCGTCGGCGGAATAGCCCAGCATCCTAAGAAAAGCCTCGTTCGCGCGCAGGAAGCGTCCCTCTGCGTTCTTACTAACAATGCCGACTCCAGCGTTGTCGAACACGGCGCGGAAGTAGGCTTCGCTTTCGCGGACAGCGGCCTCTGCCCGCTTGAGTTCGGTGAGGTCAGTTATCATGGCGAAGGAGCCGGTGCGCAGGCCATCCTCGTACATGGGCGCAGCGCTTACCAGGCAGTGAACTGTTTTACCGCTGGGTAGTTGGTACTCCATTTCATAGGCGCCAGATTCCCCATTGGCGCGACGGCTTATTTGTTCCTTCTGTATGGCAAGGCCTGCCTCAGTGGCGAATTCAGAGATGCGGCGGCCAAGTATTTCCTGCTCCGGTCGCTGCAAGATGCGGCACAGCGCATCGTTCACCTGCAACGTGCGGGTTTCCTTGTCGATAACCCAGATGCCTTCAGTGGCGGTGTCGAAGATTCGGCGCAGCCGTCCATCAGCAGCATTGCGTTCCTGTTCCACCAGCATCCTCGCCGTGATTTCGTGCGATACAATTACAGCATGGGAGATGACATCGCCTTCTTCGCGATAAGGGAACACCGAAACTTCAAAGCATTTGTGCACACCATCTGGGGTGGTAATCCATTCTTCGTAGGTGTCGGATTCTCCACGGAGGACGCTGTCCAAGTGTGGGCGAATGTCGCGACTGAAAATTTCTTCGCCCCATATCACAGCAATCGGAACGCCTAGAACCTTGGAGCGATCCAGATTGAAGGTTTTGCACCAGGCGTCGTTCACGGCAAGGTAATGGTAGTCGCGGCTGACAAAGCTCATGGCGTCTTGCACGGCATTGATAATTAACTAGTAGCGCTGGCTACGTTCAATGGCGCGCTTCAGGTCGGTGATGTCGGTGTGCGTTCCCAGTACGCGCTTGGCCGCACCATTTTTGTCGCGTAATGTGACCTTGCCGCGCGAGAGTATCCAGCGATACTCGCCACTCTTGGAAAGCATTCGAAACTCGACGACGAATGCCCCTCCCTTGAGCTCCATCTGCTCCTCTTCTTCCGACAGTGCGCGGTCAATGTCTTCAGGATGAACCAGTAACTTCCAAGTCTTGATATTCTGTGGGAATTCGTGTGGTTCATAACCCAGCATCTGGAACCATCGGGGGTTATAGAAGACCTCGCCCGTGGCGACATCCCAGTCGTAGAGCCCATCGGCGGCGGCTTCCATTGCAAGGTCGTAACGCTGCTCGCTCATCTGCAAAGCAAGCTCAGCCTCGCGTCGCTCCGTAACGTCAGAGCCCACCCCATCGATATACAGCACCGCGCCATCGTCTCCCAGAGCTGGCTGCCCCTTGACGCCAACCCAACGAATACGTCCATCAGCGTGGAGTATGCGGTAGCTTAAGGTGATGGTACTTCCCGTTGCACAGGCGTTACCGACAATCTGGGCGACCATCTCCTTGTCTTCGGGGTGTATCAGGCTGGTAAAGGGACGTACGGCATTGTGTAGAAAATCACTTGCGGGATATCCCGTCAGTTCCTCGACGGCATCGCTGACGTACAGCATGGTGAATGCATCGTCTGCCTTGCATCGGAAGGTGACGCCGGGGATGTTCTGCACAAGCGTGCGGTACTGTTCTTCCTGCTCTCGCAACGCTGCCTGGGCCCGCACGCGTTCAGTCTGTTGCAAAGCCAGGGCAATATAGCTGGCTGCAGCCACGGCAAACTCATTGTCGCCCTGTGCCCAATGCCGCTGTGGACCTACGTGTTCGCAACAAAGTACGCCGATTGTGCTGCCCGCAAGGCGGATGGGGACGTCCAGCATGGACGTGATGCCTAGAGGCGCAAGGTAAACGTCTACAAATTCGCTCGTGGCAGGGTTGGTAGCCGCTTCATGAGCGAGCAAGGACTGGTGATTTCGGATTGACTTGAAGTAGTTAGGGAAATCCTTCTCCAGCAATTCCATACCAGACTCGTGAGAGGCGGAGTCCATTCGGTATAGACTCTGGCAGGTCATGCCTTTCTCGTCGCTGTCCATGAACCAGATGCTGACACGCGCTACACCCATGGCCCCGGCAAGTGATTCCGTGGCTGTCTTGAAAAACTCTTTCAGGTCTACGCCTACCAAGTCTCGCAGGTTAAGCAAGGTGCCGTGGTAGCGTTCCGACTGCTCTCTCCGTGCCCGCTCAACTTCTGCCTCGGCCTTGGCCTGCTCAAGCTGGCGCTCCGCATTGCTGTGCCGCTTGAGAATGCCAAACAAGTCCCCGCTGGTTAGCGATGCCCCAGAGGCGCGTTGCTGCCAACGGATGTAGAGCATGAGGAAAGGTGACATGAACAGCGTGAGCAGCAGTCGGTCGATGACATTGCCGCGCAGGATGGACACATAGTGTGGGCTATCGTAGAAGGAGATGGTCACATACAAGAGGGAATCGATATACAAGGTCAGAAGCAGGGTGATGAAGACGCGCGGAAGTAATGAGCCCAGCACGCGTAATCGGCCAAGCAGTTCCCACAAGACCGCCATTGCAATAAGGTTTATCACCGAGGAAAAGCACGAGGCCAAGTAGGAACGCAACGGCGGCTGCGGGATCGGAATATCGAGGAGTATCAAGCCCTGACTTGCCTGCACGTTGAGCCCGGTGGTGAGGATGTATGTTGCCGCGGTAACGCCGATGAGCGCGAGAATGACCGAACGGGCGGCAGCGGCGCCATCAAGCGCGTAGAGCAGCATGGCCGCGAGGACCAGTCCCGCGTATAGCGTGGAGCCCCAATAAACGGTCAGTCCGGCGAACTCGACACGGGCCCCGTTGCCGCCTATCCACATCATTACTGAGGCGACGAAACCTACCATGATGAACACTGGGGCCAGGCTTAGCCTGCCTCGAAGGGAATGTAGAAGAAGCACGCAGGAATAGAGGACGAAGGCGTCGAGAATCCATGTCAAAAAGACACTGCTTGGCACGATTGGCATTACGTCTCCATGAATTACCGGCTACTACGAAGGAACGCAACTTCACCTTTCTAACATAGCACGTGTCGTGTTGAACACTACAATTCCATGAGCTCGTTTCGCTTGTCTAGTTCGCGGCGGGTCGGGTATACTCGCGCGGCCTTGGGGACGCTGTGCCTGAACGTTGGCTGGGTGGAGAGACGCCGTGCTACCGGATCTGAACTTGAAGCGCCGCCTTACCGGGATGGACGCTTTTTTCCTATATGCCGAACGTGAAGAGCAGCCCATGCACGTGGGCGCCACGTGCATTTTCGATGGACGCATCGCGTACCTTCAATTCATGAAGAGCCTTGAGGCGCGACTTCACCTCATCCCCCGTTATCGCCAGCGCGTGGTGCCTTCGCCCTTGGGAATCGGCCACCCCACTTGGGAAGACGACCCCGACTTTAATATCAAGAACCACGTCTTCCGCGTAAAGGTGAAAGCCCCTGGCACGGAGAAAGAACTGCGCCAGCTGACCGGCAAGATTTTTACCGGCACGCTGGATCGCAACAAGCCGCTCTGGGAAATCTACGTGGTCGAAGGGCTGGACGGGAAACTGGGCTCGCTGATCCTCAAAGTACACCATTGCATGGTGGACGGCGTGGCGGGGATTGGGTTGGCGCTCATACTGTTTGACATGACACCCGAGCCGCCGAAGTTGCGCAAGAAGCCCTTTAACCCTGACCCCATTCCCGATGGCAAGACCCTGCTGGTGGATGCCCTTTGGGATAGTGCCATTGAAAGCGTGGACCATTGGACGCGCTTCCAGAAGAGCGTGACCGACTTTGGCGCAGCCAGCGACAATGGCGATCTCTCCCTGGCTCTGCGCAAGTTTGGCCAGACCCTGGGCTCGCTGTTATTGCCCTTGGCGCGGATGCCGTTCAACAAACCCTTGAACGGTCGTCGGCTGGTGGTGTGGCGCAGCTACTCGTTCACCGATGCCCGCGCCGTGCGTGCCGTGGCAGGGGGTACGTTTAACGATGTCATCCTCACGGCTATTGGCGGTGCGGTGCGCAAGTACCTGATTATGAAGAACCGTGACCCGAAGAAGATGCCGCGCACGTTGCGCATACTTGTGCCCGTGAACGTGCGCCAGGAACACGAGCGCGGTGCCTTGGGCAACCGCATCTCCTTCTTGCCTGTCGAGGTTCCGCTGCATATTGAAGATCCCATCGAACGCTTGCAGGCCGTGCACTTGCGCACGCGCGAGTTGAAAGAAGCACGGGTTAGCACCACGGTGGGGCTGATGTTCGAAGCGATGCAGGGACTGCCTGCACAATTGCAGGCCGCCGCGCTGGGGGCAGTTGCGAATCCCAGTCTGCAAGCCCTGTTGCCCACGGGTATGCCGCCCGGTAACATGATATGCACCAACGTGCCGGGGCCTAACATACCGTTGTATGTGCTGGGCAAACGGCTGCTGGCCACCTATCCCAAGGTGCCCGTAGTTCTGGAAATGGGCATTAACTTCGCAATTGCCAGCTATGATCAGCGGATGTTTGTAAACATCTGCGCCGATGGCGTGACGGCAAACGACGCAGAGAAGATGGGCGAATTCCTTGACGCCAGCTTTGAGGAATTGCTGGCTGCCGCCGAGGTGAAGCAAGCCGACTATGTGCGCATTCGCGCAAGCGCAGCGGAAGCCGCCTACTAAACCCTATCCAGCCCAACAATCCCCCTTTAGCTCGACCATTCTCTTTAGCAGAGGCCATGAGAAAGTAGGAATACTCTTTCATGTTACCTTCTCTCGTTTGCCGTTTCTGGATTTCAGGCAGGCTACAAACAATTACAAGCCAGTCTCGTTCGAGACTTCCAAGATGAGAAAGGTTTTGTTCGGGGTTAGAGGCGAATTAAGATAACGCCTGCCAATTACTTGGCTTGAGGGATTATCCATGCGCGGGATTTTGCTTTGCTTTCTGGTCTGGGCGTTGCTCGGAAGCGTTGGATTTTCGGCGGGCCGGACATTGTCGGGCGTGTTGGTGCATGGGAGGACCGGAGAGACATTGGCCGGTAAGTCATTGGCGCACTCCTTTTACACAGGGCAGGATGCAGGCAATTGGAAACCACGGCATGAACGGGAAACCGAGCTGTGGCAAGAGCTGGTGACGGGGGACGATGGCAGGTTCTCAATTCGTACACCAGATAACGGACTCTATGGAATTCATCTGATTGATCCAGTGCTGACCCTGCCAACTGGAACTATTGCTGAACTGTTTGCCGAAGGCGACGCCAACAGGGAATTGCGCCTGATTGCCTGCGAGGGGGCGGTTGTAGAAGTAAGCGTGGTGGGGGCAGATGGGAAGACCCCAATAGATGGAGACGGCGATGGGCTTTTCTTGTCCCCGCAAGCCTTCGAGCAGGAAGGGTACGCAGCCACGCAGCGCAACTTGATCTACGGGCGCGCCTCGGGAGAGGGGCGAATCCTGCTGGGCCCCATGCCGCCCGGAGAATATCTTCCGTACTCCGCGCCAGATGATGGGATTCGATTCGCAATCCCGGAACGTCGCACCCAGATGGAGCTTTTGGATATTCCACTTCAATGGGGCGAGCGACGTAACGTGACATTGCGCGTGGCACGGCTACCGATTCTTGAGAAGCAGGTGATGCTGCCGTCGGGCGAGCCTGCGGCGGGTGCAACGGTGCATGTGCAGGGCGGGGAGGATTGGACTTTCAGCACCAGTGCGGATGCTGCGGGCTTGGTTCGATTCGAGGATGTGGATGACCTGTTGCAGGGGAGGGTGTCGATTAGAAAAGACGGCTTCGCCACCGAAGTAAGCGGAGCCGAGTTTCGGGATGCAACAGATCCACTTGTTTTGTCTGTCTCGCCCGAACCCGTTGAAGCAAAACCCCACCTCGCGGAACAGGAAGAATTGAAACCAACAGCCACAGGGAATCCCCAAGGCGTTGCGCATCGCTTGCGGGCTAGGGTTATAGACTCCGAGGGCTTCCCGCTTCTTGGGGCTGCCGTTAGCGCGGTATCTTTGGAAGGCTCGGGCGAGAACACAGTCCAACGTGACGCTCGTAGCAATGCATGGGGATCGTTTGGGATACCCATCGATGAAGCGGGCGCGGTGTTGATTACTTTGTCGCACTCGGCCTATGGGCAACGAAGCGTGGTGTTGCCTAACGTGCTTACGGAGCAACGCTTTGTCCTGCCGCGACGGGCCCCGTTGAGTGTGTCGGTGACTATGGCAGGTGCCGCCGCTACGGGGGCATACGTGGCGCTGCTACCTGCGTTGGCGGGCATTGAATCGCCGATGCCGGACACTTCGCTGCCGGGGTCGTTCAGGTTTTTGAAGGCGACACAGGGCGAGGCGCTGTTGACTGCGGCGCTGGACGTGGAGGCGGGGGTGCAGCGGCGCAGGCAAGCGTGGTTGTCTCTAGAGAGCGGGAAAGAGAATACGGCGGAAGTGGCGTTTCCTGCGGGGGATGCCGCCTTGACCATTAGCGCCGGTGCGGCTGGGGAGTTGGATGAATTCGAGAAGGCGGTAGTGCATGTGGAGCTGGCGGATGGGTCGCAGGAGATGGTGAAGTATTCGGGCGAGAAGGCGGGGCTGCCGATTACCCTTGCGGGTCTGCCAGCGGGCAGCGCGCGGGTGTAT
>JBIKMR010000208.1:0-7869 GCA_044359155.1 Candidatus Hydrogenedentales bacterium | reverse complement strand
CAGCGGCTCGACCAGTTCGCTGCTGGCCATGGGCGCGCCGCCGGGTTTGGAGGGGTGGACAGTAACCATTCCCCACCCGTATACTGGCAGAAGTGTGGCTGTGGACACGGTTTACCTACGCGACCAGGCGATGGGAACCTCGTCCAGTCGTGGGGATCAATCCCTCGTAATCGAGGGGAAACGGTATAGCCATATCGTTGATCCCCGGTCGGGAATGCCGGTGGAGGGGGTGTTGAGCGCAACGGTGATTGGGCCAAGGGCAATGCAATGCGACGCCCTGACCAAGCCGTTCTACATTTTGGGCGTGGATGAAGCGCGGCGTTACTGCCGCGAGCATGGCGAATACAAGTCAATCCTGGTGGTCGCCTCGGGTGAAAGCGAGGCGCAAGCGGTGCGGGTGAACTTCGCGCCGGAGAAGGAACAATAAGATGAAGAACGAAGTGACGCGGCGCGACTTCATGAAGACAGCAAGCGTGGCGAGCGGGGTAACCATCGCCACCACCTTCAACCCGTTGGCCTATGCCGCGAACGAGAAGGTGCGCGTGGGCTGCATCGGCACCGGCGGCCAGGGTACTTACCACATCCGCGAAGGGTTCGCGGGCTGCAAAGAGATTGACATTGTCGCCATCTGTGACATCTACGAAGAGCACCGCACCAATGCCGTGCGCTTCGCCCAATTGTCCAACGCGGGCATCAAGTTCGCCCCCGGTACGAAGCTGACGGCGGAGCAGAAAACCGCAGCCAGCAGCGCACTCAAGCCCGACCTCTATTGGGATTACAGGGAAGTGCTGGCGCGTGCCGACGTGGACGCGGTTTGTATCAGCACACCGCTGGACCGCCACCACCAGCAGACCATGGATGCGCTCGACGCGGGCAAGTATGTGTTCTGCGAGAAGACCATGACCTATACCGTGCAGCAGTCGCGCGACATCGTGCAGAAATGTCACGACACGGGGAAGTGGGTGCAGGTGGGCCACCAGCGCCGCTACAACCCCAAGTACAACTTGGCCATGCGCATGGCGCACGACACGAACAAGAACCTGATAGGTCGCATCAACCGCATCACCGCACAATGGCATCGCAACGAATACTGGCGCCGCGCGGTGGATAAGACTTGGGAAGACCTGACCCCCACCGAGCAGGAGTGGATTCTCAAGGCTTCCACCAATGGCGAGGCGAACATCGACAAGCACTTGAACTGGCGCATGTATGAGCAGTACTCGCTGGGCCTGTTCACCGAGCTGCTCACCCACCAGTCCGACATTGCCAACTGGTTCATGATGAACGTGCCGGTGAAGGTGTATTCCGTGGGCGGAGTGGATTATTGGCGCGATGGCCGTGAAGTGGACGACAACGTGCAGTGCGTGTTCGAGTATGAGCAGAAGCCCGGCGACCCCGGCTTCCACAACATCGACCAGCGCAGCCAGTTGCAGGACATGCGCAAGATTAACAAGTCCTACCGCGTGGTGTTTGACCACAGCAACAACCTGGCCAATGGCCGCCTCGGCAGCACCGAAATGTTCCACGGCGACTACGGCACGGTGCACCTTTCCGGTTTGACTGAACACGATCCCTGCTTGTTCTACGTCGAGCCGGAAGGCGTGGCGTCGAAGTCTGGTCAAAGCGCAGCTAAGGGTAGCATCTCCGCTGGTGGCTCGTTGCAGTACATAGGCAAGAGCGCCGAGGGCACACCACTGTTCGGTGATTCGCTGGTGGATAGCCCCGACGTTTACCAGATGCAGGCATTCGCCAAGCACATCCGCGAGGGAGGCGTGCCGCGCACCAACCAGATGTGCGGCCTGACCACCACGATTACCGCCACTGCCGCTTTCGAGTCGCGTAAGAGCGGAATGCCGGTGACCATCGACCCGGCATCGTGGAAGTTCGACTTCGAGACGCCCCCTCCCTTCGGCTACGAGCAGGAGTGGGTTGAGCTGCCGAAGGACCCCGCAAAGGCGGCGGCAGCCCCGGCAGCCACCCCGGCCCCGGCGGCTGGCGAAGCTGCACCTGCGGCAGGTGGTGAAGCAGCCCCCGCACCCGCCCCGGCGGAAACTCCCGCCGCTGCCCCAGCTGCTGAAACGGCCCCGGCATAACCCTAAGGCCTGTGTGTATTTAACAATGCGCGGTTGCTAGACGCGCTTGAACTTGGAGACAGAAAATGACGTTGCTTCGTAGTGCCGCCCTCGTGGCGTTGTGTGGCGGATTGGTGCTTACCTCTGGTTGCGGCGCAAGCAAGCCGCCGGAAGGCACCAAGAGTGCCGTGGTGTATGAAGACACCAAGCCTGCCGAAACCCCTGCGCCAGCAGCGGCTGCGCCGGAAGCGCCTGCCACGCCTGCGCCCGCCCCGGCCCCCGAGGCTGCTCCCGCCCCTGCCAAAGCTGACGACTGGGACGAGCTCGATGCGGGCTCGATCTCCGGCAAGCAGGACTTGGGCATGGACGTACCTAATACCGCGGCCCCGGCTGCCGCGCCCGAGGCTGCCCCGGCCCCGGCTGCCGCAGAAGCAGCCCCAGCTGCCAGCGCAGCCGCGCCGGTTGCAGTTGGCAAGGTCTACATTATCGAGCCGAATGATGACAGCTTCATCGACTTTACCGGCTACAAGGTAAGCGGCCACAAGGATGGCGGCTTCTCGGCCTTCGGTGGCAAGGTCACCGTACCCGATGGCGACCCGGTCAAGGCGCAGATCGAGTTGACCGTGGACCTTGCCTCGGTGTTCTCCGAGGCGGGCGCGCTTACCGACACCCTCAAGGGACCCGACTTCTTCGACGTGGCCAAGTACGCCCAAGCAAAGTTCACCTCGACCGGCATCGAGAAGACAGCGGACGGCTATCTGGTGAAGGGCGACTTTGACCTGCACGGCATCGTGAAGCCCATCGGTTTCCCTGCGACCATCAGCATTGAGGGCGACACCCTGAAGGCCAAGTCCGAATTCACCATCGACCGCAACACCTGGAACGTCAGCTACGCCGGCCTCACCGACGACCTCATCAAGCCAGAAGTCCTCGTGAAGTTCGACATCGTGGCAAACGTCGAGTAGCCCCTTTTACCATCGACATTCAGAATCCCCGGCAGGTAACCCTGCCGGGGATTTTTCGTTTGTGCTGTCCCTATTTCCCCGGCTGCGGGCGGATGCCCTCCACCGTGGTGCGTATCTTGTAAACCCCGCTGCGCGCGGTCACGTAGAGAGTCTTGCCGTCTGGGCCGCCGAAGCAGCAGTTGGCGGGCTTCTCTGGGAATACGATGGTATCGAGCAGTTCGCCGGTGGGGGAGATGACGCGAACGCCGTCGCCTGCCGTGGCCCAGATGTTGCCCAGCGTGTCCACCTTGATGCCGTCTGGTCCCGGCACTTCGCACAGTACACGCCCGTTGCTCACGCTACCGTCCTCGGCCACGTCGAAGGCGCGCAGGTGCGAGCCTTCGGTATCCGCCACGTAGAGCGTCTTCTCATCGGGCGATAGCGCAAGGCCGTTCGGCTTGATGAAGTCCTTCACCAGCAATGTCAGCGTGCCGTCCGGCGCAATCTTGTATACCGCGTTAAAATCCAGCTCAACCTTGTTGCCGCCGTAGGGCGGATCAGTGAAGAAGATGGCGCCGTCCGAGCGAACAATCACGTCGTTGGGACTGTTCAATTTCTTGCCCTGATACGCATCCACAAGTGTTACAATAGTACCGTCCTTCTCTGTTCTAGAAACACGACGCTTGTGCTCTGCCGCAATCAGCCTTCCCTCGCGATCAAGCGTAAGCCCGTTGGAATAGCCGCTTTCTTCCCGGAATACCGTACCGTCTTCCTTGTAGATGTGGTGTGCTGGTATGTCGCTGAACAGCAGGTAGCCATCGGGCATATACAACGGACCCTCGGTAAACTTGTGCTTCGAGCGAATCTGCTCCGGCTGACCTTCCGTGAAGCCAGCGGCAAAGGCGGCACTGCAAACGGCTGCTGCGGTAAATGCCAAGGTGGCGTGTGCAAAGTGCATCTTCGTATACTCCTGTGCGGTTGGATTAAGCCCCAAGGGAATACCCTGCGGGGCGTCAGCAGAGCAAGTTTTCGGTGGAGCAAGAGGCGGCTTGCGGGCTGGGCTGCACGGCAGGGAAAAACTTGTTGACATTGCCTCTTCCGTTTGCTATCCTCTCCCTCCGTTGTCTGTTCGGGCCCATTTGCGCCCGTCTCTACCACGACAAAGTAACCTGAGGGAGTAAGACTGTGCCCACAGTCAACCAGTTGTTGCGCGGCTCGCGCAAGGTAAAGGCGTCGAAGACCAAGTCTCCGGCGCTCAAGGCCTGTCCGCAGGCTTCCGGCACTTGCACGCGCGTATTTACGATGACCCCGAAGAAGCCCAACTCGGCCCTTCGCAAGGTCGCCCGTGTGCGCCTGAAGAATGGCATTGAAGTCACCGCCTATATCATGGGCGTGGGTCACAACCTGCAGGAACACTCGCAGGTGATGATTCGCGGCGGCCGCGTTAAGGATCTTCCCGGCGTGCGCTACCACATCATTCGTGGCGTGCTCGACTGCCAGGGCGATTGCGGTGGTCAGGCGGGCGAGAAGGCGGACGGCCAGAAGATGATTCATACCGGTCGCTGGGTGAGCCGCTCGAAGTATGGCGTAAAGACGCCCAAGCGCGGTGGTGATGTCAAAGGGGGCGCAAAAGGCCCCGTGAAGAAGAAGTAACATGTCACGACGCAGAGTTGCACAGAAGCGGGAGATTCTCCCCGACCCGAAGTTTAACAGCGTTTCGCTTTCCAAGTTCATCAATATCGTGATGAACGACGGAAAGAAGAGCATTGCCGAGTCGATCGTCTATGGCGCTCTGGACGTGGTCAGCCGCAAGCTGCCCGACCAGGACCCGCTTACGGTGTTCAACAAGGCCATAGACAATTGCAAGCCCTTGGTGCACGTGAAGTCCCGCCGCGTTGGTGGTGCCACGTACCAGGTGCCGGTCGAGATTGCGCCTGCCATGCGCACCGCAATCGCGTTCCGCTGGATTCGCGACTTCGCCCGTAAGCGCGGCGAAAAGACGATGGTTGACCGTTTGGCTGCCGAACTGATGGATGCCTTCAACCATCAGGGTACGACGGTTAAGCGCAAAGATGATACGCACCGGATGGCCGAAGCCAACAAAGCTTTCGCCCACTTCCGTTACTAGAGTTTTTTACGCATACGGAGAATTGGACCAATGGCTGAGTAACAGGGCGCAGTGAGAGGCGCTACCCGCGTTTCCCTTTCGCTCTGTTTCAACAGCCGCCTTGGACAACTATCCACTGCGCGCACAGTTGAATAAGAGTCAAACGATAGGGGTCAAGAACCGGGTTAAGCAGATGCCTCTCCTCGCGGTTACCACCGTGGTTTTTTGAATGTCCGCCCAAGGCGGACGCAAGAAGAGGGATAGCAGCTGTGGCAAGAACATTTCCGCTTGAGAAAGTTCGTAACATCGGGATCATGGCCCACATCGATGCCGGCAAGACAACCGTCACCGAACGAATCTTGTTTTACACCGGCCGTACGCACCGCGTGGGCGAAGTCCATGACGGCGCGGCTACCATGGATTTCATGGAGCAGGAACGGGAACGCGGCATTACGATCACATCTGCAGCCACGGCGTGCGAGTGGAAAAACCACCGCGTCAATATCATTGATACGCCTGGCCACGTGGATTTCACCGTCGAGGTGGAGCGCAGCTTGCGCGTTCTCGACGGGGCCGTGGCCGTATTCTGTGGTGTAGCAGGCGTTCAGCCCCAGTCGGAAACGGTATGGCGTCAAGCAACGAAGCATAAGGTGCCCCGCATCGCGTTCATCAACAAGATGGACCGTACGGGTGCCGACTTCGACAAGGCCGTGCAGAGTATGCGCGACCGGCTGGGTGCCAACCCGATTCCTGTACAGATTCCCATCGGTGCGGAAGAACGATTCCTTGGAGTTATCGACCTGCTTGACATGGTCGGTGTCACCTACGAAGGTGAAGGCTACAAGACGGATCAGGTCTTTGGCGACATTCCTGCGGATTATCTTGAAGCTGCGCAGATCGCGCGCGCCGAGATGCTTGAAGCAGCAGCTGATTGTGACGACGCCCTCATGGAAAAGTACCTCGCTGAAGAGGAACTGACCAAGGAAGAGATTGTCGCCGCGCTGCGCAAGGGCACGCTGGAAGGTACCATTACCCCCGTGTTCGCGGGCACCGCGTTGAAGAGCAAAGGCGTTCGCCTGCTGCTCGACGGCGTTGTCGCCCTCCTGCCCTCGCCGCTCGATGTGGAAGGTATCCATGGCACGGTGCCGCACGAACCGGATCATCCGCTTCTGCGCAAGCCGTCCGATGACGAGCCGTTCTCTGCCCTCGCGTTCAAGATTGCAACCGACCCCCACGTCGGCAAGATTACGTTCATTCGCGTGTACTCCGGCGTGCTCAACGCTGGAGATCAGGTGCTGAACGTTCGCACGGGCCGCAAGGAACGCTTGGGTCGCCTGCTCCAGATGCACGCTAACGAGCGCACGGACCTCAAGGAAATGCGCGCGGGTGACATCGGCGCGGTTATCGGCTGCAAGCAGACCAGCACGGGCGACACCTTATGCGACGACGACAAGCCAATTGCCTTGGAATCCGTGGACTTCCCGGCCCCGGTGGTGCATATCGCCATCGAGCCCAAGTCCAAGGCTGACCAGGACAAGTTGACCGACGCGTTGGTGAAGTTGGCGGAAGAGGATCCCACGTTCCACGTGCGCACGGACGAAGAGACCGGCCAGACGATTATCGCTGGCATGGGCGAGTTGCACTTGGAAATCATCGTGGACCGCATGAAGCGCGAGTTCAAGGTGGAAGCGAACGTTGGCGCGCCGATGGTGGCCTACCGCGAATCGATTCGCAAGGCAGCCGAGGCCGAGTGCAAGTTTGTTCGCCAGTCGGGTGGTCGCGGTCAGTATGGTCACGTGGTGCTCACGCTCTCGCCGCAGGAACCGGGCTTGGGCTACACCTTCGAGAACAAGGTGGTGGGTGGTGTGATTCCAAAGGAATACATCCCGGCGGTGGACAAGGGCTGCAAGGAAGCAATCGAGAGCGGCATCATCACCGGCTACCCCATGGTGGACGTGAAGGTGACCCTGACGTATGGCTCTTACCATGAAGTGGACTCGTCGGAAATGGCATTCCACATCGCGGGTTCGATGGCAGTTAAGGACGCGGCCCAGAAGGCCAGCCCCGTGCTGCTTGAACCGGTGATGAAGGTGGAAGTTTCCACTCCGGAAGAACACACCGGCGACGTTATTGGCGACATTAACAGCCGTCGCGGACGCATGGAAGGCATGGATACGGTTGGTACGACCACCGTTGTCCGCGCTTACGTGCCCCTGTCGGACATGTTTGGATATGCGAACGATTTGCGGTCGAAGACCCAAGGCCGCGCAAATTACAGCATGGAATTCGCGCAGTACGAGCCGACCCCGTTGTCGGTTGCAAACGCGATTATGGAGAAGCAGGGCAGCACCTACCGTTTCAAGTAGGCGTTGGCTAAGAGTTTGTTGAGTCGAAATTGAGGAACTAACGGCGTACGCCGTTCATTTTAGGAGACATGTGATGTCGAAGGAAAAGTTCAACCGCACCAAGCCTCACGTGAACATTGGCACGATTGGCCACGTTGACCACGGCAAGACGACGTTGACGAGCGCGATCACGAAGACCCTGTCGAAGTCGGGCAAGGCGAAGGCTATCGATTTCGCGAACATCGACAAGGCTCCTGAAGAACGCGAACGCGGCATTACGATTTCTATTGCCCACGTGGAATACGAGACGGACTCTCGCCACTATGCGCACGTTGACTGCCCGGGCCACGCGGATTACGTGAAGAACATGATCACGGGTGCTGCGCAGATGGACGGCGGCA
>JBIKMR010000207.1:0-7873 GCA_044359155.1 Candidatus Hydrogenedentales bacterium | reverse complement strand
GTGGTGTTGTAAGGTAACGAAATAAGGAGCCCACCCATGGCCAGACTGGCGGACAAGTATCCCGGCGCAGCATTGATCACCGGGGCCAGCGCCGGGCTCGGCGACGCCTTTGCGCGGCGCTGCGTCAGCGAGGGCATGGACGTGGTTCTCGTGGCCCGCAGGCGCGACCGGCTGAATGCGCTGGCGGCAGAGATTCAGAAAGCCCACAAGGTGAAGGCGCACGTGGTGGCTGCGGACCTTGGCACACCCGACGCTGCCAACCAGATCAAGCAGGCCTGCGATGCGGCGGGCGTGACGGTAAGTATGCTGATCAACAACGCGGGCTTTGGCAGCCATGGGTTCTATCAAGATACCGACCCAGCGTGGCAGCTCAACATGGTGGACGTAAATTGCCGCGCGCCCGTTGCTCTTACCAACGTGTTCCTGCCGGGCATGATTGCGCGCAAGAACGGCGCGCTGATCTTCCTCGCCAGCACGGCGGCCTATCAGCCCACCCCGTTCTTCGCGGTGTATGGTGCAACCAAGTCTTTCAACCTGATGCTGGGCGAGGCGCTTTGGTCCGAGATGAAGCCGTTCGGCGTGGATGCGCTGGCGGTATCCCCCGGATACACCACCACCGAGTTTCAGGACGTGGCAGACATCAAGACGCTGCCGCCCAAGGCCCTCTGGCGCAAGCCGGAGGACGTTATCAATAGCTGCTTCGGTGCGCTGGGCAAACAACCCTCGGTGATCGACGGCGGCAAGAATGCCCTGGGTACTTGGGCGCTGCGCTTGGCTTCACGCAAGCAGGTGGCAGGTATTGCCTACAATGTGCTGAAGCCAAAGTCCTAGTCCATCAAGGCGGGCTCGTCCGCCCCGGCTTCTTTCAAGGCCTGCTGTGCGGCGCGGGTCACATACCACACCACCGCAAACGTGGCCACCAGCCCGGCCACCAGCAGAGCGATGCGCGCCCAGCCGAGTTCCCCGCCTCCCGTGGCGGCGTTCGTCAGTTCCTGCGCCGTGGTGCCCAGGTACACATACAGCAGCGTGCCGGGGAACATGCCGATGGACGAGGCGATGAAATAATCCTTGAGGCTGATGCGCGTTAGGCCCAGCGCATAATTCAGAATGCTGAAAGGGAACAGCGGCGACAGCCGCATGAGGAAGACCATACGCAGCCCGCCGCGCCCCATGGCGTGGTCAATTGCCTCGAAGCGCGCATTGCCTGCAATCTTGGATGCCACGAAATTGCGCGCCACGAAGCGGGAGATTATGAAGGCAAGCGTGGCCCCCACGATGCTACCCGCGCCTGCGGTGAGGTATCCCGCTGCCAGTGCCTTGAACGGTTCGCCCGGCCAGAACACCGCCGCAAGGAAGCCAGCCCCCACGGTGAGCAGGATGCCCGGCAACATGGCGACGCAGGCCCCCACATAGAGCACCGCCAAGTAGACCAGGGATATCGGCCCGAAGGCTCGCAACCCCTCGATCACGGCTCGCACCCCGTCCGGCCCGCCCAGCAACCACGGCATCACAAAGGGCATTATGATGAGCGGCAAGAAAAAGAACATGCGATAACGCGACTTGGGCGCGGGCGGGGCTTCGGGGGGATGTTCCAATTACTGCACTCCTTCCGCAAACCTCAGGGCAAACAGTTCCGCATCCTGCAATTCAAATCGCAGCCGTATCGGCTGACCCGCGAGCGAGCCTAACGCAGACGCGTCCTTCCAAACAACGGGCTGCTCCAGAAAATTGCCTAGCATCACGGGGCAATCGTCCAGTGCAAAGCCCGGCAATGGCGCGCCCGCCGCGTCCTGCACTTCCACTCGCAAACCGCCAGCGGCAGAAGTGGCGAAGTTCAGCAGCAGGCGGTCACCCGTAAACGTGAACTGCTTCGTCACCATCTCGCCCCCAGCATACGGCCCCCACACCGAGGCGAAGCCATCCGGCCGCAGGGTGTAGCGCACCAGGTGGTGCGTGGGCTGGCCGTAGTCCGCTTGCACGTAGAACGACATCTCCTGCTCGCCCGTGGGCACAATGCCGCAAGCCGGATAGTTGGTGCGCGAGCTCCAGTTCTTCAGCCCGATGTCCGGCTTGATGAAGCCCTCCATGAAGGTGCGGTTATACACGCTGCCCCCGCGCGACGTGATGAACACGCTGTCGCTGCAATCCCCGGCGTATTGCTCTTCCACCCCCGCAGCCTGCGCCGCCTCGGCGGACAACACCCGCCGCCCCGGCATGAAGCGCGCGGCGAGCGACACGTACACCTGCGGCGCGCGGAAATAGGGTTGAGTCTGGTTGGTGTACAGGTGCTCCATGGGCGTATCGCCAAAGGTCATAGCAACGGGCATGCTCCACGTGCGGAAGTCCTTGGATGTGGCCCGGCTCACCGAGCGGTATCCCTTGTAACCTCCTTCGCTCCACGTGCGAAAATAGCAAAGGTACTGCCCTTCCGCCTCGGACCAAAACGCCACGTTCTGCGAATCGAATGCCCCCTCGGTGATCAGCGGCCCGTCCAGCTTCTGCCAGCGCAAACCATCCGCCGACACAAAGCCATGCAGCCCGGTGTCAGATGTCCCGGCAATGGCCTTGTAGCGTTCGGAATCTGGCACGCCGGGGCGCGCATCAAGGAAGGGCGCAAAGTTGTGCGAATACGGCGCGGCCCCCGCGAGCACGATGCTGTTGTCCGTGCTGCCGCCCGCCTCATGAAGTCCCAGAGGCGGCTTCGCCCATGCGACACCATCTGCACTCTCCGCGTAGCACGTCACCTCCGCATCGCTGCCATCCTTGCCCGCATTCGGTAAGCCCCGGTAATACATGCGATACCGGTCGCCATCTTGCAGCACAGTCACATACCCGCAATACCGCCCCTCCCAAGGCGCATCAAACTGGAGCACCGTCTCCCGCGCCACGGGTGTCGCCAACCGAAGCTGCGCCCCATCAAGGTGATCAATGAGGTGGCGGTCGCAGAAGAGTTCGCGATTCGCGCCAAGGGAAAGGGCGGGAGCCTGCGCGAATACGGTGGCGCAGGCAAGGATTGGAAGCAGGTAAACATATCTCATGGGCTGATGGTACACCGTGGATTGGGGGAAGCGATACCGCTCAGCTTTCCGTGATCAGTTGGTCGGCGAGGGTGAGTGCATCGTCAATGGCGTTGACAATAAAGCCCAATTCATCCTCGTTGATGATGAGCGGTGGCACCACCCAGATGCCGAACTTGTCGGAGGGGACGTAAACGTTCTTCTCCTTGAAGAGGAAGTCGGATACCGTCTTGACGATGGTGTCACTGTACTTCTCGGTGGTCTTGCGCAGCGCTTCCTTCGACGAGGCATCCTTCACCAGCTCAAGTGTCCAGAACAGCCCGAGCCCGCGCACATCCCCCACACAGGGGTGGTGCGGCGCAATTTCGCGCAGTGCCTCGCCCAGCTTCTTGCCCATTGTGGCAGCGTGGTCGAGCAGGCCCTCTTCCAGCACGGCGATGCTGGCAAGCGCGGCTGCGCAGCCTAGCGCATGGCCGGAGAAGCTTTGCCCGTGGCCGAAGATGTTGTCGTCGAATGACGCAGCCACCTTGTTCGAAAAGATGGTGGCGGCCAGCGGGCAATACGTGCCCAGCGCCTTCCCCATCACGATGATGTCTGGCTCGATACCGTAGTGGTCGATGGCCAGCATCTTGCCGGTGCGCCCCATGCCGGTCATGGTTTCGTCGGCTATCAGCAATAGGTCCCACTTCTTGCAGATGCGGGCGATACCTTCCATGTAGCCGGGCGGCGGCGGAATGATCCCGTTGCTCCCCACCACCGGCTCGATGATCATCGCCGCCACCTTGTTGCTGCCGCCCTCCTGCTCGATGATGTAGTCTAGGTAGTGCAGGTTCGCGTCCACGTCGTCGCCGCTCCCGCCGAAGGGGGAGCGGAATGCGTTGGCCTCTGGCGCAAACACCACCCCCGGCACCGTGTGTGGTTCCAGAAACCAGCGGCGCGGATCCCCGCTTACGGACGACGCCCCGCTGGTCGAGCCGTGCCAAGACTTGTAACGCGCGATGATCTTGTAAGGAAAGGGGTACTGTCGTGGTGCGTCCAACCCACCGCCGCCGTGGGCCATCAGCTGGTTGTACTTGTACATCCTTGCGCCCTTGAGGGCCGCCTCCACCGCGCCCGCCCCACTCTGCGAAAAGAACACCCGCTTGTCCGGGCTGCCCGGCGCAATCGCCGCCAGCTTCTGCGCCAGCAGCGCGGTCGGCTCAGTTGCGAAATCATCCGTCACATAGACCACACTCTCCATCTGTTTGCGCATGGCGTCCAACACGCGCGGGTGGTTGAACCCCAGGTTAATGCACTCGTGCGCGCTACGCAGGTCGAATATCCGCCGCCCGTCGGTGGTGTGAATCCAGCAGCCTTCGGTGCGCGCCACCCCTACCGGCGCATAGCCCCGCTGCGAAGACCAGCACTGCATAAAGTGGCGGCCCTGTATGTCGGCAAAGTCGTTTCGAGTCACGGTCAGGTTTCCCCCCTCGGTGGCAAATCGGCGGCAGCCCTTACAGCATTGCAGGATTTGCCGCCCGTATGCTAGCCTCTGGGCTTGTTTCCGGGCGATAGGTTAGCCCGGCAAGGAGGTGATATGCGTAAAGGAATGTTGCTTGGGTTGGCTACGGCGTTGACTCTTGGAGTTGGCGGTGCCTCTGCACAGGAATTGCCGCCCCCGGCGGAAAAGACCGTGGACTTCAAGGCGGACATTTGGCCCATCTTCGAGAGCAAGTGCCTCGAATGCCATGGCGCGGAGAAGAAAAAGTCTGGCCTGCGTATGCACACCAAGGCGGACGCCATGACGGGCGGCACCGAAGGCCCCATGCTGGTGGCGGGCAAGAGCGCCGAGAGCCTGATTGTGCAGTTGATGGCAGGCACGAACGAGAATTTTGACCGGATGCCCCCCGAGGGTGATCCGTTGACCCCCGAGCAGATTGGCTTGGTGCGGGCGTGGATCGACCAGGGTGCCAACTGGCCCGACGATTTCGCCACGCCGCCGTCGGCAGGCGCACCTGCCCCCACTCCCGAAGGCACGCCTGCGCCTGAGGCCCCTCCCGCGCCTGAGAAGACTGCCGCCGAGCTGGCGGAATCTGCCGCCGCCGTTGGCATGGCCGAGCATTTCAAGGTGGAAGCCACCAAGCAGGACGGCGCCCTTGCCACGTGGGGCGTTGTGCCCGGGCAGACGGGGCCGGATGGCGGCATTGTGTTTGGTGTGACTGCGGTGAACCACGAAAGTGCGGGCACCTTCAACCTCATGTGGACCGACAAGGTTCCCTTCCAGAACGGCTCGATTCAGGTGATGATGAAGTCGGTGTCGGGCGAGGAAGACCAGGGCGGCGGGTTGATGTGGCGGGTGAAGGACAAGGACAACTATTACGTGGCGCGCTATAACCCGCTCGAGGGAAACCTGCGCGTGTATAAGGTAGTGAATGGCGAGCGCGAGCAGTTGGCTACCGCCGACTGCAAGCCGGAAAAGGAATGGCTCCCCTTGCTCATAGAGGCCAACGGCCCCAAATACAAGGCCGTGCTTGATGGCTCGGTAACGCTTGAGGGTGAAGACGCCACCTTCCCCGATACCGGGGGCGCAGGATTCTGGACCAAAGCCGACGCGGTCACCCATTTCAACGGTGTCGAGATTACGATGTAGCCGGACGACAGCAAGAGCATTTCCATCGCCCGTCCTGTTCGCAGGGCGGGCGATTCTTATTGCAGCTGTTCGCCCTGTTTCTTGTCGCCGCTGTCGAAATAGTAATTCGACTTCGGGCCAAACCACCCCACGCCCCACTGGCGGTTGTTGCCGCCATAGGCGTTGGCGTCTGGGGCCCAGTCAATCTTCTCACTGGTAATGTGGCCATCGCACCAGAGCACATTCACCCGGCCATAGTGGCGGAAGTGCATCGAGGGAGAGAGGGTGTAGCCCGCATCGGGATCGCCGTGGGGATTATCCACGCTCACCGGAAGCGGCGGTTCGAGAAAGCTGTACTCGATCAGATGGTCCGACTGGGGCATGGCGGACTCGGCAAACATGATCGTGCTGGCCGGGTCCACGATATCCACATCGCGCATACCCATGCGCACGGCCTCGACGGGGTTGTCCATGCGGGAAAGGCGCGACCCCACGTAGACCATGTTGTAGCCATACCCGCCCGAACCGCCCTCGAAAGCGTTGGGCACATCGCCGTGCTCGCGGTATTCCGTAAACACCGGGCACTCGCGCACGCGCCCGCCATCGGGCAGGTATTCTGAAAACGGCCCCTTCTTCGGGTCGAAGGGAGAATTCGGGTTGGGCGTGTCGCGCACTCCGTGCCAGCGAATGCGCCCGCCAAAGTGATCAGGGGCCGCACCCGGCAGCAGAAAGTCGTATAGGTCTGGCGCAGCGGGCGCGTAGTGGCCATCGTGTTCGCTGGCGTACATGGCATTCGCCAGGAACAACTGCCGCAGGTTGTTCTTGCCCTGCGCCTGTCTCGCCATCGCACGCGCCCGACCCAGCGCAGGCAGCAATAGCGACGCCAGCAAACCGATGATGGCAATGCACACCAGCAACTCGACCAGCGTAAAGCCGCGCCTATGTGCGGGCTTGCCCCTCATCGGCGTATGCGCCCCCTGCCATAGGCCGTAATAGCGCCCAGCAACACGGCCACGCCCCAACCGCTGGCAACGGGCATTCCAGGAATGGGTCCACCGGGGCCGCTGTCGGAAATTGAGGCCAGCACAAAGGTGCCGGGGTAGCGCGATTGAAAGCTGACGCGGTTCTGGTTCACGTCGATGCTCACTCCGCTGATGCCCGCTTGCGTCCACGCGCCATTTTCGTAACGCCACGGGGTGAGCAGGCTTTCGGCTAGGCCGGCAATGTCCCCCTCCGCATAGGCCATCACGAATGTGCCATTGGCGGTCTGCGCCGTTTGGAAGTCCGTGATAGAGCAATCGAACTTTATAACCGCGTCGCTCTTTATCCGCCCGGCAATACTGCCACCGGGATCGGCTGCGGAGGCAATGGCCACCATGGTGTTGAAGTCCCGCACGCCCGAGCGCAAGCCCGCCGAAGTGAGCGTGAGGGCGTTGCCCTCCACGTCTTCCGCTGTCCCCAGCAACGTGCCCGGCGTAGCGCTGCCACCCAGACTGCCGGGGATTTCTAACGGCAGCACCGTCTCGGCGGCGCTGGCGGGATCGGTGCCGCTCACCCGCGTCTCCCACTCGTCCAACACCCCGTCGCCATCGGTGTCCACATCCGGGGCCACGTCGGCCACGGCGTCCACCTCGGTGGTTATCGGCCCCACCGCGTTGCCTTGCACCAGCGTCCAGATGCGGATGAAAGAGAACGACGCAATCCCCGCAGGCAACCCTGCCCCATCCACCGCCCATGCAATGTCGAACGCGTCCCCCCCGCCCGATCCGCTCGTCAAGCCTAGCGCCAACGGATCGTCCGGGCGCAGGTAGTTGTCTCGATACTCCTGGTCCACCGGCCCAAGGTCGGCGTAGCCCCAGTCGTACTCTTCCTCGTCATTGTTGGGATTCCCATCAGTGGTGTTGGGATTCACAATACCCGCCGCATCCGCCAGCAACGGCGAAGGGTTGGCAATGCCCGTGGCAGTCTGCGCCTGCACAATCGCCCGGCTGCCCGGCATCACGTACCACGTGTCGTCCGGCAGGTCATTGTTGTTTGCGTCCTGCATGATCTCGACCAGGCCCGGCTCCGTCCAGCGGCGCTCGGGAAATCCCCCCACCCAATAGCCGTTGCCGAATACAATGAAGTCCATGCCCATGGGGTTCAACGGATCATCCGTAACCGGGGTGTTGAATTGCAGCGTGATGTAGCTGCCTGCCGTGCCGATGCTGTGCAGGCTGGTGAGCGAGGGAAACAACGTGCCCGAACC
>JBIKMR010000206.1:0-7949 GCA_044359155.1 Candidatus Hydrogenedentales bacterium | reverse complement strand
AACCCACCGTTGCCGAGGAAGTGAGCTAATGCAAACCACCCGAATACTTTGTATGGCCTTGCCCTTAGTTGCATCGTGCTTTACATCTGGCGCAGACACGATAACCCTGACGCATGGGGGAATCGTGGAAGGCATCGTCAAAGATAAAGGCGATGGCGTTCTTGAGGTCAATGCGGGTGGCAATGTGGTCTTCCTCCGGGCGGACGAAGTTGCCCAGATAGAGAAAAACGACCGCGATGGCACCCTCAATATGGACGAGGTGAAAGCGCAGGTTGCCGAAGAGCTGGCCCGCATGGAACAGGAAACCGGTCTGACGCTGGAACAGCGGGAGCGTGTGGACGCCCTGCTGAACCAGATGCAGTCCGGCAGCCCGGCGGAACAGCTCGAAGCGCGCGAACGCCTGGTGAAGCTCAACCAGGAGTTCTCCATCGTCCGCTATCTCGAGTACTGGTTCCGAAGCCTGGTCTCAACGGCGCTACTCGAGGCCATCTATTATGTGGCCCCGGCTGAGGCGGTCGACAACCTTCAATACGGCGTGTCCTACACCAACCAGGAATGCCGTTCCAAGGCCATTGACCTGTTGGCTACGATGGGCCATGCCGACAGCACCGAGCTCATCGCGCGCGGCTTGGCCGACCATTCGATCGACGTGCGCCTCTCCGCTGTTTATGCCTTGGCGAAGCTGGGCGTAAAGAAGGCCAGCACCGCATTCACCGAACTGATGGCACAGCCCGACATCAAGGTAAGCAATGCCAGCCAGCAGGCACTCGAAGCCCTCTGGGCAGCAGAGCTGAACGCTCAACCCGCTCCGAAATCCGTAACGGAATGGAATGATTTCCTTTCCAAGCAAGGCTTCGGTGGCGGCTTCTCGCTTGGTTCGCTCGAACCGCTGATCACCAAAGAAGAAGAGTTCATCTTCGGATAGTGCGGAATGCTATGTTCGTGTACGGCGAGGGTCCGACCCTCGCCGCTTTTTTTTTGCGCAAATGAAACCCCAAGCAATTAAGTTGGTCCAAACTCAGCGATTGAGTGTGTTGCAGGGCAACGCTATACTCGCGCTTTCGGCACCTTCTTTCTGGAGATCGATACTTATGATGCGCGTTACTTCCCAACTTGCCCTGGCCACCCTGCTCGTAGCTGGCGCTTCCGCCCATGCCGAGACGGTGAAACTCACTCCGGCAAACACCGCTGATGAAATACAAGAAGCCTTCATTCTTGGCGAGCCGGGCACCGTGTTTGAATTCGCCGAGGGCACCTATGCCTTCACGTTGGGCCTCTCGCTCGATCTAGATGGTGCCACCATCAAGGGCGCGGGCATGGAAAAGACCATCTTCACCTTCAAGGAGCAGGAAGCAGGCGCCGAGGGCGTGCTGGTCACTGCGGACGACGTCACCATTAAGGACTTCGCCATCGAGGACGCCAAGGGAAACGCCTTCAAGTCCAACGCAGCAAACAACCTGAAGCTAATCAACGTCCGCACTGAATGGACCGGTGGCCCCAAGGCCAGCAACGGCGCATACGGCCTCTACCCGGTCAGCTCCACCAATGTGCTCATCGATGGATGCGTGGCCATTGGCGCATCAGACGCGGGCATCTACGTGGGCCAGACCAAGAACGTCATCGTGCGAAACTCGCGCGCCGAGTACAACGTTGCCGGAATTGAAATTGAGAACTGCCACAGCGCAGACGTGTACGACAACATCGCCACCAATAACACGGGCGGCATCCTTGTGTTCGACATGCCCGGCCTGCCCATGCAGCGCGGGCACGACGTGCGCGTCTTCAAGAACAAGGTCTACAACAACGACACCGCCAACTTCGCTCCCCCCGGAAACATCGTCGGCAAGGTGGCCCAAGGCACCGGTGTCATGATCATGTCCAACTCAAACGTCCACGTATTCGAAAATGATATCCGCGATCACCGCTCCTACAACATCCTCGTTTGCAGCTACCTTGCCGCGGGCGAAGAGATTAAGGACCCTAACTATTACCCCTACCCCGAGGCCATTTACATCCACGGCAACACCATCGGCAAGGGCGGCTGGGCGCCCGCCGGGGACATTGGCATGGCTGCCGCCGCACTACTTGGCGGAACCCTGCCCGACATCGTGTGGGATGGTTTCCTGAATGCCGAAGTCGCCGTGGACGGGAAACTGCCCGAAGGTAAAGGCATCTACATCGAGAACAACAAGAAGGAAGAGGGGGAGCTGACCTTCGCAAACCTTCAGGCGGGCGGCCTGCTTTCGGGAACCGCAGCCACCCCCAAGCGCGATCTGGCCGAACATGCCGGTTCGCTTCCCCCCCTCGCCCCCGTTGAGATTCCGGGAGTCTAACTTCATGTCTCGTAGTATTCAGGCATATTGTCGCCGCGCCTTGGCACTGGGTGCGGTGGTTGGCCTAGCCGCAGCCCATGCCGCGCCGATAACCATCGACCCGGCCATGCCCATGCCCAAGGTGCTGTCGGCCTTTAACCTGTTCAAGGACACTGCCAAGCAGGTGCCCAATGAAGGTGTTGTGCCCTACGACCTCAGCACACCGCTCTTCACCGACTACGCCCACAAGGACCGCTTCATCTGGATGCCCGCAGGCGTGTCTGCCCAATACCACGCGGCAGATGTCTTCGACTTCCCCGTGGGCACCGTCATAGCCAAGACCTTCAGCTATCCCGCCGATGCCCGCGATGCCAACTCCCCCATGCGCCGCATCGAAACCCGCATCCTCTGGCACAAAGCGAAAGGCTGGATTGCCCTGCCCTATGTCTGGAACGAGGATGCCACCGAGGCAAAGCTCTCCGTCACTGGCGCACAAACCGAGGTGCAGTGGACCAACGAGAAAGGTGAGCAATCCGTTGTAAACTACATTGTTCCCAACATGAACCAATGCAAACTGTGTCATGAGAACCAGAAGGTGATCATGCCTATTGGCCCCAAGGCCCGCTACCTGAACAAGGACTACCCCTACGCGGACGGACCCATGAACCAGTTGGATAAGCTGGCCGAGGCCGGTTATTTAGCGGGCGTGCCTGGCAGAGGCTCTCGCCCGGAACCCATCTATCTGAGCGATCCTCATTCCGGCACCCTCACCCAACGCGCACGCACTTACCTCGACATCAACTGCGCCCATTGCCACAACCCCAAGGGACCGGCCTATACTTCCGGCCTAGACCTTTCCTATACGCAGGATGCCGCCCATCGGCTGGGTGTATACAAGGCCCCCGTGGCTGCAGGGCGAGGCTCTGCCGGACTCAAGTTCGGCATCGTTCCGGGTCACCCCGAGGAATCCATCCTCCTTGCTAGAATGCAATCCCTAGATCCCGGCATGATGATGCCCCAGCTGGGCCGCACTTCCTACCACGCCGAGGGCGTAGCGCTTATCGAAGCATGGATCCGCTCCCTTAATCCAGACGACTACCAGTCCCTCATGGAAAAAGGCGATGCCGGGGAGTAATCCCCCACCGCATTTTTGCCATCATCTACTCGAACACAGGGCAGCTCGCAGGGCTTCTACGTGGGCAGGTGTGGTACCGCAACATCCGCCGATGAACGTTGCGCCTGCTTCGAGCAACGTGGGTAGCTGCGCGGCGAAATCTTCTGGCGATATTGGGTGCCCCCCTTTAAGGGCCTGGCCTGCATTGGGGCGAGCAATTAGGGGAACGCCTAACTTTACGCCTTGCAAGAGAAGTGCGGCGGCCAGCGGGCCATTCACGCAATTTACGCCCACGATATCTGCGCCCGCATCAACCAAGCGTTGCAGCTTCTCCGCTGCGTGCTGCTCGCCGGGGCCAAGGTACATGCACGCGACAACCTCTTCCGCGCCTGCATCGCGGCAGGCTGTGATGGCGATGGTGACGTCCCCCACTTGCGTGAAGGTTTCTAGCAGAAGGGTGCGGCAGCCAGCCGCGATGAGTGAGGCTGCCTGTGCCTGGTAGTGCGCGCGCTGCCAGTCTACTTCGCCTTGCAGGGGCGCGATGCTGCCAAGTATGCAGGACGCGCCCACGTCGAACAGCAGGCGCACGGCGGTGCGATTGAGCGTGTCGGCGAGCGCTACCCCGAGCATGGGAACCGTTGCGCGGAAGGTGTTCGTGGTAAGCGCTTGCGCGCCTGCTTGTAGATAGTCGCGCGCCAGCGCGGTCACGCGGTCGGGAGCATCCAGCACGGCGCGGGTAGGCAGGGATTGCAACACGGCATCGCCCGGAAACAGGGCCGTGCCCCACGCGCCGTCCAGCAGCACCACGCGGGAGCGGGCGAACAGGGAGCACAGGGTATGGGGCGGCTTGTCCATCCCCCCATGAAACCACATTCGGGACCTTCGGGTCGATACTCTCGTAAACTTCTGGGGAGGATTTCGACTTGAGCGATCAGGAAACAAGCGCGTCGCCGACGTGGGGCTTGTTGGGCAGCGTTGTGGCGCTGGTGGTGGCGATACTGGTTGGTGCGCTGGCGCTGTGGGAAATGCAGCCCCCCGCGCCAAAGCCCGAGAACGCACCGCCTGCGGAGTTCTCCGCCGTGCGCGCGCACAAGCACCTCGAAGCGATGTGTGTCGAGACGCACCCCACGGGTTCCCAGGCGGCGATGCGAGTGCGGCAGTACATTGAGCAGACCGTGCGCGAGATGGGATACGAGCCTGAGCTGCACAAGGCCTATGTGCAGGATCGCAATGACCGCCCTCCCTTTAAGATGTGCTACATCGAGAACGTAATCGTGCGCGTTCCCGGCACGGCCTCGACCGGGGCCTTCCTGAACATGGCGCACTACGACTCCGTGCCCTATGGCCTGGGCGCAAGCGACGATGGCGCGGGATGCGCTTCCATGCTCGAGGTGCTGCGTGCGCTCAAGCATTTGCCGCCCGTAAAGAACGACCTGATCTTTCTCTTCACCGATGGCGAAGAGGCGGGGCTGCTGGGGCCGAAGGCTTTCCTCAAGCACCCCTATTGCAAAGACGTGAAGGCGGTGCTGAACTATGAAGCACGCGGGTATTACGGTCCCTCGCTCATGTTCGAGTTGAGCGACGAGAACGGATGGATCATCGAGCAGGTGGCGCAGGCGGCGACGAAGCCGATTGCATCGTCGGTGATGTTTGACGCGGCGGGCCGAATGCCCACCACGACGGACTATGAGATTCTGAAGCGGGCCGGTTATCCGGGCATGGGCCTGGCCTATGTGGGCGGCATCGAGTATTACCACACCGCCAACGACAGCCCCGAGAAGATCAGCCTGCATTCGCTGCAACACCACGGCGAGTATGGCCTGCCGCTGGACATGCACTTCGGCAACATCGACTTTGCCGCCGCCCAACTGCGCGCGCCGAACAAGGTGTACTTCAACATCCTTGGCGGGTGGCTGGTCAGTTATCCGCAGGAATGGCTGCCCATACTCACGGCGCTGTGCGTGCTGCTGGTATTAGGTGCGTTGCTTGCAGGCGTATGGCGCGATGCGTTCACGCTACCGGGTGTGCTTGCCGGGGCTCTGGTACACGTGGTTGCGATTGTGATCACGGCAACCATTGTCGGCGTGGTGATGTATGGCGGCTATATGTTGAACCAGGAGTATGTGCTCTACCGCACCTACACCTACCTCTTCGGATATTCGTTCCTCACGCTGTGCGTGTATGCGCTGGCGCTTCGCGTGGCGGCACGCCGCGTGTCGGTGTCCGCCATTGCTGCGGGCGCGTTGCTGCTGTGGGTGCCCATCCTCTTTGTCACGGGTAAATACGTCACCGGTGGCAGCTACATTGCCATGTGGCCCATGGCAGGCGCGGCAGTGGGCCTGGCGGTGGTATGGCTTGCGGGCGACCGCCTGCCCAAGTTTGGCGCGCCGCTGCTCACGCTGCTGGGGGCACTACCTGCATTGCTGATTATCACCCCGCTGATGTATCTCTCCGTCATCTCCATCACGATCATCCCCTCCTCCTTCTGGATGGCGAACCTGGTGCTGCTGCTGTCCGTGCTCTGCCCCGTGTTGGTGGCGCTGGTGAAACGCTCGGGCCTGATAGTACCTGCCGCTGCGGCAGGCGTGGCGGTTCCCCTGTTGCTGCTTGCCACCTTTGGCATTCGCTTTACCGCAGAAACCCCGAAGATGACCCACTTCTGCTACGGTATGAACTGCACCACGGGCGAGGCCTTCTGGTTGTCCAAGGAAACCGAGCTGGACGACTGGCTCTCGAAGTTCTTCTCCTCCCCCGATCAACGCGGCAGGGTAGACGACATAATCTACGGGCAGGAAGGCGAGTTCCTGCGCGCGCCCGCACCCGCCATGAGCGAAGGCCACCCGGAAGTGACAGTCCTTGGTGACGAAGTAAAAGAGGGAATGCGCCACCTAAAGATTCGTGTGGCATCGCCGCGAAAGGCGGCCCGGCTGGATGTGGCTATTGACCCGACCGTGGACATCTTCGCGGCGGCGGTAAACGAAATGCCCATGGGCAGCGACGACGGCACGCCGCAAAAGAAGGGCGATCGTGCATGGCGACTGCGCTATCAGGGGTTGTCTTATGAGGGTATCGTGCTCGACTTGAAACTCACACCAGGCGTGCCTATGCCCCTGGTGGTGCGCGAGACTTCCTTCGGCGTGCCGCCGATTCCGGGCATCACCATACCCGCGCGCCCCGCAAATAACGTGAGCCGCAACAACGTGGTGCAATTCTGGGACGGTGACCGCGAGCGCTTCCAGAGCAATGCGCTTTACACGATGAAAGAGTTCGTGCTTCCGGCTAACCTCTAACCGCGCGCCGTACAGTCTATCGCTGCATCCAGTGCAGCCAGCATCTTGTCCAACTCGTCCGGGGTCGTGGTGAGCGGAGGCCAGAGGTAGAGCGTGGGACCAAGGGGACGGACGAAAAGGCCGCGCTTGCGGGCTTCGAGCGAGGCGGCATAGGCGCGGGCTGCACCTTCGGCGGTGTCCTCAAACGCACACATGCCAATCATGCCGAGGCTCTTGTGGTAGCGCACGCCGTGGTGGCGTGCGATCTCCAGGAAGCCGTGGGTAAGTTGCGCCTCCAGCGGGGCGCAGGCTGCGGGCAGGTCGAGTTCATCGAAGAGGTCGAGCGCGGCCAAGCCTGCGGCAGCGGTGATGGGGTTGCCGCAATAGGTGTGGCCGTCCCAGAACACGCGCTTCTCCCCGTGGCGCGAGACGAAGGCGTCGTACACATGCTCGGTGGCGACGGCGGCGCTCATTGGCAGGTAGCCCCCCGTTAGCGCCTTGCCGATGCACAGGATGTCCGGCTCGATCTCCGCCCGCTCGCAAGCGAACATCGCGCCGGTACGGCCAAAGCCCACGGCAATCTCGTCCGCGATGAGGAGCAGTTCATACTCGTCGCACAATGCACGCACGCCGCGCAGGTAGCTCTCGGGGTATATCCAGATTCCGGCAGCCCCCTGGCAGAGCGGCTCGATAATCACGGCGGCGATATGGGTGGCGTTCTCTTCCACTATGCGGCGCATCTGGTCGAGCGCGTCGTCCGCGTGGCGTTCCGATTCTTCGGGGTCCGACGTGGGCGAATGGGGCGAGGGAGCCAACAGCGCAGGTTTGACCAGCGCGCCGAAGGGTTCCTGAAACCACGAGGTGAACCCCGCTGCTACCGCGCCCAGCGTGTCGCCGTGGTATCCGTTTTCCAGCGCGACGAAGCGGGTGCGCTGGGGCTCGTCGCGGTAGCGCCAGTGTTGCACGGCCATCTTGAGCGCAGCCTCGGTGGCGCTGCTGCCGTCGGCGGCAAAGTAGACCCGGTTAAGATCGCCGGGGGTCATGCGGGCGATGCGCTCGGCCAGGTGCACGGCAGGGGTGTTGGTCATGCCGCCGAGGATGCAGTGCTGCAAGGTGGCGGCCTGCCGCTGGATGGCCTCGATGATGCGCGGCTGGCTATGCCCCAGCGATACGCACCACCACGACGCGATGCCGTCGAGCAGGGCGTTGCCCTCGGAGTCGTAGAGATACACACCCTCCGCGCGCTCAATGCTG
>JBIKMR010000205.1:0-8021 GCA_044359155.1 Candidatus Hydrogenedentales bacterium | reverse complement strand
CAGGACGAGCGCGCTGCGCAGGCTGCGGCATTGCGCGATCAAGTGGCTGCGTTGCAAGCGCGCATCGACGCAAGCGCAGAAGAGCGCGAAGGTATAGAGCGCGCCAGCGTCGCAACCAGCGAAGCATTGACCGCGCGCGAGGCAGCACTGGCTGAAGTGAGCCGCGAGCTGGAGCAGGCGCGTGCGCGCGTGCAATCCATGGACGGCGAAGCGCGCGACCGAGAAGATGCGCTGTCCGCCGCCGCGCGCGAGATGGCCACGCTGAACGAGCAGATAGCCGCGCTTACCGCCACGCTGCAAGAAGCGCAAGCGGCAGCACAGGCCGCCATCGCCGAGCGCGACGCACTTCTCACCGACCAAGGCGACGTGCAGCACCGGCTTTCCACTTTGTCCGCGCGCGTCGAGATCAACGCGCAGGAAGCCGCGCAATACAACGAGCGCATCGCCGCGCTCGAATCCGAACGCGACCTGCTGCGAGCGCAGGTGGAAGAGTCGCATGGCAACAGCCAAGGGACGCTCGGCGCGCTCGAGCAGGCCCACAACGAAATGGAAATGCTGCGCCAGCAGATGGCGGACAACCGCGCGTCGCTCGAGGCGATGTCAGCCGCGCTGACCGAGCGCGAGGGTTTGTTAAGCGAACGCTCGGGCGTGGCGGAGGAATACCAGAAGCACGCCGAGGAACTAGCGGAGGAGACGCTGAACCTTCGCGAGGCGCTGGACGCCGCCCATGCGCGCGTTGCCCAATACACGGACGAGACCGTAACATTGCGCGATGCCCTCGCCGCGCGCGAGGCGGAATTGCACGCCGTGCGCGAGACTGCGCAACTCGGCGCGAACGAGGCGGAGGCCGCCCGCATGGCGGAGATTGCCCAGCTTCGTGCCGACCTCGACAACACCTGGCAGCAGGTCTACGCTGCGCGCAACGACCATGAGGCGGAGTCCAACCGCGCGCAGTCCGCCGAGTTTGCGCGACAGGAAATCGAACGCCAATTGTCGGAAGCGAACAGCGCGGCGTGGCAAGCCCAGTCCGAACGCAGCGAAGCGGTCACCCGCATCGATGAACTGGAACGCCAGTTGGCCGACCGCACGGCGGCACAGGACGACGCCGAATCCGCGCGCGAATCGCAGGCCAATGCGGTGCAAGAATTACAACAGCGCGCCTCTGAATCCGCCACGCGAATCGAGGAACTCGAGCGCCAGCTCGACTCCCTGCGTATGAGCCAGTCGAACAGCCAGGAAACGGCGGGCGTCTTGCAGGCGCGGTGTGCGGAATTGGAGACGGCGCTCTCCGCCGCGCAGGTGGCGGCGCAATCCGGCGATACCTCCCACCAGGAAGCCCAGGCCCGCGAGGCCGCACTTCAGGTGGAGATGGAGAATGCCCTGCAACGATTGGCCACCGTGGAACTAGAACGCGACGAGACCGCTGCCGCACTGGCCCAGGCGCAGGACCAAGCCGCACAGGCGCAGGCCGAGGCAGAGCAGGCTCAGGCCCAAGTAGAACTAGCTCGGGCGAGGGTAGAAGAAACGCAAACAGAGGCAGCACAAACGGCTGCCGCCTTGGCGGAAATACAGGCCACGCTCGAAGACAGCCAGCGTTCCCTTGAGGAAAAGCAGGCAGCGCTGGAAGAAACGCACGGCATCCAGTCCGCAGCGAATGCCGCCAGCCAAGCGCACGAAGACGCGCTACGCCGCGAGGAAGAACTGCGCGCGCAATTGAGCGAGGCCGAAGCCCGCGGGGCCCAGCAGCAACAGGTGCTGGATGAGCTGCATGTAAGCATTGCAACCTTGCGCGAAGAACACGCCGCCACGCTTGCCAACCTCGACGCCGCCTCGGTCGAGCAAGCCAAGCAGCTTGCCGCGCTGGAACAGGAACTGGCCAACGCGCGCGAAGCGGCGGCCCAGCCCGCGCCCGCCCCCGTGGAAGACGAAGCCGACTTCCGCGATTCGCGCGTGACGGCGTTGATGGGTGTTATCGAAGGGACACCGCTCGAAGAGGAAGCGATGCCCGAGCCCGAGAACCCCCAGCTGCGGCAGTTGCGCGAAAGCCTTGCCCAGTTGGAAGCCGAGCGGCAGCGCTTGGCCATCGAGTTGAATCAACTGCGCGGCGATATCTCCGAACGCGAAGTCTCCCTATCCGATCGCAACGAGGCGATCATGATGGCACAGAACGAGGCGCAGGCCCTGCGTGACGAACTGCGCAGCACACTGGTAAAGCTGAACGCCGCACAGCAGGAAGCGCGCGAGGCCATGCACCGCCTGAACGAGGCCATCAACGCGCAAGGCCGCGCCGAAGATTCCGCCCGCGAAGCCCGCGACGATGCCAGCCGCCTGCGAATCACAGGCGCAGGATTTGACGCGCTGATAAACGACGACGAAGTGGCACGCCAGCGCATCCTGATATCCAGCGCAAAGATGGGCGAGGGCAAGCACCCGCTGGGGCAGCTGCTGCTCGATGCCGGGGTCATCTCCGAGCGCCAGCTCGACGACGTGCTCACCGAGCAGAGGCGCGCGCCGGGCCGTATGCTGGGCACGCTGCTGATGGACAAGGAGATCGCGTCCGAAGAAGCGGTGGCACAGGCCATTGCCTGCCAAACCAATCTGCCCCTTGTGCGCCCGCGCGAACAGACCATCGAGAAGGGCGCAGCCGATATGCTCCGCCGAGACGTCTGCGCGTGGCACGTCGTCATCCCCCTGCGGGTAGACGCCGAGCGCATCGTGCTGGCCATGGCCAACCCCCTCGACGAGACCGCCCTCAACAAGGTGCGCGACCTGACCCGCAAAGAAGTGGTCCCCGTGGTCGCCACGCCCAGCGATATTCTCGCCGCAATCGAAGACTGCTACGGCGCGTTCTGATTCCGCGCGCTACGCCTGCCAGCCCGGCACGCGTTTCTCGGTGAACGCGCGCATACCTTCCTGGGCCTCGGCGCTGTTGCGCACTTCCACATGCAGACCCAGCGCCAGGTCAATGTCCTTGTCCACATGGAAGGGGCGAATCGCGTCGTAGAAAGCCTTGGTCCTGCGTATCGCGCCCGGTGCTCCCAATAGCACCTGCTCAATGTAGCGGTTCACGTATTGGTCCAGCGTGTCTGAAGGCACCGCCCGGTTCACCAGTCCAATCGCCTCGGCGCGTTCGCCGTCAATAATCTCTCCCGTCAACAACAACTCGCGCGCGTGCCGCTCGCCCACCTGTCGCGCCAAGAAGGTCATCACCAATCCCGCCACCATGCCCCGCCGTACCTCGGGGTATCCCAGCTTTGCGCCCACTTCCACCACCGACAGATCGCAGGCCGTCATGAATCCACAGCCGCCAGCAATCGCCCCGCCCTGCACCCGCGCTATCGTCACCTTGGGCGAGTGATATAAGGCACGCAGCCCGCGCGCTATCAGCTCGGCAGACGCGTGCGCGCGCTCCGGGTCCTGCGCCTCGGCCATGTCCAGCCCCGCGCAAAAGGTCGGCCCCTCGCCCCCCAGCACAATCACCCGCACCCCCTCGTCCGCGTTGAAACCTTCCACCGCAGCGCACAGCCCCTGCAGCAAGGGAATGTTCAACGCGTTCCGCTTGTCCGCCCGGTTAAACGCAACATACGCCACGCCATTGTCGTCGCGCCGCGTGAGTATCAAGTCGCTCATTCTTCGTCCCCTCGCCTTTTCTCAGATATTCTAAAAACCACTAGGCGGATAAAGTAGCTTCGGCATCCTGCCGAAGATTCCCTCCTCCTCCGTCAATCTCCGGCAAGATGCCGGAGCTACGGGGTGGACTTTTGTTAGAAGTTCCTACCCAAACAAACTCATGAAGCCCCGCGCCATGAGGTAGAGCATGAAGAAGATCACCAGGCATCCGCATCCGCAGCCCCAGTTGGGGCCGGTGCTGGTCATGTTGCGGGTGTATTGCTGAAACACAAAGGGGCCCTGCTGCACCCGCCGATACGTGGTCTGCCCATCGGCAGAGGTGAACACCTCTTCCTCACGCGGCGGGCCCTGGTGCGGCTGCAACATGGGCACCGCCTCCGCCTCAACCACGGGCCAATGCTGCGCGCCACATTGGGCGCACGGCGTGGCCCCCGGCGCGGGCATTCCCTCGGGCGCCAGTTCCGCGCCGCACTCTGCACATAGACGTCGTCTCAAATTGCCTACTCCTGTTGGCCTCCCAAGGGGGAATCATACCCTGCCAGACGAACCATACTGCAACGCGTTGGCCCATACGGTTAGGGAACCACAACCAGCAAGGAGAACAGGCATGGCACTTCCCAACGTAGGCGCGCATCCGCGCCGAATCGAGAACATCCAGGTCGGTGGCGGCTATGCGTCCACCCCCGATGGCGGGCTTGACGCAGACGCGGCAGGCAACCTCGCCATGAGCGGCGACCTGACGGTTGCGGGGATTACACAGGCCATGGGCCTATTCGGGCTGGGCACGCCGAGCACGGTGGAGATCAGCAGCGGGGCCATCACCATTACCCAGAGCCATCACCTGATCGACACCGAGGGTCTGGTGGCTGCGGACGATCTCACCACAATCAACGGCGGGCAAGTGGGGGACTTACTGGTACTGCGTGTGGTGAGCACAGCTCGCAAGACCACGCTAAAGGACAACGTGGGCAATATCCGATGCGGCGGGGATTTCCAACTGGCCAACACCAGCTACATTGCGGTGTTGCTGCTGGAAGACAACGGCTGGAAGTGCATCGCCAAGATGGCGAACTGAGCGGAAAGCCCTTGCCAAGAACCACAACCTGTGGTAGAACTAGGCCCATGAAAACTAACATGTTGTATTTAGTCGGCTTGGCCTTGCTTGTGAGCGGGTGTGCGCACAGTCCGCGGAAGGACATCCCCCGGGGTGCGCGAGAAATGACTGTGCCGATGGAGGTGACGGCGTATAGCGATGACAAGAAGAGCACCAACTGGAAGCGCAACTGGCTGTTTCAACCAGTGATTGCCAGTGGCCCGAACAAGGGGAAGCCGAAGAAGGTGGGGATTACGGCCAGCGGAACGAAAGCCAAGGAAGGCACGCTGGCTGCCGACACCAGCCATTACCCCTTCGGCACGGTGATGCACATTCCCGGCTACGGCTGGGGCAAGGTGGAAGATCGGGGCAGCGCCATCAAGGGGCCGAACCGGCTCGATGTTTTTTATGGCAGCAAGAAGGAAGCGTTTCAGTACGGTCGCAGAAAGCAGGTGCCGGTGAGGGTGTGGCTGCCGCGCTAACCCCGAATGAATGACGAAGGAGGGGGAGGAGATGGGGGAGATGACGATGGCGGATGACGATACGAGTTCCCGCGAAGCCTTCGCGGCGAAGCACTTTCAGCGCAGCGATGGCAGCGCTTGGCAGGTGCGCGATTACCAGCGCCTTTCGCTGGAATCGCAGGCCCTGCGCAAGGTGCATTGCGATGGGCGCGACGTGGGGAAGACGAGCGAGATCGAAATCGTCGCGTGCCATGCAATGATGACCATGCCGCACAAGCAGATGCTGATAGCCACACAAACGGAGAACCACCTCTTTCCGTTGATGCACCGGCTGGCGCGCCGCTTTGAAACCACGCCCGCGTTTTCTTCCAGGGTCAGCGAGATTCGCCGCTCGCCCAGTTGGTACTTGCGCTTCGACAATGGCTTCACCCTGTGGGGCCGCATTGCCGGGCCACGCGGCGTGAACTTTCAGGGTATGCACGTGGACTGGCTGATTGTGGACGAGGCACAGGAGATGGGCGAGACCAGCTGGGGTGAGCTGTTTCAGGCCCTCAACGGTGGCGGACGCCGCTGGATATACGGCGTGCCCAACGGAATGCGCAACACCTTCTACCGCATGACCCAGATGCAGGATGCGGATCAATACAACTGGCGCAGCGACCAGAACCCGGACTTCACCCCAGAAAAGAACGCGGAGCTCGCCCACCTCTATGGCGGGACCACCAGCACCGGTTACATTCACCGGGTGCTGGGGCTGCACGGCGAACCCATGCACGCGGTCTTCGCGCTGGAAGATTATCTGGGCTGCGTGGACGTTGCGCTAGATCATGGCAACATCGTGCTGCGAGAAGGAGACCCCCTCGAGCTGGCCGACGACTTTGGGCCAGGGGACTATTACTTGGGCTGCGACTTGGGGTACGCGCGTGATCCGTCGGAGTTCGTGGTCTATCGCAACTCCCCGCCCCACCTGGCCAACGTGTTGCGGGTGCGGCTGGAAGGCGTGAACTATGCGCGGCAGCAACAGGTGATCGAGGCGCTGGACGAGGCCTTTAACTTCCGCATGATGGGGATCGACGCGGGCAACAATGGCCGCGCCGTGTCGCACCACCTCATGTCCCTCGGGCCAGAATGGTGCGACCGCATCACCGCCATCGAGTTTGGCAGCAGCATCACGCTGGACCCACTGCCCAACGGCACCCCCTGTCGCCGACCCGCGAAGGAATACATGACCGAGCTGTTGCAGCGCAGGCTGGCGGAACGCACGGTGCGCTTTCCCCCGATACCGGAGCGCGAATCGCAGTATGCGTCGCACACGTATGAAGTCAACAGCATGGGCCGCATCATCTACGACAAGGGCAACGACCACATCATCGACGCCGACCGCTGCGCCCTCTATGCCCACGACGTGGACACGCGGGAAGAATACGGTGGCCGCGCGGGGATGGGCGTAGCGGTGATTGGGTTTTGAAGGATGGTTGTCAACGGATAATGGACAACCGTCGTTGTCAATTGACCACTATCAATTGTCCATTATTCGGCTCACGCCTTGAACACCTTCTCCCGCCCCTCGGTTACGGCGGCGGTGGCGTTGCGCGTGTCGAGCACGCGCTGCGCATGGCGCACTATCATGGGGTAGTCGTAGTCGTCGTGCGCCGTGGTGATCAGGATGCAGTCCGCCGCCGCTAGGGATTCCGGGGTGAGTGGGGTGGAGGCCATGCCAAGGTCGAACTTGCGCATGCGTGGCAGCGCGGGCACGTAGGGATCGTTGTAGCTTACATCCGCGCCGCCATCGAGCAGCATCTGCATCAGCGTGACGCCCGGCGATTCCCGCGTGTCGCCCACGTTCTTCTTGTATGCCGCGCCGAGCACCAGAATCTTTGCGCCGCGCAGGGGTTTGCCTGCGTCGTTCAGCAGGGCAATGAGCCGGTCTACTACATAGCGCGGCATGGCGGTGTTCACCTCGCCCGCCAGCTCAATGAAGCGGGAGGACACGCCGTACTCCCGCGCCTTCCAGCTGAGGTAGAAGGGGTCGATGGGGATGCAGTGTCCGCCCAGGCCGGGGCCGGGATAGAAGGGCATGAAGCCGAAGGGCTTTGTCTTCGCCGCCTCGATCACTTCCCACACGTCAATGCCCATGCGGTCGTACACCACCTTCAGCTCGTTCACCAGCGCGATGTTCACGCTGCGGAAAATGTTCTCGAGCAGCTTCACCGCTTCCGCCGTCTGCGTATCGCTTACGCGCACGGTCTGCACCACAATCTGGCTATACAGCGCATCGGCCACTTCAAGCGATGCGGCGTCATACCCGCCCACCACTTTCGGAATGCTGCCAGTATCGAAGTTCGCATTGCCCGGGTCTTCGCGCTCGGGCGAATAAGCCAGCAGGAAATCCTCGCCCGCCTTCAGCCCGCTGGTTTCCAGCACCCCGCGCAACACGCCCGCCGTGGTGCCGGGGTAGGTGGTGGATTCGAGCACCACCATCTGTCCCGCCCGCAGGTGCGGCGCAATCGAGCGAGCCGTGTTTTCGATGTAGCTGAGGTCAGGGTCGCGTTGCGGGGTGAGGGGCGTGGGCACGCAGAGAATCAGCGCATCCGCCTCCGCCGCGCGGGCGAAGTCCGCCGTCGGCACAAAGGCCCCGCTCGCCACCACGGGCGCGATGTGCTCTGCGCTGATGTGCTGAATGTAGCTGCCGCCGCGCGACAACACCGCCACCTTCTCGGGGTCGATGTCGAAGCCAAGCACGCGAAAGCCCTTCGCGCAAAACGCCAGCGCAAGGGGCATCCCCACATAGCCGAGGCCGATGACCCCCACCGTGTAGTCGCGGGCGTGGATACGGC
>JBIKMR010000204.1:0-8075 GCA_044359155.1 Candidatus Hydrogenedentales bacterium | reverse complement strand
TGTCCAAGCGGCGTGCCGCCGCAGAACTATCGCCCTGCCCAGCCTCCTTATGCACCAATGCGGATGTGCAAAGCTCATATTCACTCCGCAGTTTCCACCATTCATGCGTTATATGCTGGTGCGCTGCGGCAACGATATTGCCACTGGGGAAAGCTGCCAAATAGCTAACGATGGTGGTTTCAATGTAGACGCGCTTCATGGGATACATGGTGCGACTTATCAGGTATGCAGCGCAAATGAAACGGGGCACCGCGAGAATCGCGGTGCCCCGTCGGCAAAATTTGGGCAGAGGCGCTTACGCCTGCTGGCTCGGGGTGGCTTCGAGGCCGTAGTCTTCGCGGGCCTGGGTCTTGGGCTGCTTGCTTTCCCAATCGCGATAGGCGGCGGGCAGGTCGCCGAAGATGTCGGAACCCATCCAGTCGTACTTGCCTTCCATGAAGGACTTCGCGGATTTGTTGAACAACTTGTTGTGGTTGTTCTTCACCTTGAAGAAGTTCATCTCGATGCGCTCGCGGGCGTTGCGGCAGAACAGGTCGGCCAGTTCCTGCGGGGTCTTGTCCTTGGGGTTCTGCGCCAGCAGCTTCTCCGCCTTCGCCAACACGCAGCCCATCACGAAGAGGTCCACGCCAATCTCGACGAAGTTGCCCAGAAGCAGCTGTTCAAATTCCAGCTTGGGACCGAACTTGGCCATGGTGTGGAACAAGGACTTGGCCAGGCGCTTGCAAGCGCGCGTGGCGTAGGCCAGGTGTTCCTGCCCTGCGGCGTCCAGGTGCTTCGTGTTGAAGTCCGTGCTGGCCGGCATATACAGCGAGGGATACCACTTCGAGTAGAACTTGAAAGCGTTCCAGATAAGGGAAGCCTTGCTCTCCTTCTGGCCCGGCTTCGGCATCATCAGCGGCATCACCAGCTTAAAGTGCGTGTCCATGGCTTCGCGCGCCATGATAAGGTGCATCACTTCGCTGGAGCCTTCGAAGATACGGCCCACGCGGCCATCGCGGAAGAAGCGGTGCACCGGCATCGGACGTTCGCCGCGATGGTAGAGCGACATGTCGGTTTCGTAGCCGCGACCGCCACGCACCTGGATGAGATCATCCAGCACGCGGTGCGAGGTCTCCGTGCAGAAGTACTTCGCGGCGGCCGCTTCCAGGCGGATGTCCGCATTCGCGCGGTCCGCAAACGAACAGGCAATGTAGACCAGCGCGTCCATGGCGAACACGTCGGAAGCCATGTTGGCAATCTTGCGGCTGATGGACTGGTGCTTGCCAATCGGCACGCCCCACTGCTCACGCTCGGTAACCCACCATTTTATGGGCTCGATCAGCCCGGCAAGCGTGCCGGTGCTCGCGGCGGGAATGCCCAAGCGGCCAGCGTTTAGCGTAGTGAGGGCAATCTTCAGGCCCATGCCCGGCTTGCCAATAATGTTCTCAGCAGGCACCTTCACGTTGGTGAAAGTGATAAGGCCATTGCTCAGGCCGCGCAAACCCATGAAGCTGCAACGGTGAACGATCTCAATGCCGGGGGAATTCGTTTCGACCACGAAGGTGGAAATCTGCTTGATCTCTTTGCCGTTCTTCACCAGCGCAGGGGTCTGCGCCATCACCACCATCAGCTCGGAATCGGGACCATTCGTACACCACAGCTTCGTGCCGTTCACCAGGTAATAGGTGCCGTCTTCAGACGGAATGGCTGTGGTGCCCATCTTCGCCGGGTCAGAGCCCACGTTCGGCTCGGTCAAAGCAAACGCGCTGATCGCGCCTGCGGCCAAGCGCGGCAAGAACTTCTTCTTCTGCTCGGGTGTTCCGAACAACTTCAGCGGCTGCGGCACGCCGATGGATTGGTGCGCGGATACATAGGTCACCGTGGTCTGGCAATAGCTGCCCATGAAACGCAGCAAGCGCGCATAGTTCCACTGGGTGAGGCCCAAGCCGCCGTAGTCCTTGGAAATCTTCATGCCGAAGATGCCGATGGCAGCAAGGCGATCCAGCGTTTCCTTGGGGAAAACGCCGTCTTCGTCCAGCTTAATCGGGTCGTGAAGTTCCATCACTTCACGCACCTTGGCGATTAACTCATCGCCGATGCGCTTGTCTTCAGCGTCCTGCTCGGGATACGGATGCAGCAGGTCCCAACGGAAACTTCCACGGAACATCTCCGCAGTAAAGCTCGGCAGCTTCCACTCGCTATCGCGCGCGGCCTCCGCCATTTCCATCGCGGCATCTTTGTTCGCATTGTTCTCAGCCATATGAATGCACCTCTGTCGTTGGAGTTGCGAGTTAATGTACTTAACGACCGGTAGGTATTTTATCATTCCCCACCCGGGTGGTCAAGCGTATTTTTAACAATCGCGGCTGGTACATTAACCCACTGGACAGCCCCCCTGCGGATTGCTTAGAGTGTCGGCCTGCCCTTGGGGCGGTAAAGAAGGAACACGACTCATGAAGCACGAAGTAACGCGGCGGGTGTTTTTGCAGCAGACGGGCGCGCTGGCCGGTGTAGCGCTGGCGGGCGGGGCGCTGGGCGCGCACGCGCAGGAGGCAAAGCCGGTGAAGCGGGAATATGGAATCAGCCTGGCGGGGTGGTCGCTGCACCGCACCATTGGCGAGGGCGAGGGCAAGGTGCCCATGCTGGACATGCCCAAGCTGGCACGCCAGGAATGGGACATCGAGGCCATCGAGTTGGTGAGCGGCATGTTGGCCAGCGTGGACGCGGCCTACATCAGCCAGTTGCAGAAGAACGCCGCCGACAACAACGTGAAGATTTTGCTGATTATGGTGGACGGCCAAGGCGCCATCGGCCATCGGCGCGACAACTTCCGCGAGGAAGCGGTGGAGAAGCACAAGGTCTACATCGACCTTGCCGCCGAGATGGGTTGCCACTCGATCCGCATGAACTGGAAGGGCGATGAGAAGGACACGCTTACCAACCCGGAATCAATGAAGGCGTTCATCGACCGCTCGGTGCCGGGCTTTCGTTCGCTCTGTGACTATGGCGACGGGAAGAACATCAACGTGTGCATCGAGAACCACTGGGGGCCGTCTTCGTATATCGAGCCGTTGACCGGCCTGATGAAGGCGGTGAACCACCCGCGCTTCGGCACGCTGCCCGACTTCGGCAATTTCCCCGAAGACGTGGACAAGTACGCCGCCGTGGACGCGTTCATGCCCTACGTGAAGGCGGTATCCGCCAAGTGCTACGACTTCGACGACACCACTGGCATTGAGACCAAGATCGACTACGAGAAGATGATCTCGATTGTCTGCGACAAGCACGGCTACAAGGGCTACATCGGCATCGAATACGAAGGCGACCGCCTCGACGAGCGCGAGGGAATCAAGCGCTGCAATGACTTGCTGAAAAAGTTGCGCGGATAGATAGAAGCATCGACGGTTAATGCGCAACGTCCGGATATATATCCGGGCGTTGCGTTTGTTTTCATCGTCATTCCCGCGCAGGCTTGTCCGCCGCTGGCGTGGCAGGAATCCAGGCACCAGTGGAAGGCGACTGGAATCTAGGAGAACTAACGCTCGCCGAGGAGGAAAGAGGCAGGGCCGCTTGAAGGCCCGTGAGGATCGACGACTGCACGCCCACCCCAAGCCCTCGGGTGGTTAGATTCCTGCCTGCGCAGGAATGACGGAGGGGTGCTCATTCACTTCCCGACCAGCATCGCGCGGAACCGCGCACGCTCTGACAGGTCAAGGCTCTGGTCCTGCGAAGTCTGGTATACCCCCCGTGGTCCCGCATCTTCGACGGCTCGTCCCCATGCCTCCACCGCCTTAGCCAAGTCTTCCCACTGACGTTGTCCTGCTAGCGAATCGCATAGCCCCACCCACGCATCAAGCCATAGCGATGGCTTCACCTTGGCCAGCTCATTCCCTGTCGAGGCGAGGCGGAAGTACTCTGTATCCCCGACATACTGGCCCAGTTTCAATTGCAGGTGCCTCAGGTTTTTCTCCCCCTGAAAGCGCGCCGATTCAGCCTGCTTGTACTTTTCCTTCGCTTGGTCGTTGTACCTCCCTGCCTCAAACCGCAAGCCCTCGTCCAACAACATCTCGCCGACGGTGTCCTCCTGCGCTGCAACGAGCGTGCCCCCATCGCGGTAATAGACAAACATGGCCCCGACAACGAGCGACATGGCGGCCACCGTGAAAGCGATGATGCTACGCATTAAGACGCTCCCTCATTGCACAGTGCCTGGCACCAGCGTGGCGGCTTGAAAGTCTTCGTATTCCTTGGCCATAGACTTTCCATCCGGGGTGGCGAGGTCCAGTTGATTCAACTGGCTGGAAAACTCGAACTCCGCCTCGGCTGTCCTGCCTGCATCGTGCAGGCGACGGGCCAAATTCCAGCGGACGGGCAATGCAAAGGGCGCAAGCGTGGCTGCCTGCTGCGCCAGCCGCAGGGACTCTGCGCCATTGCCCCGCCGCGCTTCTGCTTCAGACAAGAGCAGTAAGGCTCCCCCACGCTCGGGACCGGACAGCAGGGGTTCGGCTTCTCCCGCCAGGGACTCGGCCCTGTCGAATGCTTCCACCCGATCATGAATATGGGCGGCGCGCAGAAGCGCGGGAGCAATTAGGTCTTGCGACACGTTCCATCCGCGAACTGCGTCTACGGCATACGTGGCGGTCCATCCCCAATCCTCGCGGGCGGTATCCATATCAATGTTGCGTACCTGCGTGATGAACTCCAGAATGACCTCCAACGCCTTGCTGGTGCGGCTGAAATCCTGCGCATCTGCTGCATCGAACAGCGCATACATCGGGGCCAGCGCGCGCTCGGTGTCTGGATCGCATTCGCCCAACGTTAAGCGTAGTTGCTCGATCTCATAGCTTCGCTCCCCTTTATCGAAATACAGGATGAAGTTACCCCAGAGCATGGTCCGCATGGGCAGAAGGTTCAGCGCATCGCGCAGGTAATTCACATTGTGTGTACCTTGGCTCTCCGACAGAACTGCCAAGTCCGCCAGATAGAGCGGAGCAGGTAACGTGCGCCGTGCTTCGGCATAGGCATCACAAGCCGCAGCCACCAGGATGTCTTGTCCATCCGGCGAAGCCGCCAGCTGCTCCCATGTGTTCTTGTTCCAAGGCTGCAGGATCGCGGCCCAGGCCAGCGCAGCATGTCTTTGAGTGGAGTCACATGTCTCGGCCATAGCCAACCAGTAACTGACTTTTTGTTCCGGGGCATATTGGGTTGCCAACACATACTGTTCCACAGCCACATCGCCCTGCTTCTTATCCGGCTTCCCCTCCGCAACACTCGCCGCATACTTCGCAGCACCCACGCGGCCCAGCGCATAGTGCGCGTCGGCAAGGTTCTTGCAGAAGGTGAGCGCGGCTTCTGCCAGCAGCCGAGCTTCTTCCGTGGCGGTAGGGTCGTCATAGCTGTCCAGTAGAAAGTTGGCGGCGCGGGCGTTGAGGGCAGGGTCGTAGGGGGCACGGGCGATGGCTTGGCGGTAGGCCTCGGCGGCTTCGTCTTTCTGCCCAAAGGTGGCGCGCATCTGGGCGAGCGCGTCCCAATGAGTGACGGTGGCAAAGGGATAGCGGCAGACTTCTTCGAGGTCGAGCAGCGCCATGCCCAGGGCTTGGTCGGCAAGGTCGGGGCGGGTGTTCTCTTGCGTGGCCGCCCATTGCTGCGCGCCGCGTGACCGCTGGAATTTCCATGCGGTGTAGTACCCGGCGGTGGATGCGGTGAGGAGGAGCAGGGCGGAGGCGGCGAGGAGTATGGCTGGTAATTGCCCCCTCACCCCGCCTGAGGCGGACAAGCCTACCCTCTCCCCCAAGGTTACGCCTTGGTCAGGTGTGCCAGTCATTGGTGGTGGAGAGGGGACCAGAGGAGTTCCGGCGAGCTCGATGCGTTGCAGGGAAATCACCAAACCCACCAACAAAAAGAACAGCCCGGCGGCAGCAGGGGTGTGCAGGTTGAATCCGAATTGTGCGTCGATGAGCATGGCGATGAACGCAACGAAGAGCATCAACCCGAGGCGGCGCGCGTAGGTGTGGGGACTGGTGGCCAGTTGCAGGGTGGAGAACTGCACGGTTATGAACAGCAGAAGCGTAGCGGCCAAGCCGGGGAGGCCAGCCTCGACGGCGGCCTCGAGCAGTTCGTTGTGCGCGTGGTTGTTGCGCATGTTGTAGAGGATGAACCAGCGCTGCTCGAAGTCCGTCCAATAGGGGACGATGGCGTCGCGGAAAGTGCCGGGGCCGGTGCCTGTCCAGGGGTGGTCGAAGAACAACTCGGTCGAGCCGAGGTAGCCGTTCAGGCGAAGTATCCAACTGCTGTCGATATCGAGGCGCGCGTTGGGCCAGGCTTGCAGGGCATAGGCCAACCCACCCACGCCCACGGCGGCGCAGGCCAACAAGGTGCCGAGCATGACCACGGGGAATCGGTCGCCGCGCTTCGTGAATCGGCGCAACGCCAGCGCCAACATATAGACGGCAGCCGCACCACCCAGCGCCAGCCACCCGGCCCGCATCCCCGTGTAATGCAGGTGCGCCAGCATCAGCGCGCAGGCTGCCAGCAACACTATGCGCAGTGCAATTTGTCGTACGGTGAATAGCAACCCCAGTGCCAGCACGATGGCGGGTATCAGCACATGCCCTGCAAAGTTGGGGTGGCCATAGGTGGCGGGCAGGCCGGAGTATTCGTAGCGGTCAGTGATGGCCCAGGGGAAGGGGTCATAGCCGAACTTCTGCGCCATGCCGTACACACTGGACAGCGCGACCGCAAAGACGGCGGCAACGAGCAACCGCTCGGCGTGTTCCACCTTGCCCACCACGCGCGGCAGCAACAGCGCAAACACCATGAAGTTCAACCACGGCCCGAGCGACATCAGCGACTGCCACCGCCATGGGGAGACGAGGGCCGCCGCGATATACACGGCGGCAAACAACAGCAACACAAAGGGCAGCACACCCGCCGGGCCACGCACGGGCTTGGCGAACAGCGCCATTAGCACCATCGTTGCCGTGATGCTGCTGGTGGCCAGCCACTTGATGGGCGTGGCAGGGTCCGTGGTGTAGGGGGACAGCCCCAGCGCCATCGCAAACACCCACAGCACGGCCAGCGTCCGCATTATTTTTCCTGCCGTGTCCCGCTCAGTCATCATGGTCCAGCTTCCATGCGCAGGCGCGGGCCTCGTCCGCCGTGGCCGCCTGCACCAGTGCATAGCACAACGCCTGCCCGCCCGGATTGGTTGGCAATAGCACGACCCAAGGGGCGGCAAGACCTTGGCCGAATCGAGGAAAATGCCAGCCCTCGGGCGGCTCCGCGCGGGGAGGCTCGATACGCATAGCCGTGTCGCGACCCGGCACCAGCCAGAGCAGCGCACCCTCGCGCTCAATACGGATCAGCGCCGCTTGCTGCACCACGGTTGCTCCCGGCGCGAAATGTACCAAGCTCTCCAGCCGCGCCTCGCCGCGTTCCTCGATGTTGTCCCGAATCCACACGCCGTGCGTGCCATCCATCCGCACCTCGCGCTCGGTGGTGTGAGGGGCAAAGCCATCGTGCTTGCCGGTAAAGCGCGCGCCGCCGTGGCGGTCCGTGGTCCAGCTAAGTATCTCGACCTTGTGTCGCCGCGCCACGCGAAACACGCCCCACGCATCCATCGGCTCGCGCTCGTCCACCACCGCGCAATTGTGTGCGCGCACGCTGCGGGCATCGGCCCGCCAAGGGGAATCCGCATAGCCATGGACGCCCGCATCCACCACCATCCGCACGCCGTCTATCGAGAGTTCATAGGTAAAAGGGTCCGCATGGGCATGACCCGGTTGAAAGGCAGGCTCGGGGCCACAGGCTTTCATCAGAAAGAAAGACTGGCCCCAGCGCACGCTGTAAAATCCGGAGCGCGTCAACGCCGATATCGCGGGCAAGGCCTGTGGCGCATCTTCTTCAATCGCTGCCCGTGTCAGCCCCACCAATGCCGCCGCAGGCAGGGCTTCTCCCTGCACACTATCGCCAAACAGGGGGATGTCCCCATCCGGGTGGGCGGTCGCCTCGGCCCACGCGGCCATGCGCTGGAGCGCATCGCGCAGGTACACGGGCTTGTCCGTAAACGCGGCATAGGCCGCCAGCAGGTCTTCCAT
>JBIKMR010000202.1:0-8201 GCA_044359155.1 Candidatus Hydrogenedentales bacterium | reverse complement strand
CCCCGGCTACCTCGAAGGACTTCGCGCTATCACCCAGCGCCACGGCGCCCTGCTGATCTTCGACGAGGTCATGTCCGGTTTCCGCGCGGCCATGGGCGGCGTGCAGATCAAGCTCGGCATCACGCCAGACCTCACCGTCCTCGGCAAGGTCATCGGCGGCGGCTTGCCGCTCGCAGCCTACGGCGGCCCCGCCAAATACATGGACCAGCTCTCCCCCCTCGGCCCCGTCTATCAGGCAGGCACCCTCTCCGGCAATCCCCTCGCCACGGCAGGGGGCATCGCAACGCTCGAAGCCATCGAGCAGCCCGGCGTGTTTGAAGGCATAGAAGCGCAGACCCGCAAGCTGGGCGAAGGCCTCGCCGCCATCGCCAAGGAAAAAGGCATCCCCCTCTTCCAGGCAGAAATGGGAACCATGACCTGCTCCTTCTTCCACCCCGGCCCCATCCACAACTACGCCCAAGCCACCCAGTCTGACACCGCACGCTACGCGAAGTTCTTCCACGCCATGCTCGACGGCGGCGTCTACTTTGCGCCCTCTCAATACGAGGCCGCCTTCCTCTCCGCCGCCCACGGCGATGCCGAGATCGACCAGACGCTTGAGGCTGCGCGCAAGGCGTTTGCCTTGTTGTAGAGGTGCCTTTGCCTAAGCAGGGGTTACATTCTTCTCCAGATGTTGACAAACATACCAGAGAATCGGCAGCATAGAATAAACAGTTAATTCTATGCTAGAGGTTGCCATGATAAACGTAACTGATATCCATCCGCTGACCGGTTTCTTGCGGGATCACAAGACCCACATTGAGCGCCTTGAAGCCACGGGCAACCCGGAAGTTCTGACAGTCAATGGACGGGCTCGGGTGGTGGTTCAAGATGCCATCGCATATCAACGATTACTCGATGCTGCAGACGCTTGGGAAACCGAACAAGTATTGCGCGCCCGCACGGAATCGGTCCTGCGTGGGGAGCCCGGCATCCCTGCAAATGAAGTATTGGCGGACGTACGAAAAGCGCTTGGCATAGCGCGATAACAACATGCGCCGCAAGTATAAAGTTACATTTCGTGCCGAGGCTCGTGGTGAGGCGGTGGACGCGGCGCGTTACATATCCAAGCATGCTGACAGCGAAACGGCGCTTCGGTGGTACGAGGGATTGGAGGCGGCAATCAAGAGTCTGGAGGACATGCCCCTTCGTTGCCCCCCGGCACGAGAGCATGGCGCATTCCCCGGTATAGATTGGAGGCAGCTCGTCTATGCCTCTCACCGCCTGATATTCATGGTCGAGGGAGACACCGTGCACGTGCTCCATGTTCGGCACACGGCCCAGAAGAGGTTGTTGTAAATATTCTACCCTCTACTCCTTGAAACCCCCGGGCCTGCGCGTTAAGATCGTGGCATTCCCTTGAACACCCATGCGGCCCCGCGTCGCCTTGCCAACACGGAGTAGTTCCCATGCAGACAGCAGACCGCCTTACGCGCATTCCGCCGTATCTTTTCATGACGCTTCGCAACAAGATTGCGGAAGCGCGCGCGCGTGGCATCGACGTGATCAGCCTGGCGATTGGCGACCCCGTGGACCCCACGCCGCAGCCGGTAATCGATGCGCTGTGCAAGGCGGTGCAAGACCCGGCCAACCATCGTTATCCTACGGATGAAGAGTGGGGGATGCTGTCGTTCCGCGAGGCGGTGGCGCGTTGGTACAAGCGCCGCTATGACGTGGACCTGAACCCCAAGAATGAAATCTGCGCGCTGATCGGGTCGAAGGAAGGCTGCCACCATTTCGGCATGGCGGTCATCAATCCTGGCGACACCGTGCTGGTTACAGACCCCGGCTATCCGGGCTATCGCCCGAGCATCTGGTTTGTGGATGCCACGCCTTACGATGTGCCGCTTAAGGAAGAGAACAACTACCTAGTCGATTTCTCCAGCATCCCGAGCGACGTGGCGAAGAAGGCCAGCGCCATGTTCCTGAACTATCCCAACAACCCGATTGGCGCCGTGGCCACGCGGGCGTTCCTGAATGATCTGGTTGCCTTTGCCAAGCACTACGACATTGTGCTTTGTTACGATAACCCGTACAGCGAAGTGGTGTATGGGGTGGAGCGCCTGAGCTTCTTGAATGCGCCGGGCGCGAAGGAAGTGGGCATCGAGCTGAACTCGTTGTCGAAGCCCTACAACATGACGGGCTGGCGCATTGGCATGGCCAGCGGCAACCCGGACATTGTGAAGGCGATTGCCACGAGCAAGGCCAATACGGACTCGGGCGTGTTCAACGCCGTGCAATACGCGGGCATCGACGCGCTGGACCTGTGCGACGACGACATCGCCCGGATGCTTGAGGTATACACGGGCCGCCGCGAGAAGCTGATCGCCACGCTGCGTGCGCTGGGCTGGAACTATGACCCGCCCAAGGGCACGTTCTACCTGTGGGTGCCGGTGCCGAAGGGATTCACCAGCGCGGAATTCTGCGACCACATGCTGGAGAAGTGCGCCGTGGTGATTGCGCCGGGCGCGGCCTATGGCAAGAACGGCGAGGGCTACGTGCGCTTCTCGCTCACTATTGAAGACGCGCGCCTCGACGAGGCGCTGCAGCGAATGCGCGACAACCTCGGTGGGTTGGAATTCAACTAGCCCCGGCGCGGCAACAGGCAAGCAAGCGCCATGAGCGCCTTCGGATTCGACATCGACCCGGCCCTCGTAACGATTGTGCGGGGGCCGATGGGGAAGCACGCCGCGCTCGACCAGCTGATCTGGGTGATGGCGGACCATCCTGCCATCATCGACGACGACGCATTCCGCAATGCCATCTTCGAGCGCGAGTCGTGCATGAGCACGGGGATTGGCGGCGGCGTTGCAATACCGCATGTGCGCATGGCGGGCATCGCCCACGTGATCGTGGGCATTGGCGTGGCGCCAGACGGCATCGAGTACACCACCCTCGACTGCCAGCCGGTGTACCTGATGATCCTTTTTGCCACGCCCGAGGGTGGCGACAAGGAATACCTGCGCCGCCTCGCCCAGGTGATGGCGGCTCTCCGCGCGGACCATGGCATCGTGGATCGCATCCGCCGCTGCGACAGCGCCGAAGAGGTTGTTGGCCTGCTGAACAGATAACCCCCGCGACACGCCATGAGAAGTCATTCAATCCATTCTTGATTATTTATTGATAATTTGTTATCATTATCAAAATCAAAACGGAGACACTTGAGAGATGACTGACGTTACTGACCATCGTTTGCCCGTAACCGTCCTGTCCGGTTTTCTGGGGGCAGGCAAGACCACGCTCCTGAACCATGTGCTCCGCAACCGCGAGGGGCTGCGCGTCGCCGTCATCGTGAACGACATGAGCGAAGTCAATATAGACAGCACCTTGGCCGGGGAAGGCGCAGCGCTGAGCCGACAGGAAGAGCGCTTGGTGGAGATGACGAATGGGTGCATCTGCTGCACTTTGCGCGAGGATCTCATCGAGGAGGTATCGCGCCTCGCCCGCGAGCGGCGCTTTGATTACCTGCTCATCGAGTCCACCGGAATTTCCGAACCCCTTCCCGTGGCCCAGACGTTTTCATTCAGGGACGCCGAGGGCAACAGCCTGGAGGACTGGGCACGGCTGGACACGCTGGTGACCGTGGTGGACGCGTCCAGCTTCCAGTCCCTCTATGAACGCGCCACGATGTTATCGGCCCTGAAACTCACCGAAGCCAGCGACGAGCGCACCGTGCCCGACCTGTTGATCGACCAAATTGAGTTCGCCAACGTGCTGCTGGTCAACAAGGCAGACTTGGTTTCCCCAGAAGACCTTGCCAGCCTAGAGGCGCTGCTGCACCGCCTCAACTCCGGAGCCAAGCTGCTGCGGGCAACGCATGGGGCGACAGCCTTGGGCGAGATACTCAACACGGGGTTGTTCGACATGGAGGCAGCATCGTCGTCCGCCGGGTGGATCCGCGAACTGAACGCCGAGCATACGCCCGAGACCGAGGAGTACGGCATATCGAGTTTTGTTTTTCGGGCGCGCCGCCCCTTCAACCCGGAACGATTCTGGGCTTTTCTCCATGTGCACTGGCCCGGCCTGCTGCGCTCGAAGGGATACTTCTGGCTGGCCACCCGGCACGATGCCGTGGGTTTGTGGTCGCAGGCGGGCGGCTCCGCCGAGTACCGGCCCTTCGGGTATTGGTGGGCGTCGGTTCCAAAAAACCAGTGGCCCGACGACCCAGCCGCCACGCGAAAGATTGTCGAGAACTGGCAGAAGCCCTACGGGGACCGGCGGCAAGAGCTGGTCTTCATCGGGCAGGACATGTCGCCAATGCTAATGCGCGAGTCCCTCGAGGCTTGCCTGTTGACGGAGGAAGAGCTTGCCGCTGGCCCGGAGCACTGGATCGATCTCTTCTCGGACCCGTTTCCATCCTGGACCGAAGACGAGGCTGCCACACTGGAGGTTTGATTGAGATGCCTATCTACACTTACCAGACCGTGGAGAGCAAGCGAGGCAAGCCGAGGCGCACCTTTACGGTTTACCAAAGCATCGTCGAACCCGCACTCACGCACGACCCCAAGTCTGGCGAAGCGATTAGCCGCGTCATCACGGGCGGCATGAATGTGCGTTACAAGAAAGCAAGTGGCGGCAAGCAGGCCCCCGGCGAATGCTGTCCCGGATGCCACGAATGAGCCTTGCCAGATTGATTCCGGCCCCTCTCTATGCTTTGATACCCGATACGCGCAAGCCTCCGGGCAGGCCTAGAAAGCGCCAAGGAAGTACATCAATGAAGCGGTACTGGAAATATCTTGTCAATCTCCCCCTTATCGCCGCCATTGTCGGCGGGGTTTGGTTCTACAATTACTACACCCAGGTGCAGGTGCGCCACGACATCCACGTTGAGATAATGGGGCGTATGCTGGAGGGCGTACACGCCAAGGAGTTTAAGCCTGTGGCGTGGGACACTGTGAAGGCGGGCGACGACCTCAGCGCGCTGAACGGTCAGCCCGTGGTGATGCTCGGCTATGGCAAGCCGAGCAACTCCAACCACATCCGCGACCTGGGCAGCCTTGCTTCCATCGGCATGGACCCGTGCTGCCCCAAGCCCATCAGCTATCGCAACGTGACGCAGATGGCGCTCACCCCCTTGCCCTACCATTGCTTTGTGTGGAAGGAAGCTCCCGTTGCAGTCGCCTTGGAAATGGACCCGAACAAGCCGCCCGCTGCATTCGTGGCGGACCAGCCGGGATACTATCGCGGCACGCTGGAAGTGAAGGAAGAAGGCGGGCGCACCGTGGTGGCGCTGACGAACGCCGAGAAGATAGACACCAGCAAGGGCAGCGTGTTTGGCAAGGCCCCCGCAGCCACCGCCGCAGCAGCAGCGGCAGCCGCCGCCGCGCAGCCCGCGTCTTAAGGCTTCGCGCCCAGCAGCCGGTTTGTCACGGCGCGGTAGCCTTCGCAGTCTTCGAGGCGGATGAGCACGAGGTGGGAAATGCCGAGCCCATGCAGCGCCTTGCCCGGCAGTCGGGCAGCCTCGGGGGCCTGGTCTGTAATTCCCTGGAATGCAATCTCGTGCGTGCCTGCGGTCCATTCCGGCGTGTCGAGGCGCAGCCACACGTAGTCGGCGTTGAGGATGGAGAAATCCAGTGGCGCGCCCACATTTTGCCCATCGATACTGGGCTGGTATACACCACTCATCACGCTCTTGAAGCAGCGCGCATACACGGCATGCCGCCCTGCCTCTGCCACGTCCAACGACAGCGACAGCCGCGCGCCGGGCTTGTTGGGAATGTACATCAGCCCGCCGTCGGCAGGCACCACCAGCAGGGCCGGGTCCGCCGTGTACTTCAGGGTGGCGGGTAGAATCACGGTGTGCTTCGGCATCCGCTGTTCCACCGGGGGCAACGGCTCCGCGGGACCCACGGGCGGATACTGGTACCAGAAGGCGACGGAGCTGACCCAGTCCGCCCGCTCCTCGAAGGTGCCCAGCGTCATGTCGAGCACGCTGCCCTTTTCGTTGAAGATACTGCCCCGGTGTTCCATCGCCACCTTCAGCGACGAGGTGAACGGCACGGGGTCCGTAATGTGCCAGCGATACGCCGAGACCCGGTCGCCCGGAAACACGCCCTCATAAACCGGCACGCCCGCGTAGGGCGTGTGGAACGCGCGAAAGCCCCACGCGTCCATGAAGTAATCCTCCGTGCCCGTGCCGCGCAGTTGCGGCTCGGTGGCGCCGTCGATGTAGAAGAAGTCGTCGCCCTCGCCAAACCAGCCGGTCTCCATCTGCAACGCGGAATACACCGTGCCCACATAGGTGCCCTTGCCCTGCACGTCGAGCAGGGTGTAGTTGCCGGGCTGCGCCGGGTGCTGCTGCCGGTAGCGCGCATGGAAGTAGAGCGTGTCCTCCGGCAGCGACGCGTGCTTCTCCCAATTCACATACCAGTAGAGCGAGTCCGCCTTGTACGTGGCCGAGGTGTTCTCAACCGTGATCCGTGCGTGCTGCCGAAAGGGCATCCGCCAAAAGCACGACCGCGACCGCCCGTGGGAATTCACGTTCACCACCGCGCTGGAATAGTTCGCGTGCGCGCCATAGCCCAGGCCAAAGAAATCCCCCAGCGGGGACTCGACGCTCGGCTGTTCCTGCCCGTCGTAATACACGCGAATCACCAGCGACCGCCCCTCGAAAGGGTCCTGCGCATTGAAGGTCATCCAGATGCTCGACACCACCCCCGGCCCCTCAAGGTCGGCAAGGGTCAACGTCTCCCCCGGCGCAATCCCCCGCGCGTCGCCATTCTTCGCCAGGTCCGGGTTGCTGCTGCTCGCCCGCCGCGCCTCGAAAGAGAGCGGGCGGGTCAACGCATCCAGCGAAGGCTGCGCCTGCGCACAGCAGGCGACCAATAGGGCGATGGCAAGCAGCGCCCTGGTGCTCATGCGTCCGTCAATTCCGTTCACACCAACCCGTCCAGCTCATCCACCAGTTCCCCAAACCGCGCCATGGCGGCGTTCACGGCGTCGGGCTTTTCCAGGTCCACGCCTGCGTCGCGCAGGAGGTCGAGGGGGAACTTGGATCCGCCGCTGGACAGGAAGGCGAGGTATCGGTCGCGCTCGGCTTTGCCGCCGTTGAGCACCATGCGGGACAGCGCTATCGCGGCGGACAAACCGGTGGCGTATTTGTAGACGTAGAACGCGTTGTAGAAGTGGGGAATGCGCAGGCATTCGAGTTCGAGTTCGTCGTCAATCGCCACGCCGGGGCCGTAGTACGCGTCGATGAGCTTGCGGTATTCGGCGCGCAGGGTATCCAGCGTCAGCGGTTCGCCCGCCTCGGCGAGCGCGTGCGTGACCTGCTCGAACTCGGCGAACATGGTCTGGCGGATGATGGTGCCGCGAATCTCGTCGATCTCTTTGCAGACCAGGTAGGCGCGCTCGGCCTTGGTCTTCACGCGCTCGCGCATCAGCTTGCCCAGCAGCTGCTCGTTAAACGTGCTGGCCACTTCCGCCACGAAGATGGTGTAGTGTGAGTATTGGTAGGGCTGGGTGGTCTGCGCGTACCAGGTGTGCATCGAGTGCCCCGCCTCGTGCGCAAGCGTGAAGACGCTGTCCAGAACTTCTTCCTTGTAGTTCATCAGGATGTACGGCGCGGCCCCGTAGGCCCCATACGAAAATGCCCCGCTGCGCTTCCCCTGGTTCTCATAGCGATCCACCCAGCGGTCGCGCGTCAGGCCCTTCTCGAGCGTGCGCACATAGTCGCTGCCCAGCGGCGCAAGGCTCTCGCAAATCAGGCCCACCGCCTTCTCGTAGGAAATCTTGGTCTTCTTGCGCGGGGCCAGCGGCACGGCCATGTCATACGCGCGGATGTCGCGCTGCTTCAGCGCGCGCTTGCGCAGATCGTAATACCGGTACTGGGCCTCACGGTTCGCGCGGACGGCAGCCACCAGGCTGTCGTACACCGCGACCGGCACCTTGTCGCCAAACAAGGCCCCCTCGCGGGCGCTCGGGTAATTGCGCACACGGGCGCGGTACACGTCTTGCAACACGGAGCCCGACAAGGTAGCGGCGAGCGTGTTGGCGTGCGCGGCGTATTCTTCATAGAACTGCGTGAAGGCCTTCTTGCGCACGGCGCGCTTCTGCGATTCCAGCAGCCCGCGCAGCGAGCCTTGTGACAGCTCGACCTTCTCGCCGTCCTCGTTGGTTACAAAGCCGAACTTCAGGTCCGCGTCATTCAGCTGCGAAAAGAT
>JBIKMR010000201.1:0-8214 GCA_044359155.1 Candidatus Hydrogenedentales bacterium | reverse complement strand
GCCTGTGGGGTGGCATGTCCAACTCGGGGCAGACGTGCACCGCCGTCGAGCGTGTGTATGTGCAGGAATCGCTGTACCCCAAGTTTGTCAGCACGCTGAAGGAGAAGGTGGAGAAGCTGCGTGTGTTGGACGGAACGAAGACGGACGACCGCCGCATCAACGTGGAGATGGGGCCGATGACGACGGAGTTTCAGGCGAAGAAGGTGGAGGACCAGTTGCAGCAGGCGATAGCAGGCGGGGCGAAGGTATCGACCCCCGGCTGTCGCGTGGCGGGCACGCGGTCCATCCCCCCCACCATCGTCACCGACGCCGCGCCCGATTCCCCCGTGTGGCGCGAGGAGACCTTTGGCCCGGTGATTGCGGTGGGGAAATTCAAGACGGAGGAGGAGGCGATCACGCTGGCGAACGACAGCGAGTATGGCCTGAGCGCCAGCGTGTGGAGCCGCGACTTGGTGCGGGCGGAGCGCGTGGCGCGGGCGATTGTCACCGGCAACGTGTCGATCAACAATGTGCTCTCCACCCAGGCCCACAGCGGCCTGCCCTTTGGCGGCACCAAGGAGAGCGGCATCGGGCGCTTCAAGGGCGAGTTCGGGTTGTACTCCTTCTCGAACATCAAGAGCATCATGATGGAGCCGCAGAGCAACAAGCTCGAGGCCCACTGGTTCCCTTACAGCAAGGAAAAATACGAAGCGGCCAGCGCGCTGATTGCGGCCGCATTCACGCCGGGTCCGATGCGGATTATTAATACCGCGCTGGCCGGGCTGAAGCTGGAAGGGCTGGCTAAGAAGAACCGGTTGTAGGGGAAGAATAACCACAGAGGCACAGAGGACACGGAGTGCTGCGCTCCCGCGCCGTGTTTGAATTGCGGCTTGGAAAGTGTAATTCTGTAGCCATGACACAACTCGTCGAAAAAATCGCGAAAGATGTTCAAGCACTTCGGGAGGAAGAACTCGATGAGTTCCTCGCGTGGCTTGCCGATTACAGCTTGGAGCGCGAGGAACAGGAATGGGATGCGCAAATAGCACGCGATGCCCAGCCCGGTGGACCGCTGGACAAAATTGTTCAGCGTGCCCGTGCGGATATCGCGGCCGGGCGCACGCTACCGCTTGATGAATTCCTCGACAACACCTGAGTTCTGGGCATTCTTCGCAGAGCTTCCGCCTGAAATACAACTACGCGCCCGCGTAGTTTATAAATTGTGGCTGCATAATCCTCGACATCCCTCTCTTCAGTTCAAGAAAGTTGGGCCAATGTGGTCCGTGCGAATTGGCGGAGGATATCGCGCTTTGGCATTCCTTGAGATGAACACCTATCATTGGGTCTGGATCGGCAACCACGATGAATACGATGTTCAGATCCGATAGGGTCGCACCACGGTGATTGCCCGATGATCGAAGCCGGGGGTGTTTCTGAAGGAGGCGGAAGGGCAGGCGGCGGAACATGGCGTTTAGGCTAGGCCGCCGGAAGAGGCGTTTGTCACCCCTTCTTCGCGTGCATCAGAATAATCAAAGTAGCGTTCAATGCGCCGAACATCCATCCCATTAGCACAGGTTCGCCGGATCGCCAGTAGGCCCAAATATAGCTGATAAGAAGCGAGAACAATACAATCAGGATTCCTTTGCCGAGGCCCTTTAAGGACAGAGGTTGCGTCGGCTGGCCGTCCAAGCTTCGATTCAATAAGCTCTTCATGGACTTCTCATTCTCCGTGTCCTCTGTGCCTCTGTGGTCAACCAATCTTTATCTCCCCCGTGTCCCCATCCACCGTTACCGACATGCCATCCTTCACCAGCTCCGCCAATTCCTGCGTGGGGTATTCGACGATGGGGATAGAGATGCCGTACCAGACTTCGGATAGGACGATACCGCTTACGAGCAAGGAGTCGGCGGCGTCTACGACCATGGCGGCGGGGCCTTTTTGCAGGCGCACGAGATCGAGCAGGACCAAGCCCGTATGGGTGGAGCCGATGGCGGTGGGGATGAACAGCACCTTGCCATGCACGTTCATCTTGAACCAAGGGTGATGGCGGTCTCGCACTTGGGCCTTGTGCCCGGGGATGAGGTTCTCGGGCTTGGTGAAGGCGGCGGTGAAGTTGAAGGCTTTATCGGTGAACAAGGCGGGGCCGGTGGCTTTGCCTTTGAGCACGGGGTTGCCGGTTACGGTGTGCATCAGTGTACTCCTGCCACGCGCAGCACGTCTTCGAGGTTGCCGTATTCAGCGCCTTGCAGGTAGTAGTGCAGCTTGCCGGAATTGGTAAGGATGTGGCGGTTCTTTGGATTGAGCCGCACACTCATGGCGGCGAGGGGGCAGTGCTGGTGCAGCTCGACGCCCGCGTCGATAAGCTGCTCGGCGAGGGGCAGCTTCATCAACTGGGTGTAGTCGTGGGGGACGATGTGGAAGAGGGTGCGCTTGGCGACTTTCTTTCCGATGAAGTAGGGGGCGACTTCGTTGATCTCGTCGAGGGTCATCTGGGGGCAGCCGAAGATGACCATGCCGGTCTCGTCCTGCTTTGCGCGGTCGTAGCGCACGGCGTCGATGTCCTTCTGGGTGACGGTCCAGACCTCGGGGTCCTTGTCGAACACAGCTTCGACGTTGGGACATTCGGGGGTGACGCCTGCCACGTGGAACATGCCCACGCCACCGGCGGCGGCCATGGTGGCACCGAGGTTTTTTAGCGATGTTTCATTGAAGGGGAAGTGCGTGAAGACGGGGATGCCATCCACCACGCGTTGCCCGACGACAAAGCCAAGCGCGTCGTCGTCCATCTCGTCGATGTCCAGCTTAATGAGGACCGTGCCCTTACGATTCTCGGCATAGAGCAAGCCGAACTCTGGCGTCAGCCCCGTCACCGCCATGCACACGTCCACCATGATCGAGTTGCGGTTGGTGCGCGCGCCGCGCACGGAGTTGGCGAAGATGACTGCCGACGATTCTGCCCAGCCGAGGATGTCGCCAAACTCGGGAACGTTGGCCGAGTGGTAGCACACGCAGGAATAGTTCGCGGTGACGCCCAGCTTCGCCATCTGCTCCTCATGGTGCTTTTGCTTGCGAAACGCGATGAGCCGGTTCTGCATCGAGAAGTCGTAGCCGGGGCGGGGGTTGATGGTGGTAGGCACCTTCACCTTCACGCCTGCGGTGACCAGCTTGTCGAGCAGTTCGTAGTATCCCGAGAAGGTGGATATGGCAAAGCTGCCCGTTAGGTGTGCGCTTTTGATGGGCACCAGGCGCGGGGCTTTGAAGGACTCGCCATAACGCACCAGCGTCTTCATGGCCAGCGCCATCTCGGGACCATCGCCACCATCGAGTATGGATTGTTGTTCGGTCGTCAGTTCCATGCGAATCACCTCGGGGGAATGATACTGGAAAGCCAACCTGGGAGGCACGGGGGACACGGAGGGGAAAGAGGGGAAGTATGCCGCCATGCCCCTCAGGTTGTACTACTCGTTACACCGCAGAGCGGTGTAGCGAGGCGTCTTTTCCTACCACTTCCCCTGCGTGCGCGCCAGTTCCTCTGCCACGCGCTCGCTTAGCGCCATTATGGTGAGGTAGGGGTTTACGTGGCTGCTCTTTGGGAAAAGGCTGGCGTCGGCGATGTAGAGCCAGTCGTGGCCGTGAACTTTGCCGTGGGCGTTGGTGACGGAGGTGGTGGAATCTGCCCCCATGCGGCAGCCGCCTTGGGGGTGGGCGGAGGCGATAGGGGTTTTGTTGGCGAGGAAATTTTTGGGGGAGATGAAGGACTCCAACTGCGCGTCGGGCACTTCGTGTTTGTGGAAGATGGAGCGGTCTGCGCAGGGGAGAATTACTTTGTCGCACCCGGCGGCGAAGAAGATGCGGGCGGCAGAGGCTTGGGCGTGGCAGAGGGAGGCGATGCTTTTTTCGGAGAGGGTGTAGTTGAGGACGGGGTCACCCTTGGCGTCTATCTCGATGCGATTGGTTTCGAGGGCGTCGTCGTGGTTGAGGATGATCTGGGTCATGAACTGGTTGTATTCGCGCATGGTTTCCTTCAACTCTTTGCCCCAGAGGCCGAGGTGCTTGGTGGAGATGAAGGGGTAGTAGAAGGCAGTCTCCATGATGTAGTCGTGGGTGTGGGAGAACTGTTTGGAGTAGTAGGTCTTGGGGAAGCCGCGATAGTTTTTGATGCGCTCGGGGTAGACGCCGTAGACGGTGAGGGCGGGGTGGAGCGTGAAGTATTTTCCGAGGGTGGGGAACTGGCTGGCGAAGCCGGAGCGGAGCAGGAGCGCGGGGGTGCCGGGAGTGCCTGCGGATAGGACGATGCGCTTGGCCTTGATGGTGTAGGCACCGGGGGACAATGGGCCGGGGTGGGTGTTCTTGGGTGTGGCGCCAATGGTCACGTCGAGCTGCCGGTCCCCCACGCTTTTCACGTGGGCGTTGGGGATGATCTCGACCCCGCCTGCCTGGGCAGCGGGAATCTGCACTTCCATGGTGCCTTGCTTGCCGCCGCTGATACAACCGATGTTGCAGAAGCCGTTCTGCTGGCAGCCTTTCAGATTGAGGCGGATGACTTGCAGGTCCCAGCCGAGCTTATCGCAACCTTCTTTGAAGAGGCGGTTGTTGTCGTTGACCATGTCGGGCGTGGGTTCGATGACGCTGATCTCTTGCTCGATGCGATCGAAGCGGGGCCGCAGGTCTTCTGCAGTAAGGCCGGGCACGGCCCAGTCTTCGCAGACGTCGTCTGGCAGGCGAAAGGTTACGCCGGTGTACATCATGGTGCTGCCACCCACGCCCTTGCCAGTGGCCATGGTGATGGCGCCATCGGCAGTGGGCCATGCGCCTCCGCGCCAGAGCAGTCCCATCATCTCGATTTCGCGTTGGGTGAAGTAGTCGCGGTGGTAATGCGGGCCGGATTCGAGCACGGCAATGCGCGCCCCCTGCGCCACAAGAGGAGCCAATCGACTGGCAACCGTGCCGCCGCCAGCGCCCGAGCCGACTATGACGAGATCGTATTCGCGTGTTTCACTCAAGGCCGGTATTCCTCTGGCAGGTGGCTGGGCAGGTCCATAGAATCATGCAGCAGCCTGCCAATTTCCAGGTTGTCATCAGCCAAAATCCTCAAAACAAAGAAATGGCTGACTCGTTGCCCTATACAGGATAGGTGAAAAATTCGGGCATCCGGGTTAATGGTTGCGCGGGGGCGCAGGTAAACATCGCTGGAACTTGCACGCAGCTTTCGTAAGGCAAATTGTATAAGCGCCGAATAACGGCGGCGCTGGATTTCACCAAAATGCTTCCGTGTCCAGTACAGCACATCCTCGATATCCGATTGGGCAAGGGGAGACAGCGTAACCTGACGAGGCATCAAGCATCCTTGCCGGTTTGGAACTTCTGTTCAATGTCCGCCATGAAGGCATCAATCGCCTCTTCACTATCCAGCACTATGCCTTCTCCCCGATCCAGCTGATCAAATCCCTCCTGCGCCAATTTGCGTAATCTCTCCAGCTTGAAGAGTCGCGCCTCTTCTTCACGTTGCAGCAGGCGCAATGCCGTGTTTACAACATGGCTCCCGTTCTTGTAAGTGCCGCTTTCAACAGCGACCCTTATGAATTCGCGCTCGTGTTCCGTTAGCTCGAATGCTTCTGCTGCCATTACTACGTACTCCCAGTTTCCCCTAAAGACTCGCACCTTCCGCTGGTGTTGTCAAGTGGGGGCAACCAGTAGCCCCCCGAAATGCCGCACGCGCTGGCTCTTGCCATTGCGCCGCTCGCCGCGATATGTTGCCATTGGGAATGTCACGGTTATACAGGTGTAACTTTGGGAGTATCCACGGGTGAGCACGGTTGATGCCCACGATGCGCGCCAAGTGGCGGAGTCCGTTTACCGCACCGATTCGCGCCGCATTTTTGCCACGCTGGTGAGGTTGGTGGGCGATTTCGATTTGGCGGAGGAGGCGATGCACGAGGCGTTTCTATCGGCGTTTGAGCAGTGGCCGCGCGATGGGCTGCCGGGGAACCCTCGTGCGTGGCTGGTGTCGGCAGGGCGCTTCAAGGCTATCGACCTGCTCCGGCGGCGCGCGCGGTTTGATGCCTCGGTGGACGAGGTGGCGCGGCGTGTACACCCGGCGCCGGAGCCGGAGGATTGGGACGATGCCCAGTTTCAGGACGACCAGCTTCGGCTCATCTTCATGTGTTGCCACCCGGCGCTGGCCCCTGCCAGCCAGGTGGCGCTGACCCTACGCGAGGTCTGCGGGCTGACCACGGAGGAAATAGCCAGCGCGTTTCTCACCACGCCCCCCACACTGGCGCAGCGGATTGTGCGGGGCAAGGCGAAGATTCGGGACGCGGGCATTCCATTTAGCAAACCATCGTTGGCGGACCTGCCCGACCGCGTCGATGCCGTGCTATCCGTTATCTACCTTATCTTCAACGAAGGCTATTCCGCGTCGTCGGGGGATTCCGTGACGCGGGCAGAGTTGTCTGGCGAGGCTATTCGACTGGGGCGGGTGCTGCTGGAACTGTTGCCCGAGCCCGAAGCGATGGGGCTGCTTGCGCTGATGCTGCTGCATGAATCCCGGCGCGAAGCGCGCTCTACTCGAGAGGGGGATATCATCTTGTTGGAGGAGCAGGACCGTGGGTTGTGGAAGCGGGAGCTTATTGCAGAGGGGGTGTCGCTGGTAGAGCAGGCGATTGATGGCGGCGAAGTGGGCGGATACACGGTGCAGGCGGCGATTGCTGCGCAACATGCGCTAGCGCCGCAGGCCGAACTGACGAACTGGGGTCAGATTGTCGTGTTGTACGACTTGCTGCTGGCGGCAGGACCATCGCCCATTGTCGAGCTGAACCGGGCGGTGGCGGTGGCCATGCGCGACGGGGCGGATGCGGGGCTGCTGCTTATTGAGGACCTGCTGGAACGCGGCGACCTGAGGGAATACCACCTGGCACACTCGGCGCGGGCCGACATGTTCCGACGGCTGGGGCGATGGGATGAAGCCAAGGGGACTTACGAGCTGGCGTTGACGCTGGCCCGGCAGGAACCGGAACGCCGTTTCTTGGAGAAGCGCCTGCGGGAACTGGGCTGAAAAAATATTTCAAGGGTCTGTCGAAATCGCTTCTACCCAATCGACCATAGGGTGAAAGCGCAACAGGCAACCCTGCGCGAGAGTGGAATGGGCGATGAAATTCATTTGCATGGGCTATATGGACGAGGAGGCTTGGGCAAAGATACCCGAGGCCGAACAACAAGGAATGGTCGAGAAGTGCATGGCCTTCGACGACGAGCTGCGCCAAGGCGGACATTTCATCGGCGGAGAAGCCCTGCAGTTCGGACCCTCCGCAGTAACGCTGCGCATGCGCAACGGTCAGGTGTCGGTCACAGACGGCCCCTTCGCCGAGACCAAGGAACAGCTCGGCGGCATTCTCATCCTCGAGGCGCGCGACCTGAACCATGCCATCGCCCTCATGTCGCGGCATCCCGGCGTGGCCATCGGTCCCTTCGAGATTCGCCCCTCCGACGAGGTCTTCAATCAAATCATTCAAGAACGCGAAGTGAAGTTTCGCCAACAACAAGAGGAATCGAGCAATGCAAGTTGAACTGACGAAAGAACACAAGTGGCTGGAGCAATTCCTTGGCGTATGGCGAAGCGAAAGCGAGTGCGTCATGGGGCCTGATCAGCCGGTGATAAAAAACAACGGGACGGTCAGCACGCGCTCGCTTGGCGGCGTGTGGATTATCTCGGAAGGCGACGCTGATATTCCGGACGGCAACATGATGCATAGCATCATCACACTGGGATTCGACCCCGTGCAGAGCGCCTACGTGGGCACCTTTGTCGCCGATTGCATGACGCACTTGTGGCCTTACAAGGGCACACTAAACGCGGAAGAGACGATGCTCACGCTCGACTCCGAAGGCCCGAGCTTTAGCGGCACGGGCATGGCGAAGTATCAGGACTCGATGGAGATCGTGTCGAAGGACCACTGGATTCTCCGGTCACAGTATTTGAACGACGAGGGGCAGTGGATCCCGTTCATGACCTGTCACCATTACCGCACGAAGTAAGACAGACCATCAAAGGAATGTCGCCATGAAATACATGTTGCTTGTTTATAGCGCGGAAGACCTGTGGACGGAAAAAGACCGCGCGGCGTGCATGGTGGAATCCACGGAACTCTGCCATGAACTTGCGGAGCGCGGGGTGTTCATCGACGCGTCTCCCCTGCACTACGTGGCCTCGGCCACGAGCGTGCGGGTGCGGGCGGGAA
>JBIKMR010000200.1:0-8243 GCA_044359155.1 Candidatus Hydrogenedentales bacterium | reverse complement strand
AAGAGTTAACCCAATGAAACGCCGCACCAAGATCGTCTGCACCATCGGCCCGGCCACGGAATCCGAAGAGCGCATCAACCTGTTGATCGACGCAGGCATGAACGTGGCGCGGCTCAATTTTTCGCACGGCAAGCACGAGCACCACCGCGCGGTGTACGACCTGATTCGGCGGGTGGCGGAAGAGAAGGGCGTCAATGTCGGCATACTGATGGATCTGCAAGGCCCCAAGATTCGCACGGGCAATAACGAGGGTGGCGGATTTGTCGAGCTGATCGACGGTGACGAATTGACCATCACCACTGAGTCTGTGCTTGGAACCTCGAACCGCATTTGCACCACCTACTCGCATCTTCCGTATGACGTGTCCGTTAGCGACCGCATACTCATGGCGGATGGCACCATCGAGTTGCGTGTCTGCCGTGTCGCTCCGCCGGAGGTGGTCTGCGAAGTCGTGCGCGGCGGGCGGCTGGGCGAGCACAAGGGTATCAACCTGCCGGGGGTGAAGATTGCCGAGCCCAGCCTCACGCAGAAGGACCGCGAAGACTTGGCCTTCGGCCTCAGCTTGGGCGTAGATTTTGTGGCGCTCTCCTTCGTGCGCTCTGCGGAAGACATCGCCGAATTGCGTACCCTGATCAATGAGGCGGGGTCCAAGGCGTTCATCGTTGCCAAGATCGAGCGGCCCGAGGCGCTGGATTGTTTCGAGGCCATCTGCGCCGAGACCGACGTCGTGATGGTGGCGCGCGGTGACCTAGGGGTCGAGGTGGATTTTGCCGACGTGCCCTTCATCCAGAAGCGCCTCATTGGCACTTGCAACGACTTGGGTGTGCCAGTGATAACCGCCACGCAGATGCTCGAATCCATGGTGTCGCATTCACTGCCCACCCGCGCGGAAGTGACCGACGTGGCCACCGCGATTACTGACGGCTCCGACGCGGTGATGCTTTCCGGCGAAACGGCAGCGGGCGATTTCCCTATCGCCTCCTGCGCAGTGATGGCAAAGATAGCCTTCCGCAGCGACCAGGCCATGCTCGAATCCCCGCCGGCCCAGCGCATGTTGCGCCTGCGCACGGCGGACCTGCGCGACGGCCTCTCGCCGCGCCATTCCAGCGCGCCCGTGCATAACTTTTACGCCGAGGCCATAGGCCAGGCAGTGTGTCGCATGTCGGCCAGCTTGGATGTGCGACGCATTATCTGCTTCACCACCACGGGCTACACGGCAGCGGCTTGCGCCCGGTTTCGTCCCCCCGTGCGCATCACTGCCATCACCAGCAACAAGGTCGCCCTGCGCCGTTGCTCGATTCTCTGGGGTGTGAACGCCCTGCTGGCCGAGCACTTCGACGACTTTGACAGGATGACCCGGCAGTCTGAACAGATATTGCTGGAGAAGGGGCTGGTCTCCACCGGCGACACGGTATTGCTGGTGGCCGGGCTACCCTTTGTGCAGGCGGGCACCACCAACCTGCTCAAGCTGCACGTGATCGGCCAGGCCCAGGCATGACGCCCCCCGAGGTTGACCCCGCCTGGTACGCCAAGGCTTTCGACACGCTCTATCCCTTGGTGTATGCCCACCGCAGCGTCGAGTCGGCGCGGGCTGAGGCGGGTTTCGCCATGCACGAACTGGGCCTCGAACACTGCGGTAAAATACTGGACCTGTGCTGTGGCGGCGGTCGCCACTTGCTGCACCTTTCCGAATACTGCGGCGAACTGGTGGGGCTGGACTATTCCGCCGACCTGTTGCGTATCGCGGACGATCACCTGCCGGAGAACGTATTGCTCGTGCGGGGAGACATGCGCGCGCTTCCCTTCGAGGGCAGCTTCTGCGCCGTCGTTAATTTCTTCACCAGCTACGGTTACTTCCAGACGGATGACGAGAACTCGCAGGTGTTGCGCCAGATTGCAGGCGCACTGCGACCGGGGGGGAAGTTCTTCATGGACTACCTGAATCCGGACCACGTGCGGGCGAACCTCGCCCCGCGCTCCGAGCGCGCGCTGGGCGAGCGACAGATCATTGAAGAACGCTGGATGGATTTTGAGCGGCAGCGTGTTAACAAGCGCACGCGGGTGTATCGTGGCGATGCACTCGAATCCGAGAGCGAGGAATCTGTGCGATTGTATTCGCTGGAAGAAATGCGTTGCGGCTTGGCAAGCGCAGGGCTGGAAGTGGACCGGGTATACGGCGACTACGGCGGGCTTGAATATAGTGCCACTGCACCGCGCATGATGTTCGTGGGACACCGGAGCTGATCGTATGGGACTGGTGGAAAACTATCTGGCCGCAGACCCCGCCGTGGAACACTTCTACGCGCGGCACCCGTCGCGGCTGTTGAGCGAGCCTGCCCCCGTGGGGGCATGGGCGCCCGGCTTAGGAGAAGCGGTCGAGCAGTACCAGTCCGCACTCGGCGCGCCCAAGGTCGTGGATGCGTCGTCCACCGTAATCGCCACGGGCCAGCAGCCGGGCATCTTCACCGGCCCGCTCTACTCGATACACAAGGCAATTACAGCCATTCTGCTGGCGCGTCGATACGAGCAGGCGCACGGCAAGCCTTGCACGCCGGTGTTCTGGATAGCCGGGGACGATCACGATTTTGAGGAGGTGCGCACGGCCTACCTGCTCTCGAAGCAGTTTGAGCCCGTAACTCTGACCTATGCCCCCGACGGCTATGTCGAGGGCGCGGCCATGTACCAGACCCCGGCGGATGAATCGCTTCACATGCTGATCGACGAGGCCGCTGCCCGATGTAGCGGCGAGTTCAAGGACGAGGTGGCGGCCTTCCTGCATTCCTCGGCGGACGAGGCCCAGTCCGTGGCGCATTGGTTTGCTCTTATTATTGCACGTTTATTTCGGGATACGGCGCTGTGCGTATTCGTGCCACACTTGGAAGCGGCCCGCCTTGCGGCGGCAGGCGTGCTGGCACAGGAGATTGCGGAACCGTTGGTATCCACCGAGTTAAGCAACGAGGCGGCGGGCGCTTTACAGCGTCTGGGTTATCCGCCGCAGGTGGTGAAGGGTGCCGACGAGTGCAACTTCTTTCTGGACTTCGGGGGCCGTCGCCGCAAGGTCTTGTGGGATGGCAGTGCATTCCACATCCCCGCCGAGTCCATGCGCGTGACGCAGCAAGACATGGCCGCGCTGCTGCAATCCTCGCCGGAACGTTTCTCTGCCAACGTGGTCACACGCCCCGTGGTGCAGCAGGCGCTGTTTCCCGTGGCGGCCTACGTGGGTGGTCCCGGCGAGATGGCCTATTGGCTGCAACTGCGTGCCGTGTTCGCCCACTTCAGTCAACCCATGCCCGTGGTCTACCCGCGCGCGCAAGCCTTGCTGCTCGACACCAAAACCCGCAAGTTACGCGACAAGTTTTCCTTTGGTCCCCACGAATGGTTCGACCCTATCGAGTCGCTCGAGCCCCGCGCGCTGCGCGCAAGCGTGCGCAACCCCGCGCTGGACGCCCTGCGCGAACACCGGCATGGCGTGAGCGCCGCGTTGGAATCCCTGGCCTGCGCAGTCAAGCGTGCAGGCGGCAGAGACCATTCTCCCGGTGAGCGCGCCCACAATTTCACCGAACATACCTTGGCCAACCTAGACAAGCTGGAACACACGCTGGCACAGGCCGATGCCCAACAGGCCGAGGCCATACGCGGGCAGGTGCGGCGCGTGGCGAATACCATCGCCCCCTTCCGCAAGCCGCAAGAGCGCGTGTACTCTGTGGTTCCTTGGTTGTTTGAACACGGCTGGGACTTGATCCCCAGGCTGCTCGATCGAATGGACCCCATGCAGCATGGAATTCAGGAGATTGAACTGTGAGCAGCGGATACGACCTGCTGGCGATAGGTGCGCACCCGGACGATGCGGATCTAGGGGTGGGGGGGATGTTGGCGAACGCGGCACGGCAAGGTTTGCGCGTGGCGATGCTCGACCTGACGCGCGGAGAACTGGGTACGCGCGGCACGTCGGAAGAACGCGGGCTGGAAGCAGCGGCGGCGGCACGGGTGCTGGGGGTGGACACGCGCGTGAACGCGGGCTTGCCCGATGGCGCGCTGGCCGACACCCCGGAACAGCGCCTAGTCGTCATCCAGAAGATTCGGGAGCTGCGTCCCAAAGTCATCTTAGCCCCCATGCGGCACGACCGTCACCCCGATCACGAAGCTGCACACGCGCTGGCACGGGCGACAAATTTCATGGCAGGTCTTCCCAAGGTCGAAACGGGCCAAGCGCCGCACCGGGCAGGGCACATCTACTTCTATCACGCGTACTTTAACAGCCCCGAGCCGCCGAGCATGGTGTTGGATGTTAGCGAAGTGTTTGAATTGAAGCTCTCGGCGTTACGTGAGTTCCGCTCGCAGTTTCACAATCCTGATCGCAACGAGCCGGAGACAGCCATATCAACGGCGGCCTTCTGGGAACAGATTGCCACCCGTGCGGCGTTTTGGGGGAATCAGGTCGGCGTCCGCCATGGCGAGCCGCTGTATAGTCTTGGGCCATTGGGCATGGCCTTGCCGCCGGGATTTTTCTAAACGGGCGAGGGAACGCAATGAATATCGGAATCAGTTGTCATGCCAGCGCGGGCGGGAGCGGCGTGTTGGCCACGGAGTTGGCCATCGCGTTGGCGGACCGTGGGCACCAGGTACACATTGTCAGCGACGAAGCCCCCTTTCGCCTGAGCGGCTTTCGCACCAACCTGTATAGCCACGGCGTGGACACAATCAGCTATCCGCTTTTTCGCACGCCGCCGTATACCTTAGCTTTGGCCAACAAGATTTCCGAAGTGGTGCGTGAGCACAACATCGACGTGTGGCACGCGCACTATGCCATTCCCTTCGCTATTGCGTCCCTGCTTGCGCGCGACATGACCCCACCCGACAAGCGATTCGGACTGGTTACCACCCTGCACGGCACGGACATAACCTTGGTTGGGAGCGACCCCACTTTCTTCCGCATTACCAAGCATTCGATGGAGCGCAGTTGCGCGGTTACCGCCGTGTCGGACTGGCTGTCCGAGGAGACCATGCGTGAGTTTGCGCTCGAACGCCCGGTGCACACCATTCACAACTTCATTGACCCGGCCAAGTTCAACGGCGCGCCGGTGTCCAAGTGCCTGCTCTCCGAGGGGGGCGAAAAGATCGTGATGCACATATCGAATTTCCGCCCCGTAAAGCGCGTGACTGACGTGGTTCGCGCCTTCAAGAAGATGCTTGACCACGTGGACGCGCGCCTGATTATGGTGGGGGAGGGGCCGGAGAGGATATCGTCCGTACGCGTGGCGAAGCAGCTGGGTATAGAAGACCGTGTGCGCTACGTGGGCAACTTTGAAGAGATACAGAACATCCTCCCCTGCGCAGATCTGGTCTTCCAGCCCAGTGAGCATGAGAGCTTTGGGCTGGTCGCCCTCGAGGCCATGGCCTGCCGCGTGCCCGTGTTGGCCACCGACAGCGGTGGCGTGCGCGAAGTGGTGCGGCATGGCGAAACCGGCTACCTGACTGAAGTGGGGGACATTGAGGCTATGGCTCGCTACGCCGTCGAGATTCTCACCAATCCGGTATTGGCGGCGCAGATGGGGGAGAAGGGGCGGGCCGATGCGCTGAACCGCTTCAACCGTGACGCCATCATTTCCCAATACGAGTCGGTCTATGAGGAAGTTCGCCATGCACGTTGCGTTCCTGCCTAGCATGGTGTAGGCTTCAGCCATGCGAATCTTCTCCACAACGCTGCGCTTGGCGCTATCCCTCTGGATGTCCGTGGGTATCACCGGGCACATCGTCGAGGCGCATTGCTGCGAGCATGAGCACCATGTGGAGCATGTCTCGGCTTTGCAGCCTGCGCTGGAAAGCACGTGCTGCGATTGCGGGCACGAGGCCTGCGGCGATTGCCACCATCATTCCCATTCGATAGACGACCACCGCATTGTATCCACACTTCCCAAGGTAGATACCCAGCAGTTGCTGGCGGTACTTCCGGCAATTTTTGCGGTGCCCCAAGTCGAGGCAGGCAGGGTCAGCTTTAGCTCGCCTCCCATGGCTACCGGCCCACCGTCGTTACACACCCTACCTTCGCGCGCCCCGCCCACGGCCTAGTCACGTCTGCTGACTTTTGGCCGCAATCTTGATTGGACCCACCGGTCCGGTCCATTCGCCCACACCAGATGCCGGGCGCATGAAGGCACGCAAAAATGCGAAGACTTTCCTTTGTAGTAGTATGTATTTCCACGTTGGCCGTTGGCTGCCAGCACATACCCGCCGCACCGCTTGATCTCTCCGCCTCCGTGCAAGACCTGCGCGGGCGCGACGTGAACATTGAGCCGGTGAAGGCATTTGCCGAAAAGCTTTCGGCAACCGCACCCACCCCGGTGGTGTTCGATCCCGCCGATGGCTTGTCCTTGCCAGAAGCAGAAGCCGTCGCCCTGTGGTACAACCCGGAGCTGCGCGTCGCACGCATCGAGGCTGAGGGTGCAGCCGCCGTGGCCCAGACTTCTGGCGCATGGGCCGACCCCGAACTCGGCTTCGAGACGGGGGAGAAGGAAGTTGAGGGGGGCGCCCCCGGTTTCCTTCACGATGCCGGTTCCAGCGTCGACCGCTCCTGGATCAATCTCGCTAGCCTGAGCATTACGATTCCACTTTCCGGCAGGCCAGGCGCGGAACGCAAGCTGCGTCAGTCGGAGCAGGACGTTGCGCTCCTGCGCGTGGCCGAAGAGGAATGGCAGACCCTGCAATCCCTGCGCAATGCCTGGCTGGCGTGGTCGGTGGCATCGCTGCGCCTGCACTTGCTGGACAGCCATATCGCTGCGCTCGCCGAGTTCGCCCACGTGGCGGAGTCGCTTTCCGAGGCGGGCGAACTGGACCCCTCCGGTGCGCGGCTATTCAGTATCGAACATGGCCGTTCCGTGGCGGCACGCGAGCGGCTGGTGCGAGATGTGGATTCCCAGCGCCTCGGATTGCTTGCTACGCTGGGACTGCTGCCTGACGCGCCCGCAACCCTCTTACCTGCAACGTCCATCGAAAGCGGCAGCACCACGGCAGACCCAACAACACACCCCGCCGTGCAGCGCCTCGCCGCCGAGTATAAGGTGGCAGAAGCCGCGCTTCGCTTGGAACTGCGCAAGCAATATCCCGACCTTACCCTCTCGCCCACCTACGCGGACGAGCAGGACGAGACAGCACTCACGCTCGGGGTCGGCTTGCCGATTCCAGCGTGGAACGCCAACCGCCAAGGCATAGCCGCAGCCGTGGCCCAGCGGAACGCCGCCCGTGCCCGCGTCGAGTCCGCCTTGCAGCAGGCCTTGGCCACGCTGGCACAGGCCGATGCAAGGCTTGCCGGGGCCGATGCGCAGCGCAAGATTCTCGAAGAGCAGGTAGCCCCCATGGCGGACCAGCAACTCGAACAGGCTCGCGCCTTGTTGGCAGTGGGCGAGATGGACGTGGCACCCATGTATGAAGCGCTGCGGCAGACCCACGCCATTAAGGAAGAACTGCTCGAATCCCAGCTAGAGGCGATGCAGGCCCGCGTGACGCGTAATGCCCTGCTCCAGCCTGCACCGTTCAGCACGAACAACGATGGAGAAGTGACCCCATGAAGCGAATGCTTTTGATATACAAGACACCCCTTGCGCTCCTGTTGATCGCAACAAGCACCATCCTTACAGGCTGCCCCAATACCGCAGCCGAGACTCAGAAAGCGACAGCCCCTGCCAAGGAAGAAGCCAATGCACCGGCGCCCATGGGCGGCATCGCCATACCTGCCGCCGTGCGCGACAACCTTGGCATCACCTTTGCCAAGGTGGAACGCCGCCGGGTAAGCGCCACGCGCCGCCTGCCCGGCCAGTTCGAGTTGCGCCAGGAAGCCCGGCAAGAGTACCGCGCCCTGATGGCGGGGCGCGTGTCGCTGCGCGTGGCGCAGTTTCAGGCGCTGCAGCCGGGCGATGTCCTGCTCACGCTGGACTCGCCCGAATGGCGTAGGTTGCAGCACGAGACGGTCGAGGCGGAGGGCGATATCGTGATGACGCAGGCCACGCTTGAAGTGGCGCAGGCCCAGCGTAACGAAGCGAACGCCGCCGTCGCGCGGAAGGGCGAGCGCATCGACAATCTGGCCAAGGTGAATGTGCGGCGCGCCGAGCTTGAGGCCGACGCGGCCAGCGTGCGCAATACCATCCCCCGGCTGGAAGCAGAGATTCGCGCACAGGAAGCAGCCTTGCGCGAAGCGCATGAACACTACGACTCACGCCTGAACACGCTCTCTTCCGTGACCGGGCAAA
>JBIKMR010000199.1:0-8288 GCA_044359155.1 Candidatus Hydrogenedentales bacterium | reverse complement strand
CGCGGCGCAAAGACCATCACCATCATGAACCGCTCACAGGGCCGACTCGATCTCATCCGGCGCTTGGGCCTGCCCTTCGATCACGTCGTGAACACCCAGCAGCACGACCCGCTGAAGTGGGTGAAGGAAAACACGCGCGGCGGCGCAGACGCCGTGGTCGTCGCCGCATCCGCCAAGGAACTCGTGCCCGTGGGTGTGCAGATGCTCGGCATGGGCGGACACCTGAGCGTGTTCGCGGGCTTCGCCAAGAACGACCCCATCGAACCCGTGGACCTCAACCTCATCCACTACCGCGAACTGAACCTCCACGGTGCCAGCGGCTCCGCACGCCAGCATTACTTCGACGCCCTCGACCTGCTCGAATCCGACCTCATCGACTGGGAAAGCATCATCACCCACCGCTTCCCGCTGGGAGATTTCAACGATGCGTTCAACACCCAAAAAGATCCCAACGTGGATTCGCTGAAGATTCTGATTCAGCCTTAGACACATGAACCCGGAGACCCCGCCCGTGTCCCATCGTCCCTTGCCGGGCCTCCAGATTCTTCAGGGTGTTTCGTGGATTCCCCAGGCGGAATCCACCAACTCCTTGGCGCTGGCTGCGCGCGAGGATGGACTGGTGATCGTGGCCGATGCGCAGACCGCCGGGCGTGGGCAGCATGGGCGACGATGGGCCAGCGCGGCGGGGCTGGGCTTGTGGTTCAGCGTGTGCCTGCGCGGAGCGCCCCAGGGGCTGAACTTCGCCGCGCCGCTTGCCGTGCGTGACGCCCTAGCCCCCTTCGCTCCAATGAATATTAAGTGGCCGAACGACGTCCTGCATGAAGGTCGCAAGTTGTGCGGGGTGTTGGTGGAACATCGCGCCGGGTGGACCGCCTTGGGTATTGGCATAAACGTGAACCACTTGCGCGAGGATTTCCCCGAGGCGCTGCAACACACCGCCACTTCGCTACGTCTGGCCACCGGCACGGAGCAGGACCGCGAAGCACTGCTCGACGCGGTACTCCATGCGCTGGATGCGCGGCTGGCGCAATGGCGCGGCGGTGACACGCCCGTACTCTTTCGCGCGTGGGCAGAGGCTTGCGCTATCATGGGGCAGCCGGTGGACCGCGCTGGCATTACAGGCGTGGCCGAAGGCCTGCGAGAAGACGGCGCGCTGATGGTGCGCACGGGCGCAGGCTTAATCACACTGACCGGCTGGCCCGGTTTCGACGAAGGAAATTGACCCTATGCTTCTGGTGATGGACGTGGGAAACAGCAACACCGTGCTCGGCTTGTACGACGGCGACAAGCTCACCGGGCACTGGCGCATCGTCACCACCACCTACCGCACGGCAGACGAACTCGGCATCCTCTTCCACATGCTCATGTCCACCATCCACGTCAGCCCCCGCTCCATCACCGGCGTGTGCGTTTCCAGCGTGGTGCCGCAGTTGAACCTCAACCTGCAGCAGGTATGCCGCAGCTTCTTCCATTGCGAACCGCTCATGGTTGGCCCCGGCATAAAGACTGGCCTCGTGCTGCAATGCGACAACCCCAAGGAAGTCGGCGCAGACCGCATCGTAAACAGCGTTGCCGCCATTGAAGAATACGGCGGCCCGCTCATCATTGTAGACTTCGGCACCGCAACCAACTTCGACGTGGTCACCGCCAAGGCCGAATGGCGCGGCGGCATCATCTGCCCCGGCATACAGCTTTCCGCCAACGCCCTCTTCGACAACTGCGCCAAGCTCTCCCGCGTGGAGCTTATCCCCCCCGAAACCGCCATCGGCAAGAACACCGTCGCCAACATCCGCTCGGGAATCCTCTTCGGATATTCCGACATGGTCGACGGCCTCGTCGCCCGCATCAAGGCGGAGATGGAAGGCGATCCCAAGGTCATTGCCACCGGTGGGCTGGCATCGCTGATTGCGGGCATCGGCAAGAGCATCGACCTGGTGGACGACCTGCTCACCCTCAAGGGACTGCGCGTCATCTATCGGAAGAACAGCGAGTGACCCGCCCCTTCCACATCGCCCTGCCCGCCCTGCTTGCGCTCTGCGCAGGCTGCTCTGCCCCTGCGCCCCCAGCGCCCCAGCCTGCGGCGGATGCCACGCCAGAAGCCGAGCCCGTGGCCGACGCCCTCGAAATGAGCGGCATCAAGCTCTACCTCTACAACGCTGCCGCCACCCCCGGCGTCGAGCGCAGCCCCTCGTTCAGCGTCGAGGCAGACAAGTTCACCCAAGACGCCGACCGCACCTGGCGCTTCACCCAGGCCGTGGCCACCGTACACGCCAAGTCGGCGGACGAGAGCAACATCGTGTTCAACGCGGGCGCGGGCCAGTTGCGCGAAGAAGAAAGCGCCCTGCTCGACGGCGGCGTGACCGCGCACGTCGGCCCCATGACCATCCAGATGGACGCCATACAATGGCTGCAAGGCGCAGACGGCACCGCCGGTGTCGCCTCCAGCGATCTGCCCGTCTCCGTGGTCGATACCTCGCTCAACCTGCTGGCACAACAGTTCCGGCTCTACCCCGCTAATTCACAATTTGCCCTGCTCGAAGTGCAGGGAGAGGTGGCCTTTGCGCCACCCGCAACGGAAGGCGCGCAGGATGCTGCCGCGCCGCAAACCGAGGGCGCACCGGCAGAAGCCGCACCCGCGCCCCCTCAAGGAGAGGCTCCCCCATCATGAAACACATCCTCACCACCGCCATCGCGCTCGCCAGCGCAGGCCTCTGCATGGCCCAGGCCCCCAGCATGAGCGGCTACAACAAGATGAAGATCGACCACGCCGGCCAAGTCACCGGAAACTTCCAGGGCGCCATCCAGGAAATGATCGGCGACGTCCGCATCGAGCTCCTCTCCGACGATGCCGCCCAAGGCAACCTGCCCATCGCCGCAGACAGCATCAAGTTTGAATGGGTCGAAGGCAGCAGCCAGCCCAAGAAGATCATCCTCACCGGCAACGTCCGCATCAAGCACCCCGACGCCGACGTCACCGCCGAAAAAGCCGAATGGAATTTCGAGAACGGCGAGCTCGTCTTCACCGGCAGCCCCGTCATGAACAGCCCCCAGGCACAAAACATGCGCGGCGACAAGATGACCCTCAACATGGCCAAGGGCACCTTCGTAGTCACCGGCGTCTCCCTACCCTCGCTCGACCTCAACAGCATGGGCGGACTCGGCGGAATCTCCGGCGGCGGCGGACCCCTCAGCGAATCAGACATCGCCGACTGGCCCGGCCTCGTCAACGCCCTCAAGGCAGGCGGCGGAGCCGCAGGCCACATCACCAGCATGATAGAACCCGGCAACCGCAAGCGCCTCCTCGAAACCCCCACCGACCTCGTCGTCGAAAACAAGGGAATGCTCCTCAAGCAGCTCAACTCCCTCCTCTCCCAGCCCGGCTTCTACAACCCCACCGCCTGGGGCAGCGCCACCGTCCCGCAAGAAGCCGCCACCAAGCTCACCCGGAAAGACCTCCCCGCAAACGAACTCCCCCCCAACAACACCATCGCCTTCAAAGCCGCCTTCGCACCGTATGTGACGCAGTAGGGGTGGGGAGCACTACCTGCCGCTCGCTGTTCCTGACAGCGGGTCTTGTTTCTGATGACAGTATTGAATTTAGAACTTCTAACAAAACCTTAAGGCGGAAACGTAGCTTCGGCATCTTGCCGAAGATTCCCGCCACCGCAGCCAATCTCCGGCAAGATGCCGGAGCTACTTGGCAGACTTTAGTTGGAGGCTCTTCGTTTTTAAATGACAAATCAACTTGCTTGGAGTTGCTTGGCGGCTTTCACTCGCATCTCTTCTCGAATGGCTTTCGTCAATAGGCGATTTGTTCCAGCTTCGACTTGGTCAAAGCCTAGCAATGCAATCTTCCCCAACTTGTCAGGGGTACCGAAGGCGTATTTGAGACACTCGTCGAAACGTTCTATGCCGAACTTGAACAAGTTCCAGACGCAGTGTTTGTGCGCATAGTTTCTGGGCAAGACTACCAAGGCGTACTGCGCTCCAGAATGCAGGTAGATGTGGCACTTTAGAATGTCACGCAATATCTTCTCTCTGTTCGTTTTTTCGATCTCAACTGCCACAATCCGCCCGCCGAAATTGAACGAGAAATCTAGCTCCTGTGGAACGCCGAATGGCAAAGGCAGATTGCAGGGTGTCGTCCCGCATGATTGAAATCCCGCTTCTAGCTTGAGATCCAAGTCAGAGTCCAATTGCCCTTGATTTATCTTTGGGTCGTTCACCCTGAATTCGAAATCTATCTTGCCCAGCCCATTCACTAAGGGAAGAAGGTGACGTGATGCCTCCCCGTCTTTCGGGTAAAGTTCAAAGTTAGCGGCATATGCAGGGAAGGTAATCATAGTAGGACCTGATCTGGAAAGATTGACCAATGGACTGCACACGTAAAGCGCTGCAGGCTACTAAACTACACGATTGTGCAGCCTACCGTGAAATGCCGCATTGCCGCAAACTATATTCACCAGTGATGTTTGTATTGGATAATTAGAGGATACATTGAGTGTTAAGTTCACGAAGTCGTGCCCGAAGCTATGTAGAAACGGCATGAAAACGTTTTGCTCAATGGCAGATGCATCCTAGCCCCGGGAGGGGCTGTACAACTTAGCCCCGGGTTGTCCCGCGCTTTGGCGGGGCTACCCGGGGATTCGGTTCCCTTTATCTTCAACCCCGGTAGTGGGTTGAACAAGGGTGCTATTTTGTTCAATCCGCTGCCGAGGTTGGGCGTGTGGGGTGGCGGTTCCCCGGGTAGCCGCACGAGGAAGCGGGCCAACCCGGGGCTACGTTGTGGAACCACCTCCGGGGTTTGGGGGCGTTCTAAGAAATTATCCCTACGGAACGCTGCGCGTGCATGGGTGCTGGACCAACCCCCTCACCCGCCTTCGCCGAGGCTATGGCGGCCACGGAATAACCCTCTCCCCGGCTTTGAGGGCGGCGGCGGGAATCTCCGGCAGGGATACCGGAACTACGTAGGGGCCTTTATTAGAGGCACTAAGTCCGACGGGCACGGCCACCCCGGCGGGGCGGGGCGGGCAGCTAAACGCATGGAGGGGCAGGCGGGCTATCTGAACAAAAGAGCAGAGTGACCAAACCCCAGAATTCTCATGCATCCAGAGGGGGCCAGCCTGCCCGTCCATGCGTTCAACTGTGTGTGGGCTGGGCCGCTTGGGAGCGGTCAGCTCAGGTGCAGGGGAAACTGGAGCACGAAGCGCGCTCCTTTGCCGTCTTCTTGTTCCAGGTGTACGTTGCCGCTGTGGCGCAGGGCCACGGTGCGGACCACGGCGAGGCCGAGGCCGGTGCCCTTGTCGCCCTTGGTGCTGTATAGCGAATCGAAGATGCGGCCTTGGTGCTCATGCGGCACGCCGGGGCCGGAGTCTTCAATCGACACGCAGGCCATGCCGTCCTTGGTGTAGGCCTCCACGCGCAGGCGCTTGGCTTCTTCCTGAGGTTCCATCGCCTGCACGGCGTTGTATATCAGGTTGAGTATGGCCTGCCGAATCTGCACCAGGTCTCCCACGATGGGGCCGCAGGTGCCGCGCACGCCCATCTGTGCGGCCACCTGGCTGGTGGTCAGCAGGGGGCGGGCGATGTCCAGGCAAGACCGCGCCACTTCGGGCAGGCTGACCAGCTCGCGCGAGGCGGGCCGGTGGCGGATCAGGTTCATGGTGTTGCGCACGAGGTCGTTGCAGTGTTCCACCTGCTGGCGCATGGTGGGCATCCGCTTGTTGAACTCGTCCTCAGTGGGGCGATGTATCAATATTTCCAGGTGCGACCCAAGCACAGACAACGGCGTGCCGAGGTCGTGCAGCGCACCGGTGATGATGTGGCCGAGGGTTTCAAACTGGTTGGCTTCCAGCGCAATGCGCTCGAGCGCGCGGCGTTCGCGTTCCATGTAGCGCTTCTCAAGCGATGCTCGCACCTTGTCGAGCATGGCCTGGTGGTCGAAGGGCTTTTCCATGTAGGCATAGGCGCCGTGTTCCATGGCTTCCATGGCGGTGGACAGCTGGCCATAGCCCGTGAGCAGGATGACCTGAATGTCGTTGTTCAACTGGCGCACCGCGCGGAGCAGGTCCAGCCCGGTGCCGTTGGGCATACGAATGTCGGAGATAATGACGTCGATCGGCTCTTCCTGCAAGATGTGCAGGGCAGCCAGAATGTTGTCCGCCGTGCGAACTTCGTAGTATTCGTTGAGCAGAATGCGAAGCGCCTGACGAGGACCGTTCTCATCATCCACCACCAGCACCCGGGCGGGGTACGTTTTGGTCTTCAATTCCACCAGCCTCCCTAGATGCTCCATGTGGTGGTCGATGTCGTCGGGCGCACAAGCGCTCATGGTCAGAGTCTCCTTCCCATTCCGCTTTTTACAATTGCAACCGGCGTGCCAAGTTTGCTTACTCCGCTAACCCCTTATTCTGATTGTGGTTATCTTGGCCGGTTGTAAACTGTTGTCTGTACAGAAATGTGCAGCAAGTGCATTTCATCAAACATTTGTACAATTTTGTACAACGACAAAAAAGAAACGGCCCCCGAATGGGGGCCGTTGCCATTGCAATTAAGCAGGATTAGTTAGAAAGAAGTATTGATCTCGCGGAGCAGTTCCATGGCGAGACCGTGAATCTGCCCGGCCATTCCGGGTCCAGCAGAGTTCTCTTCGCCATACTGGGATCTCTCGTATACGTAGGGGGGCTCGTTGTCCCACTGGCTCTTGGGCACAATGTAGCCAATCTGGTCGTTGGCCAGACCAACGATGAACGACATGCGGGCCTTGGCGTCCATCTCGGGGCGGAGCGGGGGAACTTCCACCGCCTCGGTCAGGCCGAAGTCGTTGCCGGGTTTGGCCTCAATGCCGCCCTCGGTAATCTCGGGGTAGATTTCACCGGGCACGGTGAGCACGAGCGCTTCGCCAATGCGGATGACGTTCATCTCGCTCTTGCTCTTGCCGCCGGGGTAATAGCCCTCGTGGATGAGGCCGAGCATGATGGGGTACTTGTATTGCCCGCTCATCTCGGCGAGCATGGTCTTGGCGATATACGACAGTTTGGGGTTCTCGTTCTTCCAGGTCAGCTGCGGATCGCGCAGGGCCTTCGCCCCCACGATGGCGAGGTTATATCCCAGCGACTCGGCCTTCTCGAAAGAGTCTTCCTTGAAGCTCTGCGTGCCGTCGCGGTGGGGCACCGTGGTGTGCAGCTGGGTCATCAAGCCGCCCACCTGCCCCTGGAAATACAGGCACATGCCGCCGAAGCCCTCGACGCCGTTGGGCGCGGGCACACCTTTTTCCATGCCTTCGCGCAGGTAATGGGGGAAGTCGGAAGTGATCAGCGGGTTGTCCCCGCCCAGTGCCTCGGGGTGGTTGCCCCAGTTCACAAAGGTGGCGATGGTGTCTTCCGTGCCCGGCTTGGTAAAGCGGAACAACGACATGCGCTTGTCTATCACCTCGGGCTTGCGAGAGTCGTTCACAAATCCTTCGGGCTCAATCTCCACCTGCGCGCAATACATGTCCGCTGTTTCCAGGTTGCCCACGGCTTCCTCGATGGCTTCCTTGGCCTTCGCCTGAATCATGGTCATGTAGTCTTCGCGATAGCCAAAGATGGGAATGTCGAGGTTGTCTTCGCCCCACTTCACCCGGCGCCAGTAGCTCCAAATCTTCATGGTGTCCGGCGTTTCGTGCACGTGCGTGGCGCTGAACATCACGTGGTCCACGTTGAGCGCGGGGTCGATGGACTTGCGGATGGTGACGTAGTCGTTGTGGAAGATGCCCACACTGTCTACCGTGACCATGACCACGGTGACGCCATTGTTGCGCAGGGCAATGGCGCGCACCCAGGGGCTGTCGTTGATGCCTTGGGCGGGGCGGTTGGTGCCGAAGCCCGCCATCCAGATGCCGTCGAACTTGCCGTTGCCGTTCCGGTCCTGAAAGGTGTCAGTGCCCTCGTCGTACTTGCTATTGCCGTTCACGTCCTGCCACTCGTCATACAGGTCGAACTGCGGGGCAATGTCGCGCTTGGCCACGCCCACCTGAATGGGGCCGGGGGCCTCACCCGCCTTCGGCTCAAGCACCTTCACGTCGAGCTCGTAATCGTGGTGCGGGCCGATGCGCCATGAATAGACCTCTGCCACGCCCCACAGAATGAGCCCCAGCAGGACGAGGAAGAAGGTCAATATTTTGTGTTCACGTATCCAGGACAAGGTAGGAATCCTCCACGGCGCGCCGGTGGCGCGGGCTGGTTGGGGTCACGAAACCGATAGACTACCAGACAGGCGCGCTTGTTTCGAGCAGTAAATGAAGCGGG
>JBIKMR010000020.1:0-26985 GCA_044359155.1 Candidatus Hydrogenedentales bacterium | reverse complement strand
GCAGGCGCTTCTTCCGCGCGGTCGCGCTCACCTTTCCCTACGACCTTTCCATGCGGGCCTTCGCCGCGGTGCGGGCCTGCTTCAAGATACTGCCCAACGCCCCGCCCGAATTTGCCTACACCGCGCACTTCGAGAACGGGGCGATTAAGGCTTGGGCTGCTTTGTTCGCATGGCCCGCGTGGCTGGTTTCGTTGGCAGCCCTTCCCTGCGCGGCGGCGGTTGTGCTCGTGCTGTTGGGCATCCGCCCGCGCTGGGGCTTGGGGATGGTATTGCTTGCGCTCTATTTCACCGGGTACACCAGCGTGCTCTTCCAATACCGCCATGCCTTCCACCTCGCCTTCATCGCGCCCTTCCTCGTGTGCGTTGCGCTCTCCGGCCTGCTCAGCCAAGGCTGGAAGGCAGAGGCATTCTCCCTGCGGCGTGGGGCAGCATGGTCGGCGGGGGTGGTTGCTGTGGCGGTGGGCGCATTGTTGGTGCTGTCGCTCGTGCAATCTGCGCGGGTTGCCCCATTGATTGAGCAACACCAATCCGCCAAGCTGGAGTTAATACCAACCACACGGACCACAGAGAAAGAGACAGCGACCTTGACCTTGTCGAGCAGCATCACCCCGCCCGTCTCTGCCGATGCCGGGCAGATGGAAGCCCCCTCGGCCTACGTGGCCCTGCGTTTTGATGCGTTGCCGCCCGGCGGCAGCTTCGACATTGTCTACGACACCCCCAACCCTGGCAACGACTTCTCCCGAACGGTCCGCGTGCCCAGCCACTTCGCAAGATACACCGGCCCAGCCACGTGCTACTTTCCGGTGTATGAGGCAGCCACGGCCAAGGTGCCAGAAGTGGGATTCAAGGCAGCCACCACCCACCCGGTGGTATACGAACGCGCGCGCTTCTCCGGCGTTCGCCTGCCCAGTGCCTCATCTGCCACCCTGCACCAGGTCGCCAATGCCGATGCTTTCCCCTTCTTCCACACGCTGTGGTTGACGCCGGATGAAGACACGATGCGCCTGCACAAGCGCTGGATAATCGCGCCATGAACACGCCCACCCCACGCGCGCGTTGGATGGTGGCGCTGCTTGCCGTCACCCTGCTTGGGTTGGCTGTGCGTTGCATTCGACTGGGTGCGGAGTCCATCGACCTCGAGGAGTTCGCCTGTGTGGGTGCGCTGGAGGCGCCGAATGTCTTCGCCTTCCTTGTGGAGCAACGCGCGCTCTATCCCTACGGCGCGCCGCTGGTGCCGCTACTGCTGTATTTCTGGTCCGGCATTGCAGGGAATGGCATCCTTGCGCTGCGTATCTTCGTGCTGCTATTCGGCGTGGCGCTTATACCCTCCATGTATTTCGCAGGGGTTACGTTCTTTCGCGGCGAGCGCGGGCGCTGGGCTGGACTGCTTGCCGCAACCTGCGTAGCGCTCTCGCCCATGTACATCTACCAGGCGCAGGAAGCGCGCATGTATGCGTTCTTCACCCTGTTCGCAGGGCTGTCCTTTGTCGCATTGCTGCGCGCCACGCGCGAAGAATCCCCCGGCTGGATGCGGCTGCACTACGCGGCCAACCTGCTCGTCGTGTCGAGTCACCTGTTCGGCGTGTTCCTGCTTGCGGCCCAGGGGCTGTGGTTGCTGTTCCGTTGGTGGGGACAATGGCGCGCCCTCTTCCGCTGGGGCTGCATCAACGTGGCCCTGTCGCTGCCTGCACTCGTTTGGCTGGCCTTTGCCCCCACTGCTGGTGAGACGCTTTACAGCTACTACGCACCACCGCCGATGATTGCGATGCTCAACGATCTCTTTTCCGACGACATCGTCAGGCGTTCCTCGCAGGCGCTCTGGGCCTCGCCCATTGAGCGCAGCCCATGGCCAGAATGGCATGGCACGCTGGAGGCCATAGGCCGCTACGCGGACCCCGCGCTCTACTGGCTGGGCGTGCTTGCGGTGGCGGGCTGGTGTGTGCGTTGCGTGCTGCGTATGCGCCGTTCTCACGACGGCGGAGAGGTCTTGCTCCTCGTGTGGTATGCGCTACCCATGCTCATGCTCGTGGGCCTGTCCTATGCGGGCTCGCCCATCTATGCCTCGCGCTACGCGGCTTACAGCTCGCTCGCACTGTATCTCATCCTCGGGGCAGGCTTGGGCGCGTTGCCCGGGGTCTGGCTGCGCAGCGCGGCGCTTGCCTTCGTAGCCGTGCTGTATGGATACCAATTGCTCGTGGCGCTGCCCGGTCCCACCCGCACTGAATGGCGCAACGCCTTGGCGCAGGTCGAGCGGGAGAGTGCGGTGGAAGCGCCGCTCCTAGTGGAGGATCCCTTCTGGCTGCAAGTGCTGGAAGTGAACCGCGAGGACAATGGGCGTGTGCTCGAAGGGGGCTACAAGCGCGACACGCTATGCGATGCGGCATGGCGATGCGCACAGGCCTTCCCCGGCGAAGGAAACGGGGCGTGGATATTAATCCTCGACTATCGCGGCGAGGGGCCAGAGGGCACGGTGAACTGCCTGCGCGAGAAGGGTCTGGAAGTTTCCGTCACGCGCTACTTCGGTGACCGAAAGCCCTACCTGATTCATGCCACGCTGGATGCTGCGCCTACCCAGCAGCCTTGTCCCTATGCGCTACAAGTGGCAAGGATACAAAAAGAACTAAACGAACCCTGGGTGCTAGATGCGCGGCGGATTGTGCGCTACGAACCGGACGAGCGCGCGGGACTCTTCCAACGATTGGCCTTTGCCTTTGCGGAGCGCAACCAGCCTGAGGCCGCCTGCGCCATGCTGGTGCGCGCGGCGGAAGTCTCGGAGAAAGTCGCCAATGATCTCAATGAGATTCAATAAACTGCCCGTGCTCGTTGTGTTATTGCTCGCCACCGCCGCGTGCGCGCAGCCCGCGATTCCCATGGCGCAGGTTGCAGAGGGCACCTTTGAAATGGGGCGTACGGATTCCGGCGGGGATCCCTTCCGTTTCTCGCTCGAGATTCCCGTGCATAGCGTCCATCTGGACGCCTACGAGATTGGCGTTCATGAGATCACCAACGCGCAATTCTCCGCAGTCATTAACTGGGCCTTTGACAACAAGCAAGTTGAAGCCCCTATCAACGACGCCGGGCCCGTTCTGCTGAACGGTCGCGTGCTCGTGGATACCGGAAACCAGAACAGCGCCTTGGTTATGCGGCAAGGGCGTTGTGTGGTGGTCGAGCGCGAGGGGCGTTCGATGGACGACTTCCCCGTGGTGCTTGTTAGCTGGCACGGTGCGGCGGCATTCTGCAACTGGTTGAGCCAATGGCATGGACATCAGGCCATGTACGACTTGGCCACAAGCGGGCGCACCTCGCGCCATGGCGGCGGTTATCGCCTGCCCACCGAGGCAGAATGGGAACGCGCCGCCGCGTGGTCCAGCGAAGGCAAGCACATGACCTTTGCCTATCCTTCGGAAGAGATCACCTTCGAGTGGCTAAACTACTTCAACTGGAAGGGCGAGGTCTACGTAAACCCGGCGGGATTTGGCATCAAGCCATTCCTCAGTCCCGTGGGCTGGTTTCAAAACCGGAATGGCGTCGATGCCCGGAGTCCCGTTGGGTGCTATGACATGAGCGGCAATGTTTGGGAATGGTGCGAGGATTGGTTCGCCGAGGACTACTACGCGAATTCTCCGCCCTTCAACCCCACAGGCCCGGATATGGGCACCGCCCGCGTGAACCGGGGTGGCAGCTGGCGCAGCGACGCCGTCTATTGCAGAACCGCCATGCGCAATTTCGACGCCCCAGAATTTCTGCACTACGACTTGGGATTCCGCATCGCGCGCTCTATCCGCGAATAGTCACAACCTACTGCGCTGGCAAGTCGACTGTGTAGGCGCGCAGCGGTCCTTCCCAATCAACCGCCTGAATCGGAGCGCCAGCGCCCATCGCCGCACGCACCACCTCGTCCTCGTTGTCCTTCACCAATATCAGCCGCACGTTGTACGCCCGCGCAAGCGCCGTGAATGCCTCGAAGTCCTTCGCCCGCAGCGCGTCATACAGGCGGTCGCGGTCCGCCAGTCGTTTCGTCGCCTTGATATAGGGACTGCTGAAAATCAGCATGGTAGACACCGCGCCCCGCGCCACCGGCGCGGCAAACACCAGCGCCACTTGGTCATCGCAGAGTATCGCCGCGCCCGGCTGGATGTTATCCCGCAGCCACGGGGCCATGGCATTGCGCTGCTCCCACAGGTTGCGATACTCTGCCCGCTCGCGCGGTCCCAGGCGAAACTCTTGCCAAGCCACATAGCCCGGCAAGGCAGCTAACGCCACCAGCAACACCGCCACCGCAGCTGCCCAGCCGTGCGCGCCTGCTTCGGCCTTGCCCAGCCGCTGCATTACCCAGTCGCACAAAGCCATTACCCCTGCGCCAAGGCAGAGCGCGCGAAACAAAGTGAAGGCGGCATGAAAATGGTGTGCGGGCACCACCTGCGGAATGCCCCACGCGGTCATGTTCATCCATTGCCACGCGTACACCTGCACGGTCCAGCCTGCCAGCACGGTCAACCACACCCAGGCCAGACGCCGCTTGTTCTTGTCGGGTTCACGAATCACCAACTGCGCGAGGCCCGCCACGGCAAGGGCATTGCCAACGCTGATGGCTCCCCATATCGTGGCACCTATTTCATCCAGCCGCATGGGAGATTGGGCATTGGCCGCAGGGAACAGGTTCACCATCTGCATCTGGTAGCGCGCGATGATCGGCCACGTATACGGAAGGCTCACCACGAAGGCACTACCCAGCACGACCGCGAGTTGCGCAGCTCCACGCCCACGATTGCCTCTCTCTGTCACCGACATAGCCACGAAGATGCAGCCCAATAACACCGCTGGTCCGGTGTGCGTTAGAAATGTAAGCCCATGCAAAAACCCGGCAATGGCGAACCATCCCCATCCGCCCCGTTGCCGGGCAATGTTGTATGCCAATAGGCTGAGGCAGAAAAATCCTTGGGCAAGATGGGAGGCAAACAGCCACGGCGTATAGGTGGCATATGCATACGACGGTTCTTGCGCGTTCCACAGCAGGTATCCCGCCAGAGCAGCCACGGCCGCCCAGCGTCCACGCCACCATGCAGCCAGCAGCGCCAGCGCAATGGCAGGCAGTAGGTTCACGAAAGGCCCCAGCTGTGCGCTCACGGTGGGGGCTTCTGCTCCAGACACCAACGCGCCTACAGCGATAACCGCTGCTGTAAGGGGATTGATCCACAAGGTCTCCTGCGGATACAGGTTGTCCGCAGGATACCGCCCCTCCAGCATCACTTGCGCCATGCCCACGTCGCGCAGTGCGTCATACATCCAAGGCCACTCCGCCCCCCAAGTGGCGCGCAGCCCATTGCCCAGCGCCAGCAACAACAGGGCACAGCCCAAGAATGCCGGGACCCAACGCTCCATGCGTGTGTTCAAATGTAGGTATGGACTGGGCATGGTGGCGCGGCTTCCTCACTCGTGCCAAGTATAGGGGGGAAGCCCCAGCAAATCGAAAGTACTGATTCGCCTACGCCCGGTTCCGGTGCAGCGTCGGGTCCACGGCTTTGGTCATGACCGCAATATCCAGCGTGGGGGAGAGGAACCCCGCGATTTGCTCCGCCGTGTGTTGCGGCTCAGCAACCAAGGCTGGGTAAGCTAGGCGCAACACACGCGCGTGGCTTGCGGCTGCAAGCCACGCATTCGCCCGCACGAGGCTCTTCTCAAAGATTCCCCGCAGGGCGGCGTCTTCGTCCGGCGTGGGGGAGGGCAGCCCCCGGCGCGCCATCATGGCCGCTTGCGAACGCAGCACTTCCTCAATCGGGCGCTCGATGAAGAGCACGTCGTAGGCAAGGTCTTGCGGCAGGTGCGGCAGCAACGGCGCCACCACCTTCACGGCCTTGCCCGGCGCTTGCGCCAGCCAACTGCTGTCCCGGTCCGTGCGCTTCACCGCTTCCAGTTCAAAGTAGCCGCGCGGGTTGTCCGTGTCTGGCGTGCGCAGATCATCCGTAAGAACAGGGACGCCGCCCCCGGAAAGCATCTGCATCAGCAGAGACGTTCCCGAGCGCGGCAGTCCCGTAACAATTATCGTGCGTTGCACCATGAGCGGCGCCAGCCCTACCGCTTCTTAGGCACAGGCTTCTGGTTGGCTTCCATCTCTTCCGGCGTGGGCGTGGTGCTGGCCACGCCGCCTTCCGGCACGTCCACCTTGGCCGTCCAGGCAATGGCGTTCAGCACCAGCTTGCGGAAGTTGTCGTCCTGCCAATTCTTGTGGAAGTGGCCACCCGTGAACCCAAAACCACGCCCGCCGTTCGGACGCTCGTAGGCCCATGCCATGTGCTGCTTCTCTCCCTTGGCCACAGACGCGCGCACGTCTGGGTTGCCCGAGTGTGGGCCGTCCTCGCGCTCCAGCGTCGAGTTCGGGGGCAAAGCCGTGAGTATCGGTTGCACGCCCTTCATCTCCGGCACAAAGCGCATGTGGTAATACCACTCGTCGTTGATGGTGAAGGCGGGCACGCCACTCGAAATGGGGTGGTCGGGCAGCGTCTCATAGTTCGCGTCCCAATGCGGGTTCACGGACCAATGCGGCTCGAAGTATCCGCCCATCCACTCGAGGAACTTGTCTCCCTCGGGGCCCTTCACGGTCTCCACCGCATAGTGGATGCACACCAGGCCAATGCCCTTTTGCATCAGCGCGTCGAAGAATTCCAGGTGCGGGTTCAGGATGTGCCCCTCGCCACCATCGCAATACACCACCACCGAAGACACGCCATCAAAGATGGCCTCGTCCTTCGGCCAGCGTCCCTTCGACACGATCGGCTCGATGTTTGGCATACCCTCGGCCAGCTTGTTGGCCAGCAACATGCAGCCCGCGATGCTCTCGTGCTCACCCGGCCCGTGCGTGGGCGGGCCTGCAAGAAACAGCACCTTGGTCTTTGCTTCTTCCGCCATGCCCGGCAAGGCACAGGCGCACACTGCAGCCACGGTAACAATACGCTTCCAAAGTCGCATGGGATTTCCCTCCATCAAACATGCTTTAAGGCCATACAAGCGGTTACATTAGCACATACATGGGCCGCGCACCGCAACTGAGCCATGAAACCAACCGGGCGTCAATCGGGGTCTCACCCCCCATCAGGGAGAATCCATACAATGGGCAAGGGTAAACGTATTGCGCTGGGCATAGTGGCAACTTTGTTGGTTGTAGTTGGCTTGGGCATCTGGCTGCATCAAGGGACCCTCGAAATACTGGTGGACGAGGCAAAGCTGCCGCCCATTCCCGACACGCCCGTGGCCACCGAGTTCTCCATCGTCGCCTACAACGTGCAGGCCCGCCCGTGGTTTGACGATTCGGTATACAAGTTCGAGCGAATGCCAGCGGTTCTCCAGCCTTATGACATCGTGGTGCTTCAGGAATTCTTCAAGGACCACGAGCTCATGTGGGCGGGGCTGGACCATCCCGTGAAGGTGTACCACGGCACCCTCAAGAACTGGTGGCGTATCGTGGGTTCCGGGCTGGGCACCGCCAGCCGATTCCCACTGGCGGGCGTCGAGTCCATGCATTATTCCACGGCGGGCGATTTCCAAAACAAACCCGCGTCCAAGGGCATCCTGCTCACGCGGTTCAAGGTAGGCGGCCAGTTGCTGGATGTCTACACCACGCACAAGGAAGCAGGAAAGAATCCGGAAGCGATGGCATCCAAGCGCAAGCAGGCAGAAGAGATGGTGCAGTTTGTCCGCGCGAATTCCAACCCTGAGGGCGCGGTGATAGTGCTTGGTGATTTCAACCTGCGCTTTAAGAAACCCGGCACCGAGGGCACGGGCATACCCGCCATCGCGCCTGAGCGCTTCGACGACTTGGAATACTACGACATCATCGGGGCCATCTGCGCCAGCCTGAACCTCAAGGACATGTGTACCGAGTTGACCGGCGAACCCTACGAGCACGTGGACCACATCCTCTATCGCTCCGGCGCCAAGTCCACACTCACCCCGCTTACCTACCAGCACGACGGCCCCGAGTTTTACGACGACGAAAAGAAGCCCCTGAGCGACCACGAACCCGTGATTGGTAAGTTCAAAATAACCCCAGTTCCCTAGGCGCGCTTCGTGCGTAAATGGATGCCCATTGCAGGCAGGTACCGCGCTGGCTTAAAATCCCCGGTTCAACGCATTAAGAATCGGAACCACCCTACATGGCCCAGACCAAAGACTTATATGAAACGCTCGGCGTGCCGCGTGGCTCGTCGCAAGACGAGATTCGCAAGGCCTACCTGAAGCTGGCGCACAAGTATCACCCCGACAAGACGGGCGGCGACAAGGAGGCGGAAGGCAAGCTGAAGGAAATCAACGCGGCATATGACGTGTTGAAAAACCCCGACAAGCGTGCGCAGTACGACAAGTTCGGTTCGGCGGATGGCAACCCCTTTGGTGGCGGCGGCTTCGGTGGTGGCAGTGGCGGCGAGGCCCCCTTCGACGATTTCTTCGACATGCTCTTTGGCCAAGGCGGCAAGCGTGGCGGTGGCGGGAGGGGGCGGGCGAATGCTGCCCAGCAGGGCAACGATCTGGAGCTGCGTCTGAGCATCACCCTGCGGGAAGCCGCCAAGGGCGTAAAGAAAACCGTGCGCTTCAACCGGCAGGAAAACTGCATGGATTGCGGCGGCACGGGCGCAGGTCCCGGTGCCACGGTGCAGACTTGCTCTGAGTGCAATGGCGCTGGGCAGGTGCGTGCGGCGCATGGGTTCTTTAGCGTTACTCGCCCGTGCGGGCGTTGCGGGGGCACGGGCCGCACCATCAGCAATCCCTGCGGTGGGTGCAGCGGCAGCGGTCGCCTGAAGAAGCAGCGGGAGTTGGCCGTCGATATCCCGGCGGGCGTGGACTCGGGCTCGCAATTGCGCGTGTCCGGCGAAGGCGAGCCGGGCCGAAACAATGGGCCGCGCGGCGATCTCTACATTGCGATACAGGTGGAGGCGGACGAGCGCTTCAAGCGCGAGGGCACCACCATTTTCTGCGAGGTGCCCATCAGCTTTACGCAGGCCGCTCTGGGCGACACCATCCGCGTGCCCACGCTGTCGGGCGAGGCGGAGCTGAAGGTGCCTGCGGGCACGCAGACCGGCACGCAGTTCCGCCTGCGCGGTATGGGTATGCCCGACCTGCGCGGCTATGGGCAGGGCGACGAGATAGTGCGCGCGGTGGTCGAGACGCCGAAGCACTTGTCCAAGCGCCAGAAGGAACTGCTCAAGGAATTTCAGGACATCAGCGAGAAGGACAACTACCCGCTGTACCGCCGATTCCTGGACACCTTCTTCTCCGAATAGCGCCACGCCGGGCATTCATCACCAAACGAAAAACGCAGGGCCCGGAATCTTCCGGGCCCTGCGTTTAATTTTGATTGGACTGCCTGCGCTTAGTTGCTGACGTTCCATTCCATGAAGGGCTTCAGCTCGCGCGCGCGGGTGGGGTGGCGCATCTTGCGCAGGGCCTTCGCCTCGATCTGGCGCACGCGTTCGCGGGTGACGTTGAACACGCTACCCACTTCCTCGAGCGTGCGGGGGTAGCCGTCGCCCAGGCCGAAGCGCAGGCGCAGCACTTTTTCCTCGCGCTCAGTGAGCGTGGCCAGCACCTTGTCCAGGTTTTCCTGAAACACGCTGAAGGCTGTCGAGTTCGCCGGGTTCTCGGCGCTCTTGTCCTCGATGAAATCGCCAAAGCTCGAATCACCCTCGTCGCCCACGGGGGTTTCAAGGCTGATGGCTTCCTGCGCAATCTTCAATATCGACCGCACCTTGTCGGCGGTCATTTCCATTTCTTCCGCGATCTCTTCCGGGCTGGGCTCGCGGCCATATTCCTGCACCAGGCGGCGGCTCGTGCGCACCAGCTTGTTGATGCTTTCAATCATGTGTACCGGAATGCGGATGGTGCGGGCCTGGTCCGCAATCGAGCGGGTAATCGCCTGGCGAATCCACCACGTGGCATAGGTCGAGAACTTGTAGCCGCGCTTGTACTCGAACTTGTCCACCGCCTTCATCAGGCCAATGTTGCCTTCCTGAATCAGGTCGAGGAAAGACATGCCCCGGTTCGTGTACTTCTTGCCAATACTCACCACAAGGCGGAGGTTGGCTTCCACCAGCTCCATCTTCGCCTTGTAGATCTTGTCTTCCTTCTCCTTGATCTTGGTAATCAGCGCGCTGATTTCGTCGGACGAAAGCTGCGCGTCTTCCTCGATCTGCTCGACTTTCTTCTGCGCCAGCAGGTAACGGCGTTCCGCGTCCAGCAGTACGTCCTTTTCGATGCCCATCTTCTCCGCCGCTGCCGCCGTCTTGCGCACCTTGGCGGCGTTCGCCACCAGGTCCACGCCGGGCATTCCCACTTCGCGCTCGATGCGGTCAATCTCGTCATTAGCCGCCTGGATGCGACGCTTCAGGCCCTTTATCTTGCGGCCCACCTTCATCACTTCGCGGGTCTTCAGGCGGAACTTCCGCACAATCTCAACCTGCTCCGCACGCAGCTCCACCACCTTGCCAGAAATATTGCCGGTGCTTTTGTTCGACAGGTTGGTGCGGCGCGAGCGCTTGGTCTGCGCCTCGATCAGGTTGTCCAGTTCCACCATCCGCTCCATCACGAAGGGCAGGTCTTTCACGAAGCGGTGCTGCGCGGGGATGTCTTCCTCCGCCGTGATCAGGGCAAAGCTTAACCGGCCCGCCAGCAGGCGCGCGGCGATCATCTGAATTTCTTTCAGCGTGTAGGGCGTGCTTAGGAGCAGGTCGGTAAGCTCATTCTCGGCTTCCTCGATGCGCTTGGCAATGGCGACTTCCTGGTCCTTGGTGAGCAGGGGTACGCGGCCCATCTCGCGCAGGTACATGCGCACGGGGTCGTCCGCGCGTTCCATGCGGCTGTGCGCCGCCTCCTTGCGCAGGTCGGCCTTGCGCTGCGTCTCCGCCTTCTTCTCGTCGTGAACCTTCTTCTTCTCGTCAATCTTGAACTCGTCCACCACCTCGACGTCGGTCTCGCTGAGGGTCATCATCACCTCATCGATTTCCTCGGCAGTGGCGTCCTCCGGCAGGATTTTCGACAGGTCGTCGATATGCAGCTTGCCCGATTCCTTCACCTTCTCGAGCACAGCGGCCTTGGTCTTATCGAGCGCTTTCGCTTTTTCGGCAGCTTTTTCAGCAGCCTTATCGGTCAGCTTGGGTTTCTCGGCAGCCTTGGCCTTTGCGGCTACCGGGGCTTTCTCGATTACAGCGGCCTTCTCGGTCGCCTTGGTCTTGTCGCTTGCTTTGGTCTTGTCGATTGTCGTTTTCGTAGGCACCGTAATGATCCACCTTAACAAGTTCAGGTTTGCGCCTTGGGAGCGCACGCCAAATGTTTCAAAGCAATCTCGAACTTACACCGGCTCCAACTGTTCTATCGAGCGGCCAATCCGCACCAGCTCGCCCAGCAATTCGCCCAGCAGTGCAGGGTTGTCCCGCTCGGCTTCGCGTATCGCTTCCTGCATTCGCACCTGCTCCATCACCAGCGATTCCCGGCGCAGCCGCGCCACGCGCTTGCTCACCATCGCCTTCGCCTCTTCGGCACTGCGCGGCTCGGCGGCGGAAGCCGCGCACCAAAGCCGCTGCGCCTCGGGGTCGTCAATGTCGCTTACCACGGGCAGTTGGTCCGAGGTGAACAACAACTCAAGCAACGAAGCCAGTGGCGTCAGCGGCAACGGCACCTCGTCCAGCGCCTGTTCTGCCATGCGCAACAGGGCCTCGTCGCTGATCAGCGCGGACACAAAATCCACGTCATCGCGGGCTAAGGGCAACGGGCGACCCGGTTCGTCGTCCTGCTTTGCCTTGCTGCGCGCTTCGCCGCGCCCCAGCTTTTCGTATTCGCTCTTGCAGGCCCACTCGCTCAGGCCCAGCGCCTTGCCAATCTGTTTCAAATATCCGTCTGCCAGTATCTCGTCGGTGATACCGCGAACAATCTCAAATAATTCATGGGCCACGGCGGTCCGACCCTCGATGGTCTGGGTCCGTTCTTCGCTCATGGCCACATAAAAACCAACAAAGTCCTTCGCCTCCGCCAACACCATGCGGAACGCGTCCGCGCCCGCCGTGCGCACAAAGTCGTCCGGGTCTAGCCCGCCCGGCAAGGCCGCCGCCCGCACCGCCAAGCCCGCCGCCACCAGCATCTTCGTGCCCTTCAGCGCCGCGCGAATGCCCGCCGCATCGCCGTCATACACCAGCACCACCTCGGGGGCGTAGCGCCGAATCAGGGCAGCCTGCTCTTCGGTCAACGCCGTACCACAGGTGGCCACCACGTTTTCCACGCCAACGTCGAAACAGCGGAGCAGGTCGAAATAGCCCTCGACCAACACCGCATAGCCCGTTTTCCGGATGGCGTCGCGGGCTTCGTGCAACCCATACAACACCCGGCTCTTCTTGTATAGTCGCGTCTCGGGCGAATTGATGTACTTGGCCGGGCTGTCGCCCAGGTCTCGGCCACCAAACGCCACCACGTTTCCGGAAATGTCCTTTATCGGGAACATCACCCGGTTACGAAAAAAGTCATACAACGAGCCGCGTTCGCTTCGCTTGAAGAGGCCCGAAGCCTCCAGCGTCGCGTCGGCATAGCCCTTCTCCTTCGCCGCCTCCAGCAGGTTTACGGGGCTGTCCTGCGCAAAACCCAGCCCAAACCGCGTTATCGTCGCCTCGCGCAGGGCGCGCTTCTCAACATACTTGCGCGCCACGCTCCCGCGCATGGGGTCCGTTAGGTTCCTTTTAAAATGCGCACTGGCGAACACGCCGAAATCAATCAACTGCGAACGCTGGCTTTCGGCCTTCTCGTCTGCCGCCGTGGCCACCGGCAGGCGGATGCCCGCCTTGTCCGCCAGCTTTTGCAGGGCTTCGCCGAAAGAAAGCCCCTCCACCGCCATAAGAAAACTCAGGGCGTCGCCGCCCTGATCGGTACTGAAACAATGGTAGGATTGCCGGTCCTGGCTCACCATGAAGGAGGGCGTGCGCTCGTTCTTGAAGGGGCTGAGGGCTTTCCAGCGGCGGCCACCCGAGGGCTTCAGGTCCAAGTAGCTCCCCACCACGTCAACGATGTCGTTGGCGGCGAGGACTTCCCGAACGATTTCCCGAGAATAACGAGCCAAAGAAACAGCACCACCTTCAAGTAGAGGTTCGCGCCCTGAATACGTAACGTTAATTGCCCCAACAACTTGCGAGTACGGCTTGCGCTTCCGTCGTCAAATGGGCATAAAATGCCCACTCCCGCCTGTCAAGGCCTGCGAAATATAGCAGGCTCTTGGGAACGGAGTCAAACTGGGGGCGCAGTATTTCCTTCGTGACACCGCAGGAGCGGCGGCAAGCAGCCACAGACCAGATAATGCTTATGGTGCCTGGGTGATAGCGCGCGTCGCTTTTCGTGGCAAGTAAAGCACGCTCGCGGTGTATACTCCGCCCAATTCCTTGTCTAGTTCCAGAGGTTGTTCCACCATGTTGTTTCGATTTGCGCTTCTGTATGTCTTGGTCGTCCTGGGCGCAGCTACGCAGGAATCCATTCCCCGGCCTGAATACCCGAATCCGCAGGCGGTGCGGAAGGAGTGGGTGAGCCTGAATGGTGAGTGGGAGTTTGGTGAGACGAACGAGGACGAGGCCGCACGCTTCCTTGGGGAGGCGGCGTATCCCGAGAAGATCTTGGTGCCGTTCTGCAGAGAGTCGAAACTCTCCGGCATTGGTCGGCGGGAGTTTGTGAAGAACGTCTGGTATCGCCGCAGCATTGACGTGCCAGCGGAGTGGAAGAGTCCCCGCGTGCGGCTGCATGTGGGCGCGTGCGATTGGCGTACCACGGTGTGGGTGAACGGCGAGCAGGTGGGCGAGCACACGGGGGGGAACGTGTCGTTCTGTTTCGAGGTGACCAAGTACCTGAAGCGGGGCGAGTTGAACACGGTCGTCATCCATGCCTTTGACGACACGGCCGGCGGCAAGCAGCCGCTGGGCAAGCAATCGATTACGGGTAAGAGCGAGAGCATTTTCTATACGCAGACCACGGGGATCTGGCAGAGCGTATGGCTGGAGGGGGTGGGGGAGAGCTTCATCCGGGAAATCCGCATCGAGCCCCGGCCCGAGTCTAGCGTGGCGTTGTTGAGCGTGGACATTGATGGGCCAATCACCGACTTGATGATCGACGCGGAAGTGTACGATGGTGAGACCAAGCTGGCGCGCGGGATGGCCCATGCGCAGCGGCGCGACAACAAGCTGTTATTGAACATTCCGAAGGCGCGGCTCTGGTCGCCGGAGGATCCAGTGCTGCACAACATTCGCCTGCAATTGATGCATGGCAAAAACTCCATCGACGAAATGGGCACCTACTTCGGAATGCGCAGCGTGGCCATCGACGGCAATGCCGTGCTGATAAACGGCAAGCCCGTGTTCCAGCGCTTGGTGCTGGACCAAGGCTTCTACCCCGACGGCATATGGACCGCGCCTTCCGACGAGGCGCTGCGGCGCGACATTGAGCTGGCGAAGGCGGCAGGGTTCAACGGCGCGCGCCTGCACCAGAAAGTGTTTGAGCCGCGCTTCCTTTATTGGGCGGACAAGCTGGGCTACCTGGCGTGGGGCGAATATCCCAGCTATGGCGCGAATTATGCCGACCCGGTGGTGAATGCGCCCATCGTGCGGGAGTGGACAGAGATTATCGCGCGTGATCGCAACCACCCGTCCATCATCGGGTGGTGTCCCTTCAACGAGACCCCGGCTGCGGCAGCGGAATTGCAGGACACCGTGATGGACCTGACGCGCCAACTTGACCCCGCCCGTCCGGTGTTGGAAACCAGTGGCTGGGTACACCATGTGCCCGACCCGGAAATGCTGGACGCGCACGACTACGACCAGAACCCAGAGACCTTTCGCGAGCGCTATGCCGGATACTTTCCGTGGCAGGCGGGCGTGGGCCTGCCCGAGCGATACAAGGTGGGCACGCTGCCAAAGGTACCTTTCTTTATAAGCGAATACGGGGGAATTGGCTGGAGCTTGGACGAGAACGCTTGGGGCTATGGCAACACCCCGGAAAGCATCGAAGCGTTCTACACCCGCTTCGACGGCTTGGCATCCGCCTTGCTCGACAGCCGTTATATCTTCGGCCTGTGCTACACGCAGTTGACGGACATCGAGCAGGAACAGAACGGCATCTACTACTACGACCGCAGTCCCAAGTTCGACACCGAGAAACTGCGCGCCGTGATTGCCAAGCCTGCGGCCTACGAACAGAACCCGCCCACGGCCAAGTCCATGAAGGAAGCGCTGCGCCCGGCCGAGTGGAACACGCTGGTGGGTTCTATTCACGATGGCGATAACGCGAAGGAATGGCGCTATGCAGTCGCGCCGCCCGCCGCAGGTTGGGAACAGCCCGACTTTGACGCATCCATATGGACCACGGGCCGTGCTCCCTTTGGCCTTATCGGCGGCGAGTATGGCGACACCATACAAACCAAATGGCGCGAAGACGAATTGTGGCTACGGCAGGAATTTGAAGCGGGCAGCGTCGATTTCGAGCTTGCCATACTCGTGCTGTTCCACGACGACAACATTCGCATCTGGCTCAACGGGAAGGAAGTGTTCCAACGCGATGGCTGGAGCACGCAGTACCAAGCCTTCAACGTGACCGAAGCCCTGCGCCCGCACCTGAAGCAGGGAAAGAATACCCTCGCGGTACACGTGAAGCAGGACAAGGGCGGGCAGTTCTTCGACATGGCATTGCTGACGGGGAAGGTGATAAGCGCCCAATAGTCTTAGAGAACCAAGTCTGCATCCACGGCGATGACCAGGTCGAGGTTAAAGGTGACTGGTCTCTCGGGAAAGGTGCCCGAGTAGATCAGGTCTGCGGTCACGCAGTCGTTGTCGCCGGGTATCAGGTCGAAGAGGTTGTAGTCCCCATCGGGCCGCAGGATGAGTTGCTTCTTGTCGTTGCGGTTGGTGAACTCGGACCAGTAGGTAACCGGCTCTTGGTTTTGGATCAGCCGAATACCCGCCTCAGCGATAAAGGAGAAGTCGCCCTTCACGGCGGTTAGCCTGATCTCGCGGATGATCACCCGTTGCAGATCGAGGTTGTTGGCGAATTCGCCGAGAAAATCTTCCTGAACTTGATCCAGATACGCGCGCAGGAGGAAGTCCACCTCCCCTAAATCGCACAGGTAGGGCAGGGGGATCTCCAGCCCTATCACGCCCAAGCGTGGGTCGGTCTCGATAATCTGCGGAATCGAGGGTAGCTCCGCTTCCTCTACCACGTTGATGTCGATCTCGATGATCGGCAGCGGTACCCGCAGGCAGCCGGTTGTGGCGGCACAAAATAAAACGAGCGCTGCGAATCGCGCGCAGCGCCCGAGAGATATGGAAGGTAGAGTCAAGTACAGCATGGGCCGCATTGTGCCCTTGGCTCGCCGGTTAAGGCAAGCCCCGCGCCACACTGTTTACAGCCTCAACACGGCAAAGATTGAAACCTGCATGGTCGCGTTGTAGATGGTTGATTCCGTGGGGATGCTGCCAGTGAAGTCAATTTCGGCCTGCAAGCATTCATCCGGTCCCGGTATCAGGTTCAGGATGTCCACCTCTTCGTCGTCGCCCGGCTCCAGCAAGAACTGCGTAATACCGCTCTGGCCAGACAGGTCGGCATCCAGCGACACGGACTCGTCATCCTTGGTGAAGGTGAGGGTAAGCACATCGAGGAAGTCGAAGTTGCCCGACACCGCCGAGAAGTTCATCTCGTCCAGCGTCACTTTTTCGATGTCAATTAACCCGGCAAGCGGGCCGATGGCATCGCGCACTTCCGCTTCCAGCGCGGCCAGGTCCGGCAGGTCGCATACTTCCGGCAGGGGCAGCGTCAACTTGTCACCGTTCTTGAGAATGTCCGGCACGGTTGCCCCGGTTACCACGGGAAAGGTCAGCGTTACAGGCGGCAGCTCGACGTCCTGCCCGAGGCAGCCAGCGAGCAGGGTGGTTGCTGCAACCGCGCACGATGCGGTTGCCAGTCGAAAAGCAAAGCGGAATGATCGGGTCTTCATGGTGTGTTTCTCCTCCGGCGAGGTCGCCTTATACCAGTACCCCGGTTCCGTCGAGACGTTACGCCGAGAGGCGTTTCTGTCTAACTGAACCAAGTCCCCAGCCTATACCCACAGCCGCAGCGATTCAAGCGGACGTGCTATACTCCCGCCTTCCTACCCAACCCCGGCGCAATTTTTTCATGAAGAAGTTCGACGACCAACTCGTATCTGGCCATATTCTGCGCTCGGTGTGGAGGCTCACTTGGCCGGTCACCCTGCTTAATCTGGTCAACGGGCTGCATGGTTTCGTGGACCATGTGCTGGTGGGGCAATACCTGCCCTCCGCCACCAATGCCCCCAATGCCGCCATTGGCGTGGCTTGGCAGATTTTCCTCGTGGTGGTGGTATTCATTTCGAGCCTGTTCCATGGAATGAACGTGCTGATATCGCGTTATGCGGGAATGCAGGACCGCGAACGGATGAGCGAGGTGGCCTACCACGCCTTTCTTAGTTCCATCTACATCCTCATTTTCTTCCTTGCGCCCGTGGGCTACCTTGTTGCCCCCTACCTGATAGACCTGATGCAGGCGCAGCCCGAGGTGAAACTGCACGCGCTGCCTTACCTCCGCATTCTCTTTACGTGCGGCGCGCCGCTGTTCCTGCTATTCATGGTGGTGGGGGCCTTTCAGGCCTCGGGCGATGCTAAGGTTCCCTTGGTGCTGGGCCTGCTCAACACCGTACTGCACGTGGCTATCAGTTCCAGCCTCATCACCGGGGCAGGTCCCCTGCCTGCGCTGGGCACCATCGGTGCCGCCATCGGCACTGTGCTGGCCCCCACGGTTACGGTGTCCATAGCGCTGTATCTGGTCATTGCCCGCAAGACCATACTCAAAGTTCCTGACCGGCTCACTCTGATTCCGGATTTGAATATCATGCGGGTGGTGGGGCGCATTGGCTTGCCCTCGGGAATGCAGGGGGTGCTGCTTAATTTGGGCGGCGTGTTCTTGCTGGTGTTCATTGGCATGTTGCCTTACAGCGATTCTGCCCAGGCGGCCTATACCATTTGCTACGCCCAACTTTTCTCCCTGGTCACCTGGACTTCCTTCGGCCTGCGTAATGCATCCTCCACCTTGATGGGACAAAACATTGGCGCGGGCAAGCGCGAGCGCGGCAAGCAGGCCGTGAGTGTGGCTGCCCTGCTGGGGCTGGGTTGGGCGGGCGCGGTGGCTATCATGTTCTGGGCCATACCCGGGCAACTGCTCTCGCTGTTTGCTGCAACGGAAGAGCCCATCTACGGTTACGGCGTAAGCCTGCTCCATTGGCTAGCCTTCTCCGGCTTGGTGCTGGCCCCGGCGTTGGCACTTACCGGCGGGCTGCAAGGCGCGGGTGAAACCAAGATTCCCATGTACATCGCCTTCGCCACCCAAATCGTGTTGCTGCTCGGAATGTGCGGTATCTTTTACATTACCGGTACCCTCACCCCCAACCGGGTTTGGCTGTCCATATTCGTGTGCCATGCCGCGCGCATGGCCCTGACTTGGGCCGTATTCCGCACCGAGGGGTGGACCCACACGAAACTCGAGTTGGCGGCAGAGCGCGCATGAGGGTACAATTACCCTACGCGTTCTAGTTGGGGAACAACGCGCCGCCAAGAAACTGGCCTATTTCCCTCCGCCCCGCTCCAATCGAGCCGTGGCGGATTTCGTCGTTAAACGGGAGAATATCGCATGAAGCTCACTATTGTCGGCACCGGCTACGTTGGCTTGGTTTCCGGAACCTGCTTTGCTGACCTGGGCCACGATGTGACCTGTGCCGACGTGGATGCCGCCAAAATTGCCGTGCTCGAATCCGGCGAGATTCCCATTTACGAGCCCGGGCTCGAAGAGATGGTGCATAGCAACGTGGAAGATGGCCGACTGAAATTCACCACGGAAGTGGGGGAGGCCATTCGCCAGTCGCTGATGGTGTTCATCTGCGTGGGCACGCCCCCCTTGGCAGACGGCACAGCCAACCTCGAGTACGTGCTCGCCGTGGCCCGCACCATTGGCCAGGTCATCGACGGGTACAAGATTGTGGTGGACAAGTCTACCGTGCCGGTGGGCACCGCCGACAAGGTGCGTGCCGCGATCAAGGAAGAAATGAAGAAGCGCGGCGTGGACCACGAGTTTGACGTGGTATCCAACCCCGAGTTCTTGAAGGAAGGCGCGGCCATCGAGGACTTCATGGTTCCCGACCGTGTGGTAATTGGCTGCGACAATGTGCGCGTGCGCGCGCTGATGGAAGAGGTGTATGCCCAGTTCGCCAAGAACGGTCGCCCCATCATCACCATGTCCACCCGTGCGGCGGAGATGACCAAGTACGCCGCCAACGCTATGCTTGCCACCAAGATTTCCTTCATGAATGAAATCGCCACCATCTGCGAACACGTGGGCGCAGACGTGGACGAGGTGCGCAACGGCATCGGCTCCGACCGCCGCATTGGCTACCGCTTCATCTTCCCTGGCATTGGCTACGGCGGCTCTTGTTTCCCGAAAGACGTGAAGGCCCTCATTTCCACCGCGCGCGAGGCAGGCGTGGAAACCCAGCTGTTGCCCGCCGTGGACGACGTGAACGAGCGCCAAAAGATGTCGATGATTGAAAAGATGCGGATGTACTACCGCGACGACTTCGCGGGCAAGACCTTCGCCGTGTGGGGTCTGGCCTTCAAGCCCGAGACGGACGACGTGCGCGAAGCGCCCGCCCTCGTCATGGTGAACTGGCTGCTGGAACACGGCGCGAAAATTCGCGCCTATGATCCCCGCGCCGAAGAACAGGCCAAGAAGCTGCTTGGCGAAAACCCCAATATGGAATACATCCCGCACTACTACGACGCGCTCGAAGGGGCGGACGCGCTGGTGCTCTGCACGGAGTGGAAGTTCTTCCGCAACGTGGACCTTACTCGACTCAAGGCTGTGCTGAAGACTCCCACCGTGTTTGATGGCCGCAACGTGTACAACACCAAGCACATGATGGACGCTGGCATCGACTACTTCAGCGTAGGCCGCGACCCCATCCTCGCTTACAGCGCCACGCTGGCGAAGCCCGAGGTGCCGGCTGGGGTGTAAGCGGATCACGCCCCTCCTCATTACACCCGGGGACCGGTGTAACGAGGGAAAGTGTTATTGATCGTAACCCCGCGAAGCAGTAGGCTCTGAGTGAGGAGCAGCCAGACCCTTTGGTCAATCTCCCAAGGACACCGCCGATGGCCGTTGTAAAAACATACCTGCCTGCCGGGAAGGTGCGCGCAGAAGACCTGCTGGCCCCCGATGTGCCGGAGAAGTTCATCGAACTCATCGAAGGAGAACTGGCAGAGATGTCTCCCGCAGGTTTCTGGCATGAGAACATTGGCGGTGAAATCGAATTGGCCTTTCGGCTTTTTGCCAAGCAGCATCCAGATGTTGCGGTCGGAACATCCAATACCGGGTTCCTCATCAAGCGCAATCCAGATACGCTGCTGTGCCCCGATGTCTGCCTGTTCCGCCGTCGCCCTTGGCCGCGCGAGCAGCTGTGGGGAGAATTCGCGCCCGAGCTTTGGGTGGAAGTCCTCTCGCCCAGCAACAGCCAAGCCGAGATGACCTTCAAGCGCCACCGCCTCTTCGAGTCCGGCACAGAACAATTCTGGCTCGTGGACCCCGAGAAGCGCGAGGTGGTCATCTTCCACCACGAAGGCCGCACGACCACCTACACCAGCGGGGAAACCGTTTCCTGTGAAGGTATTGCTGCCGGACTCAGTATCGTGCTCGAAGAAATCTTCCGCGAAGACTGACCCAACCTACCCCTTCGCAATCCGCTCCAGCCCGCCCATGTAGGGTTGCAGGGCTTTTGGCACCAGCACGCTGCCGTCTTGCTGCTGGTAGTTTTCGAGGATAGCCACCAGCGTGCGGCCCACGGCGAGGCCCGAACCGTTGATGGTGTGGACGAACTCGGGCTTCTTGTCGCGCTTGAAGCGGATGTTGGCGCGGCGCGCCTGGAAGTCGGTGAAGTTCGAGCAGGAGCTGATCTCGCGGTAGGCGCTCTGCCCCGGCAGCCAGACTTCGAGGTCGTAGGTCTTGGCGGAGGCGAAGCCCATGTCGCCCGTGCAAAGGCACATGCGGCGGTAGGGCAGCTCGAGCCGTTCGAGGATGACTTCCGCGTGGCGCGTCAGCTTCTCGTGCTCGTCCCAGCTGGTTTCGGGCGTGGTGAATTTCACCATCTCGACCTTGTTGAACTGGTGCTGGCGAATCATGCCGCGCGTGTCCTTGCCATAGCTGCCCGCCTCGCTGCGGAAGCAGGGGCTGTATGCGGCATAGCAGATGGGCAAGTGGTCCGGCGTGAGAATCTCGTCGCGGTGGATGTTAGTGACCGGCACCTCCGCCGTGGGTATCATCCAGTAATCGGTGTCCGCCAATCTAAAGCTGTCTTCCGCAAACTTGGGCAGTTGCCCGGTGCCGCGCATACTTTCCGAATTCACCATGAACGGCGGCAGCACCTCGGTGTAACCGTGCTCGCGCGTGTGGATGTCGAGCATCAAGCTGATGAGCGCGCGCTCCAACTGCGCGCCCGCGCCGCGCGTAATGCAGAAGCGGCTGCCCGTTACCTTGGCAGCGCGCTCGAAGTCCAGTATCCCCAGCGCCTCGCCAATCGCCACGTGGTCCTGCGCCTCAAAGCCCAGTTCACGCGGCGTGCCCCACACATGCTCCACAGTATTGTCATGCTCGTCCTTGCCCACCGGCACGCTCGCGTCCGGCAGGTTGGGAATTACCAGCAGGGCGTTGCGTAGGCGTTCTTCCAGATCGCGCACCTGCTCCTCGAGCCCGGCAATCTGTTGCTTGATCTCCGACACCTTCGCCACCGCCTCGCTCGTGTCCTCGCCCGCCTTCTTGCGATTGCCAATCTCCTGGCTGGCCACGTTCTGCGCCGCGCGCAGTTGCTCCATCTCATACACCACCTTGCGGCGCGACTCATCCAGCCCGCGCAGCTCGGCCAGATCTATCTTCGCGTTACGGTTCTCCAGCGCCTGCGCCAGATCGGCTTCGCCTTCGCGGATGTATTTGATGTCGATCATGTGTTTGCCCGTCTTCTCTTTTTTCTGGTGCGCCATGCGCACTCCAAAGCGCTTCGCGCCGCCACCACTACCCTAACAACCCCAATATGCGCTCGAACTCGTCCAAGGAAAAATACTCTATCTCGATGCGGCCCTTGCCGCCGGGCTGGTGCTTCACGTGAACCTTCGTGCCCAGCGTTCGGCGGAGCCGGTCTTCCAGGTGGGTGATGTTGGGGTCCGGCGCGGGGGGGGCGGGCTTGGCACCGCCCTTGGCTTGGGCCGCCATTTCCTCGATTGCGCGCACAGACAGCCCATCGCGCACGGCACGATTGGCCAGCGCCTGTTGCTGTGCGGGGTTTGCCACGGCCAACAGCGCGCGGGCGTGGCCCATGCTCAACCTGCCCTCCGCCACCAGCGTTCGCACATGCGGCTCCAGCTTCAGCAGGCGCAGCGTATTGGTCACCGTGGTGCGCTGTTTGCCCACCTCGTCCGCCACCTGCTCCTGCGTCCAGCCAAACTCGTCAATCAGCTGCTGGTAGGCCTCCGCCGTTTCAATCGCGTTCAGGTCTTCGCGCTGAATGTTTTCAATCAAGCCCAGCCGCAGCAGGTCGCGGTCAGACACCTCGCGGACCACGGCGGGAATCTGCCGCGCATCCGCCATCACGCTGGCGCGCACCCGGCGTTCCCCGCTGATTAGCTCATAGCCGCCGCCCTTGCGTTCACGCACCAGCACCGGTTCCTGCACGCCATCGCGCCGGATTGATTCTGCCAGCTCTTGCAGCGCGTCCTCATCGAAATGCGTGCGCGGCTGCTTGGGGTTGGGGTGCAGTTCCGAAGGGGCCACCAATATTAAGCGCGACCCATCGGCCAGGGCTTCCGGCGCAGCCACGTGCTCGGTTGCCCTTGGGGTGTTCGCGCCATCTGCAGGGGCCCCGCCCAGCAACGCGCCCAGTCCCCTGCCCAGTCCAGTCTTCTTAGCCACGGGCCGCCACCTCCTTCGCCAGTTCCTGGTAGGCCACGGCCCCCAGGCTCTTTGCGTCGTATGTCACCACAGGCTGCCCATAGCTGGGCGCCTCGCTCACGGTCACATTGCGCGGAATCACCGTCTTGTAAACCTTGTCACCCAAGTGCGTGCGCACATCATCCAGCACCTGCTTCGAGAGGTTCGTGTGCTGGAACATTGTTACCAACACCCCATGCACATACAGGCCGGGGTTCAGGCTGTCGCGCACCTTCATGATAGTTTGCAGCAATTCGCTCAATCCCTCGAGCGCGTAATACTCCGCTTGCAGCGTAATCATCACGCAATCCGCCGCTACCAGGGAGTTCAAGGTGAGCAGGCTCAGGGAAGGGGGGCAGTCGATGAAGACAAAGTCATAGTCGCCCACGCCATTGGTGAGGCGTTCTTGCAGGCGGTATTCCCGCCGGGGCACATCCACCAACTCCACCTCCGCCCCCACCAGTTCCCGGTTCGATGGCACCAGGTGCAGCTTGGCAATCGAGGTTTCCACAATCGCGTCGGCCAAGGGCACATCGCCGCAGAGCACGTCATACGACCCCGCCTCGATCTCGTTCTTGTCCACCCCCACCCCCTGGGTGGCGTTGCCCTGCGGGTCCATGTCGAGCAGCAGCGTGCGCTTGCCCTGCAAGGCCATGCAGGCAGACAGGTTAACCGCGCTCGTGGTCTTGCCCACGCCGCCCTTTTGATTCGCCAATGCAATAATGCGCGCCATGAAAACACCATGTTGGAGGGAATGCAGCCAGAAGCGCGTATGATACGGCGCGAGGGCGGGGCAGTCAAAGACTTCGGCTGCCGCAGGTTGTAGCTACCCTTGTCGTTGCCCGCAGGGAAGGGGCGCTATCGATCTTCCAGAGGGCAGGCCTAGATGCCAAGCAAGTCCACCGCGCTGGCCCATGCGCGGCTGGCGGGGTAGATTCCGGGGTATTTCAAGAACTCGACGTGGCCGTCCATGTAGAGCACATTTACCCCGCCCGGCACGTGGTTGAAGCCGGTCACGTCGAAATCGATGCGGTCGAACATGACGGGAATCATGCTCTGGGCATGGTTCGATGCGGAGGGGTTGTTGATGTCCTCAATGAGGAAGCGTTCGACACCGTCGCGCAGGCGCATGGTTTCGTGCGTTTCGCCGAAGGGGCCGTCGAAGGTCCAGTTCTTCTCCAGGCGGTCCAGTTCGGTTCCGCGGAGCCAGCGATCGAAGCCCGTTACAAATCCCTCCCCCGCGTCGCCTGTGCCTGGCTCTACGATCTTTTCCCCATCGATAATGAAGCCGATGTAAAAGTAAGATGTTTGGTTCAGCAGGCAGGGTGCCACCGAGCCTTCGGAGCGATCGCCATTGAGACCGTCGGCGCGCTTCCACTCCCCACGCTGCCATGCGTCTGGCCCGTCGAGGCTGGACGGGCAAACCAGTACGCGCGCATCGGCCAAGTATTCGGGATACACCGAGGGTCCATCGAACATGAGCACCCCTTGGTTCACGTGTTCGCAGTTCAAGCCTACGTGTTTCTGGATGCTGGGATAGCGCTCCGCGTTCTCGCCAATGTACATGCTGAACACGATGCCCATCTGGCGCAGGTTGTTTGCACAACTGGTACGGCGCGCCGCCTCACGTGCGCGGGCCAGGCCGGGCAGCATCATCCCGGCCAATATCCCGATGATTCCAATCACCACCAGCAACTCGATTAGCGTGAAGCCGGTGCGCTGATTGGGACGTATTGGGTTTGCTCTCAAGGAACGCGGGCTCCTGACTTCGGTGTTTATATTCACACCACTATACAAGATCGCAACGCTGGTGTAAACAGTAAACTCGGCGACAACCTACGTTCGAGATAGCGCCTCGTCCAGGTTGAGCACTACCCGACATAGGGCTACCCATGCCGCCTGCTCGGCAGGGGTGGCGGATTCCACGGTGTAGTCCCCGACTAACGGGGCGGGGTCCATCTCGCCGCTTGCGAAGCGCTTACGCTGCGCGCGCAGGAAGGTCTTGAGCGCGTCGGCCTCGGTGGCGTCTGGCGCGCGACTCAGTGCCAGTTCAAACACACGGCGCAGGCGCGTGGCGGAATCGTTGGGTTCCTCGCGTAGCACGCGCGCGGCCAAGGCCTGCGCTGCCACCACGAACTCGCTGTTGTTTAGCAGCGTCAGCGCTTGCAGCGGCGTGTTGGATTCCATGCGGCGCGTGCAAACGACATCGCGCGTGGGCATGTCGAAAGTAGTGGCGCTAGGGTAGGGCAAGATGCGCTTGATGAAGGTATACACCCCCCGCCGGAAACGATCCTCCCCCGTGCTATCGGGCCAGACATTGGCCGAGCCGCCGTAGATTGCGGACAGTGCTTCTTTCGGCACGGGCGGATACACGCCCGGCCCCCCTGCCTTGGGCGACAACAAGCCGCTGCTCGCCAGCATAGCATCGCGCAACAACTCTGCATCCAGCCGGAAGCGCGGCGCACGGGCCAGCAGGTCGTTGCGGGGATCAGCGGCCAGCAGGGCGGGCGTGTCGACGGCTTGTTGCCGATACGCCGCGCTGGTTACCATTAGCCGCAGCAATTCCTTGGTGCTGTATCCGCGACGTTGAAACTCGACGGACAGCCAGTCCAGTAATTCCGGGTGCGTGGGCGGGCTGGCCATCAGGCCAAAGTCTTCTGTGGTTTCCACCAGCCCGCGCCCGAATAGCATCTGCCATGTGCGGTTGACAGTCACGCGGGCAAAGAGCGGGTTCTCGCCCGCCACTAGCCAACGTGCAAAGGACAGGCGGTTGCGCGGCCACGCGTCGGGGAAAGGGTGCAGCGCCTCGGGCGTGTCCGGGCCCACGGGCTCGCGCGGGTTCAGGTAGATGCCACGATGGTGCAGGTGCGTGGGGCGCGGGGTGTCGCGCTCGGCCAGCACCAGTTGCTCGGGATACTTGGGCAGGGCCTTGCGCAGTTCCTCGATTTTCGCGTGGGACTCGGCAAGTTCCGGGGCAACGCTTAGGTAATGCTGCTTCACTTGCTCTACCACGGGCGCGGACCATTGGTCTGCTGAAGTGGCCAGTGCCGCCTCGATTTCAGCAGGCAAAGACGTTGCTTCAGGTGCGCCATTGTCCCCGGTGGCGGATATGCGGAACCTCCCCAGCGTGTGCTGGTGTACGTAGAAATGTTCGAGTTCCACGGTGAGCAGGGTGCCGCCATCAAAGGCGGGTAGTGGTTCCGCAAAGGAGAACACCGCGCGGTGGTCCTTGCCTTGCCCACCGTTCACGCTCCAGCCCGTGTCCACCAAGCCATCCAGCGCGTGGGCCACTTCGTGCCCGGCTGCCGCAAAGCTGGCCGTGGGTGCGCCCAACGCCACGCGCTGCTTCTGGTCTGGCGCGTTCCAGGGCGCGGCGAATACCCGCACCTCGCTCAGGAAGAAGTCCCCATCGGGAGACATGATCATGCCACGCCCAGGGCCTTCACCCGGTAGGCTCTCGTGCGTCAAGGCTTCCAGTCGCAGCCCTGTCAAAGTGGCCATCTCGCTGCGGAACGCCACGGTATACGTATCCGTGTTCGGGCACTCGCCCGTCACCAGCACGGACTTGTCCTCCAGCTTGCGGAGTGTAGCTGTCTTCGCGGAGCTGTATTCTATCGGGTCCAGCACGGACCAATCACTGCACTTGGGTTGCTGCTCGGTTATCCACACCGCCAACTTCTCAGACAGGTTACGCGCGCGCCGCTCGGCCTCTGACTCATCGGTGGTGATTGCATCAGCTAGGGGAAACGCATCCGCCAGCCCGGACCTAAGCGAGGCAATCTCCGCTTCCTTTGCCGCGCGCTGCTCGGCAATCGCCTGGTGTTTCAGCTTCATGGTTGCGTTCTCGGTGTTGTTCAAGAACGCGAAGAATGCGTAGTACTCGCGCTGCGACACGGGATCATATTTGTGGTCGTGGCACTGGGCGCAGGCAAGGGTCATGCCGAGGAAGGC
>JBIKMR010000198.1:0-8321 GCA_044359155.1 Candidatus Hydrogenedentales bacterium | reverse complement strand
TTGGCAGCCCATGCAGCCGCTGTCCGCCTTTGATGGCGAAGGCACCCAGGGCATCTGGACCCTCGAGATCAAGGACGAGTTCAGTGGCAACACGGGCACGCTGAGTTCGTGGCAGCTGGTCCTGTGCAGGGCCACGCCGACCGAAGGGGAGGGGGAAGGCGAGGCCTGCCTCACCACGTCTGCTGAACCGTTTCTTGCCCTTAATGACGCCGACACCACGACCACTTCCTTTGATCTTCTCGACGACGAGATCATCGACGACGTAAGGGTCCGCCTGGACATCGAGCATCCCTCTGTTGACCAGCTGAGCATTTCGCTCTATTCCCCGCAAGGCACGCGGGTGGAGCTGATGAACCAGCCCTCTGGTGCTGGCAGTAACCTTACCAACACGGTATTTGACGACACGGCCGCTACCCCACTGACAAGCGGCTCCGCGCCGTTCACGGGAAGCTGGCAACCCATTACCCCTTTGTCTGCCTTCGATGGGGAAACCACCCAGGACACTTGGACCCTCGAGATCAAGGATGAGTTCAGCGGATTCTTTGGTACGCTTAATTCATGGTCCTTAATCATTTGCCGCGACACCGGGGGCGAGGGGGAAGGCGTTGTTGAAGGAGAGGGAGAAGGCGTGTATGAAGGCGAAGGCGAAGGGGTTTACGAAGGGGAAGGAGAGGGGGTGTATGAAGGCGAGGGCGAAGGCTCGATTGCGGGAGACTGCGCAGGCGGATTGGGCACGGACGATGGGGTGCCCAGCGGCGGGCTAGGCTTCAACAACAGCAACCTGTTTGCCCTTGCGGTAAACCGCATGACGCCGCCCGGCTATCCCTATACCCTGAGCGAAGTCTGCGTGAACCTGATTGCGGGTGGCATCAACACCTCGCTGAATTACGACGTTGTGGTTTTCAACGACAACGGCGGGGTGCCGGGCAGCCTGTTGGCCAACGTTCCGGGGCAGAGCCTCACGTTGACGGGCGCGCCAGATTTCTACTCGACGGACGTGAGCGCGGCCAACATCCAACTGACTAGCGGCGACTACTACATCGGCATCCAATACAGCCCACAGGCCAACAACGACGTCAACTTCTATATGGATTCCTCGAACGAAATAGCGCCCGTTTCCTACACCCAGAGCAGCGGCAACTTGGGCGTTTGGTCCAGCGTGAGCGGCGGCGATGGCGTGTTCGGAGAGCTGATGATCCGCGCCAAGGGCAGCTATACCCTTGTGCCGGAAACCTGCGAAGACGGTATCGTGGCAGACGAGGGCGTGGTGGACGGCGGCGTGGGAATGCCGGCGGGAACGTTCTACGGCATCATCGCCAAGAAGCTCACACCGACATCGTACCCCTATACCATCACGGACATCTGCGTTTGCCTGCGGACCGCCAGCATTGCGCTGTCGAGCGCCAACTACGAGGTTGTGCTCTTTTCCGATGGCGGCACTGCACCAGGTACATCCCTGCTCACATTACCCGGCCAGGTGGCGACGGGCTTGACGGAGGAAGGGCAGTTCTACACCACCGACATCAGCGCCCTGGGTGCTCCCGTTGTCATCAACTCGGGCAGTGTTTACGTGGGCATCCAGTATGCCCCGAACACCTCGAGCGGGCTGGAGGTCTGCATCGACCCCTCCGTGCCAGCGACGCCGATTGCGGTTGGCCAGAACAGCAGCAACCCCGGAACCTGGTTCGCCCTGCTCGATGACGCCACCAACAATGCCAACCCGATGATCCGTCTGAACGGCTCGTCGCCCGCAGAGGCCTTTTCACACTCGGGCGACCAGGATAGCGATGGTACTTTCGACCTGACGGAAGTGCTGCGCATTGTCCAGCTTTACAACGCGGGCGAGTTCCACTGCGAAACCGGCACCGAAGACGGCTACGCCCCCGGCCCGGGCGACATACTATGCACGGCGCACAGCGCGGACTACGAGGGCGGCAGCCCCTTCGTGATGACCCTGAGCGAATTGCTGCGCCTCATACAGCTGTACAACAATGAAGCGTACTACGAGTGTGGCGCCAATGAAGATGGCTTCTGTGCGGGCACGCTGTAAAGAGGAACAGAAGTTTAACCACAAACGGCACAAAGAACACGAAGGAAGCACAGGGGCGTTTCTCTGGCGTGGCTTTTGTTGTCCTCAGTTCGCTTCCATGCCGTATTTTTGCAGGCGATAGCGCAGCGACCGTGGTGTGAGCCCCAGCAAGGCGGCGGCTTTCTTTTGGGTATAGCGGCTGCGTTCCAGTGCCTGCTTGATCCAGGCCTTCTCCAGGTCCTCGACAATGGCTTCGAGGTTGATGCCCTCGGAGGGCAGCGCAAACACGGACGCAGGATCGGGCGCAGTGTCTTCCGGCGGAGTGAAGTGGCGAATCTCGGGGGGCAGGTCGCCCACGGTGATGCGGTCGCCGTTGCACAGCGCCACCACGCGCTCCATCATGTTGCCCAGCTGGCGCACGTTGCCGGGCCAGCCATAGCGCTTGAGCAGGCCGAGCGCCTCGTCGTCCATGCCGGGGGCAACGCATCCCATACGTTTGGCGTGGGACTGGATGAAGTGCTTGGCAAGCACGGGAATGTCTTCGCGGCGCTCGCGCAAAGATGGCACCACCAACGGTATCACGTTGAGGCGGTAATACAGGTCGCTGCGGAAGTCCCCTTCTTCCGACATCTTCTGCAGGTCGCGGTTGGTGGCAGACAGCAAGCGCACGTCTACCTTCGTGGACGAAGTGCCACCGACGGGGGTGACCATGCTGTTGTCCAACACGCGCAGCAGCTTCACTTGCAGCATCAGGGGCATCTCGCCAATCTCGTCGAGAAATAGCGTGCCGCCGTTGGCGGTGACGAAGAGCCCTTCCTTGTCCTCGTTGGCCCCGGTGAAGGCGCCCTTCTTGTAGCCGAAGAGTTCGCTCTCGAGCAGGGTCTCGGGAATGCCACCGCAGTTAATGGCGACGAAAGGCTTGGTGCGCCGATCGCTCAGCTCATGCAACGCGCGCGCCACCAGTTCCTTGCCCGCGCCGCTTTCGCCGTGGATGGCTATGGTGCTGGGCAGCCGCGCCACGCGCCGCACCATGGACAGCAGTTCCTGGAAGGGGGCACTCTGCCCCACCATGAATTCGAGCTTAGCGTCGCGCGCCTGCTGCGTGCGCAAGGCCTCGTTCTCGCGGCGCAGGTCGCGCTGGTGAATCGACCGCTCTATGCGCAGGCGAATCTCGTCGTTCTTGAAGGGCTTCTGCACATAGTCGAAAGCGCCCAGCCGCATGGCTTCGACGGCAGCCTCGACCGATCCATGCGCGGTCATCATCAATACCGGGGTGCCGGGAACATTCGCGCCTATCCAGTGCAGCAACTTGAGCCCGGCCTCGCGGTCGTTCCCCATGAAGAGGTCGGTCACCACACAATCGGCAGTGCGTTCGCCCAGCCGGGCCTGCGCCTCGGCGGGGCCGTTGGCCAGCGACACTTCATAACCCGCGTTGCCGAGGACGATCTCGAGCACCTCGCGCATACTGAGTTCGTCGTCTACTACGAGCACATGGGGTTTGGCGGACAAGGGTGGAAACTCCAATGGGACTTAGGCGGCAGGCAATCGAACAATCAGGCAGGCACCGCCCTCGGCGCGGCTCGCAGCTTGGATGGTGCCGTTGTGCGCACTGACGATGCGCATACAGATGGCCAGGCCCATGCCCACGCCGCGTTCTTTGTCAGTATAGAAAGGCTCGAAGACCCTCGCAACCTTGTCGGGGGGAATGCCGGGGCCGTTGTCTTCCACGCGCACCTCGACAGGCGGGCCGGGAACGAGCGTCACGCGCACCTGCCCGGTGAGGCCGGACGCGTCGATGGCGTTCTGTACAAGGTTCACAAAGACTTGCCGGATGCGGGTCTCGTCGCAGATGGCCTCGCAGGGATGGGGCGGCAGTATCTCAACAATGGCCAAAGCGCGGGCGTCTACATACTTGGCGCGTGCAGCAGCGCACACCTCCCCCAGCAGCGCGCGCATCTCGACGGGACTGCGGCGCAGGTTAGGTTCGCGCGCGAATTCGAGGAAGCCGGAAACGATCTGGTTGAGATGGTCCGATTCACGTACGGCTATTTCGGCCAGCTTCCGGGAAATGACCGGGTCTTCGCCGTTACGGCGCAGCTCCTCCATGGCGCCACGTATGCTGGCAAGCGGGTTGCGAATTTCGTGCGCCAGCCCAGCGGACATTTCGCCCAGCACGGCCAATCGATCCTGCTGCTGCAACTCTTGCCGCATCCGCGACATTTCGGTTAGATCGGTGAACGTGGTGATGATGCCGGTCATGCGGCCTGCCTCGTCGTGCAGGCGGCTGGTGGTAAGCCCGAGCAGGATGGGCTCGCCGTCTGCCCGCTCGGCGTGAAACTCGTAGCTGCTGAAGTCCTTGGTCGAGCGTAGCGCCGTGGTCACCGGGCACTCTGCGCCGGAGGCCGTCTTCACCACACCGTCCACATGGAGGCCAATGGTGTCGCCCTCGACCAACCCGAGGATGTCACAGGCGGCACGGTTGATGGCGCGCACCACGCCCTTGGGATCGGCGATGAGGAAGCCGCTGTTCATGTTGTCCAGGATGTCGCGCTGGAACTGTTTGAGGCGCGATAGCCGCTGGTTCCAGTAGCCGCTGATGAAGGCGGTGAAGAAGAAAGCGATGCCCTGGATGAGGAAGTTGTACCAGTGGGCCAGCAGGTCCACGGCGCGGTGGGCCTCGATGCCGAAGAGCATCATCATGTAGGCCGAGGCCAGCGTGGCGAATACAAAACCCTGCACCAGGCCAAGCAGCACGCCCGCCTCGAGGATGACCGTGACCAGCAGGAAAGTGAAGAAGCTGTCGGCACCCTTGGTCAGGCTGATGGTGGTAACCACCACGCCGAAGTCCACCGCCATCTGCGTCCAGGTGAGCACGGGTGACACGCTGCGTTCGCGGCGCAGCACCACGAAATACCAGAAGCTGCTGGCGAAGGCGGCCAGATAAATGCCGATAAGCAGCTCGGCGAACTCGACCGGCTCGGGCAGCAGTAGCGTGCCCGCGGTAAGCACCAGCAGCATTACAAGGCGTGCCAGCCCCACGAACCACAGCCAGCTTGCTGGCCCGTCGTAGTGCGGGCGCAGCGTGCGGAACAGGCCTTGGTAGGCGCTCGTCAGCCCCTCGATCACATGCCCTTTTCCATCAGGTGCTGCAGTCCTTCGGGGTCGGAACTGCGCTTGAAGGCCATGTCTGTGGTGATGATGCCCCGGCGCATCAGGCGGTAGAGCGACTGGTTCATTGTCATCATGCCTTCGCCCTTGCCGATTTCAATCATCGACGGGATCTGCTCCAGCTTCTCCGAGCGGATGAGTGCGCGGATGGCGGGATTGGGCAACATGATTTCCATGACCAGCGCGCGGCCCATGCCGTCGGCGCGGGGCACCAGTTGCTGCACCACCACGGCCTCGAGCACGAAGGACAACTGCGTGCGCACCTGGTCTTGCTGGCCGGGGGGGAACACGTCGATGATGCGGTTCATGGTTTGCAGCGCGTCGTTGGTGTGCAGGGTGGCGAATGCCAAGTGGCCGGTTTCAGCCACGGTGATCGCCGCCTGAATGGTTTCAATGTCACGCATTTCGCCGATGAGAATCACGTCGGGGTCTTGGCGCAGCACGCGCTTGAGCGCCTCGGAGAAACTGCGCGTATCAGAATGCACCTCGCGCTGGTTGATCACCGAGCGGTTGTGGTTGTGCAGATACTCGATGGGGTCTTCGATGGTGATGATGTGGACGTTACGCTCGGAATTGATCTTGTCGATGATCGACGCGAGCGTGGTGGATTTACCGGAACCGGTGGGGCCGCAGATAAGCACCAGGCCGAGGGGGCGGTAGGCCAGTTCGCTGACAACGCGCGGAAGGCCGAGCTGCTCCGCCGAGAGAATCTCGAAGGGGATTGCACGGAACGCGCCCACCACGCTGCCGCGATCGCGGTAGATGTTGAGGCGGAAGCGGCTGAGACCCTCGATGCCGAAGGATAAGTCGCATTCCTTGGTGGATTCGAACTCGGAGATCTGTTCTTCGTTCATCACCGAATAGATGATTTCCTGGGTCTGGTCCCCCGTAAGGCGGCTATACCCGGCCATGGGTTCCAGCCCGCCGTGAAGGCGGATCATGGGTGGCGCGCCCACCACGATATGCAGGTCGCTCGCGCCTTCGCGGATCATCTTGGTCAACAGTTCTCGAATGCTGGGCGTGCCCGCCATGGTGTTCTCCTCCGATCGCTATACCACTCCGCACCGCGCACAGTTAATCTGCCGGGGTATGCTCCAACACTTGCTCGATTGTACTAACCCCGGTGGCCGCTTTGGCAAGCGAATTCTGCCGCAGGGATTTCATGCCGCAGGCAATGGCCTGGTTCTTCAGCTCGTAGCCGGAGGCGCGGCGCAGCACCAGTGGCTGCATGTCGGGCCAGTTGAGCAGCACCTCGACCACGGCGGCGCGACCGCGATAGCCGCTGTCTTTGCACTTGCTGCACCCGCGCCCGCGCACCCAGGTGACCTCGGGGATGTAGTCGAAGGGCTGGTACTGGATGCGCTCGAGCACCTCGTTGGGCACATGGATGCGCTCTTTGCATTCGGAGCACACGCGCTTTAGCAGGCGCTGCGCGGCGGCCAGGGCCACCGAGGACTGCACGAGGAAGGGCTCGATGCCCATGTCAATAAGGCGGGGGAACACGCCGGCGGCGTCGTTCGTGTGCAGGGTGCTCAACACCAAGTGGCCGGTGAGGGCTGCCTTGACTGCCACGTCTGCCGTTTCGCCGTCGCGGATTTCGCCGACCATGACCACATCGGGGTCTTGGCGGAGAATCTGGCGGAGCGCGTCTGCAAAGTTGAAACCGATGCGGGAGTTGACCTGCACCTGGTTCACGCCGAAGAGGTCGTATTCCACCGGGTCTTCCACGGTGACCACGTTGGTCTCGATGTCGCAGAGCTTGCTGAGGGCGCTGTATAGCGTAGTGGTTTTACCGCTGCCGGTGGGGCCGGTGAGCAGCAACATGCCGTGGGGCAGTTGGAGCGCCTCGCGGAAGGCGGCCATAGGTTGCGGCTCGAAGCCGAGGGTGTCGAGGTCGAGCGTGAGGTTGCCGCGATCGAGCACGCGGAGCACCACCTTTTCGCCGAACTTTACGGGGAGGAAGCCCACGCGGAAGTCGATCTCGCGTTCGTTGTAGCGAATGCGGAAACGCCCGTCCTGCGGGAGGCGGTGTTCGTCGATGCGGCAACCGGCAAGAATCTTGAGGCGCGCGATAAGGTTGTGCTGGAGGCTCTTGGGCGGGCCCTTGGCTTCTTCGAGCGTGCCGTCCACGCGGTAGCGGATACGCATGATCTTTTCATAGGGCTCAACGTGGATGTCGCTCGCGCCGCGTTCAAGGCCGTTGAAGAGAATCAGGCGCACGAGCTTCTTTACCGGCTCGTCTTCGGCGCCGGTTTCCAGCTTGGACACGTCTTCAATCTCGCCGGACTGACGGACTTCCTCGAGCGCGCTGGCTTCTTCTCCCCCTGCCAGCAGGGACTTGTAGAGCGACTCGGCCTTGTCGCCGCCGTAGTGGCGGTTGATGGCGTCGCGCAGTTCGGAAGACACCGCCACAACGGGCTCGATCTCGTAGCTGGTGAGCATACGGAGATCGTCGAGCGCCATGATGTTGAGCGGATCGGCCATGGCGAGGGTAAGCACGTCTCCTGTAACGGAGACGGGTAGCATCTGGTATTGGCGGGCGAGGGTTTCGGGGACTTCGGAGAGCACTTCCTTGGGGATGGAATAGTGGGCCACGCGGATGTGTGGAATGCCGAGCTGCTCAGACAGGGTGACGACGAGGTCTTCCTCGGAGAGGTAGCCTTTTTCCACGAGCAGCGTGGCCAGCGTGTTGCCGGTGGCGCGTTGCAGGTTGATGCACTCGGTGAGCTGAGCCTGGCTGACGAGGTTCTGCTCGAGCAGCATGTCGGGCAGGCGTTTCTTCGCTATTTTGGTTGCCATGGGCCAGCCTCCTTTGCATGGGGGGGACGATAAAGCCGGTCCCCGTGCGGTAACTACAACCTGCTATGCGGCCTGTTCTTCACCAAGGTGGCTGAGAATCTCGTTGGCGGATTCGCACGAGACTTCCTGGCCGGTCAGTTCGGAGTAGGCCACAATCTTTCGTAATGACCCGGTCATCTTGCGGATGTCTTTGGGAACCCGCATGGCCACCAGGTTGAGTATTTCATCGGGAACGGTGGCGCGATGCTGTTGGGCATATTGGCGGAGAATCTCGACGCGCGCCTCCCACTCGGGGGATTTCAATTCGGACACGATTCCGCTGGCG
>JBIKMR010000019.1:0-27058 GCA_044359155.1 Candidatus Hydrogenedentales bacterium | reverse complement strand
GCAAGGAGACGAGCGCACCTACGAAGAAGTCTGCTCCCTCCGCGCCGTAACCAGCGAAGACGCCATGACCGCCGACTGGTTCCGCTTCCCCCCCGAAGTGTTGCAACGGATAGCCAACCGCATCTGCAACGAGGTCAAGCACATCAACCGCGTGCTCTATGACGTAACCTCAAAGCCCCCGGGAACGATTGAGTGGGAGTAGGTATTACCTCCGATGGTTTACATCGCCTCAGAGTGGGATGAGGAAAAGGCACGCTTGAATATACTCAAGCATGGGGTATCGTTTGAAGAAGCGCAGAGTGTCTTGAATGATCGCCTTGTGATCATTCTCGCAGGCGAACGCGAAGCTAATGCCGAAGAACGATGGTTCGCCATCGAAATGAATAAAGCCAACAAACTGCTTGCTGTCTGGTATACTGAACGTGGTGAAAGTGTTCGAATTATCGGCGCTCGAAAGGCTACCAAGGCCGAACGCAGGATTTACGAGAATGAACAACTCTCTTGATCACGACGAGATGCCGAGCGAGATCGATTTCTCCAAGGGCAAAAGGGGCCTTCATTACATCGACCCCGCCGCTGCCCACACGGTGCGCATATTCAAGGAAGATGGCACAGTGGAAGTGCAGCACCACCAGCCTGCTTTGGGAACTTTCCGGCTGGACTTCGACCTTCAGAAAAAATTCCCCAATTCAGAATCCGTGAACAAGGCCCTTCGTTCGTACCTTGCCACGGTGGAAGGGCGCTGACTTAATCTCCCCCCTCGTTGCCAAGGTCTCCTTGGCCAACGCCCCCTGCGCCTGAAGCTCCGCTTCCACCCCGCAGCACCAAACCTGCCACCCCTACTTCTTCCCCTCCTCCGCGCTTTCGCGCAGCAGCGCGGATATCCGGTCCCAATAGGCGAACACGATCCAAAGCAGGAACGGCAGCGTGAGGAAGAGCTGGATGATGGCGACGGGAATCTGTGGGTGGGCCAGCAGGCTTTCCTGAAAGCGCAGCAGCGTACACAGGAACAGCACATGCCCCATGATCAGGATGCCGCACCCGTAGGCCAGGATGCGCATGCGCTTGCCCAGGGCAATGCCAGCCGTGGCCAGCACCAGCGCGATATACGGCGGAATGTTGGTGACCAACTGTGCAATCGGCATGGCCGGGCGGCGTTCGCCCACGGCGAATTCCAGCATGGTATGCGTGTTGAATAGTCCGTCCACCTTCACCACCACCCCGTCCACCGGCACCCCCAGCAGCGTCGATGCAATCAGCCCGGTCACCTTGCCCAGCATCCACCCATAGGTGGGCAGCACCAGTTCCCACCAGATGCCCACCAGCACCACGATGCCGATGCAAAACTTGATTACGAACAGCCACAGGCTCGATGGCGTTGGGTCGTCTTTAGACATTACTGCTGCCTCCTTCGTCGCGCCGTGCGGAGCTGCGCCGCCACCGGCCCCGCACCACATATTCCACCCAGAACATCCAAACCGCCACCACAAAGATGATGTACACCGCCTGCCACACGTATTCATGGAAGAAGTTAAAGTACTCGTGCTCCGTGTCATACGCGCCAATCATGGCAAGGCAAGTGAGCCGGAAGATGTTCACGCAATACATGATCGGCACGCCAGCGATGATGCCGACCGCCTTCTTCCACCAGCGCGTAGGGAAGGCCACCACGGCAGCCAGGAAAATCGCCATCACTTCGATGGCGCCGCATTCGGATACCACCATGAAATAGAACATGTAGGTGGGGTGCGCGTCCTTCACGTCCGGGTTGCTGCGGTATTCGTGCAGTTGTTGGCGCATCTCTTGCGACTTGGCGCGTAGTGCCGCCCGTTCTTCCGGCGTGCCGGTTCCATTGCGGTCCATCTGCGCCAGTTGCTCGTCCACCTCGCGCAGTTCAATGGCTAGCCCGCGCCGCATAATGAACTGCACCTGCGGCCCCCGCTCGCCCGGCGCATTCGTTCTGCGCCCCTCTTGCGAGCGATAGCTCCACGCCTCCCACTCCGTCAACGGCCCCGGCGTGGCGGCAATGTAGTCTTCCGGCGTCTCGTCCTCCGCGCCGCGCTCCCAGGCGATCAGCTTCGCCTTTACAGAGCGTGGTTCACCCAGTCGCTCGCGGCTGTATTCCAGTTCCGCCTGGTCGCCAATCCACGACAATGCCGCCACCGTGTGCTTCGCCACTTGGAATAGGTAGCGGTCGTTGTAGGGAGAGTCCACGTTGTAGCGATAGCCCATCAACAGCACCAGCACGATGGACATGAACACGCCCACGAAGATCGCCGAACGCCAACGCTCGGCAAAGCCCATCGGGCGGGCGGATGATTCGCCCGATTCCGTCGCTTGTTGCGGTGCCTGTGGCTCTTCTGACATAAACCCTCTACGAATCAACGCGCCATCCGTGCGCTGCACGGCGACTGCACAAGGCAACCAACTACCGCGTCCGCCCCCAGACCTGAATTTAGTTTGTATCACAAACCAGTTTGCAAATCAATAAGGGCTTGCAAAGACAAGTGTCGAAGCATAGCGAAGCAGCCGGAGAAAAGGAAAGCGGGCAGGCGGAAAACCTGCTCGCGCTCCCCGTGTCTGGGCTAGAAGGCATCGGCCCCAAGCGCGCCACCCTGCTGGCGCAACTGGGCATTGCCACCCTAGCCGACCTGCTCTACCACTTCCCCACGCGCTACGAAGACCGCACCCAGCTAACCCCCATTTCAGAGCTATGCCCCGGCGTCGAGGCTACCCTGCGGGCGCGCGTGGTGAAAAGCCGCAACGTGCGCCTGCGCGGCAAGTTGTCCGTGGCAGATGTGCGCGTGGCAGACCACACCGGCGAGCTGAAGGTCATCTTCTTCGGGCGCGGGTTTCTGGCCAACAGCGTTTTCCGCATCGGGGCCGAAGTCATCCTCACCGGCACACTTTCCGCCAGCGAGTCCCCCAGCCTGGACAACCCGGACTACGAAGTACTCGACCCCAACGAGGATGCAGGGCTCAACACCGGGCGCATCGTGCCGGTGTATCCCTTGTCCGAAGGCTTGGGCCAGCGGCAGCTTCGCCGCTGGGTGGCGCAGGCGCTCGACCTTATTGGCAACGCGCAAGGCATCACCCACTCCTTCGAGGTGCTGCCGCCCGCGCTGCGCAAGCGCCACAACTTGCTGCACGGCCCCGAGGCCCTGCGCAGCATCCACTTCCCCGAAAGCCCAGACCGCGCCACCCAGGCCCGCCGCACGCTGGCCCTGCGCGAACTGGTGATCCTGCAAACCGCGATCCTGCTCGAACGCCGCGCCATGAAAAACGGTGGCGGCATTGCGCACAAGAGCAACGGCCCTTGCCTGAAGCAACTGCACCGGCTGCTGCCCTTCACGCTTACCGATGAACAGGACCGCATCATTGCCGAGGTGGTGCGCGACATGGCTGCGCCCCACCCCATGCGTCGCCTGGTGCAGGGAGACGTAGGCAGCGGCAAAACCATGGCCGCGCTGCACGCCATCGCCGTGGCGGCAGACACCGGCTGCCAGAGCGCCCTCATGGCCCCCACCGAAATCCTTGCCACGCAGCACTACCTCGGCCTGCGCCCCATGCTCGAGGGCATGGGGCTTAACGCCGTGCTGCTCACCGGCGGCAGTGCCACCCCCAAGCAGGTGCGCGAGGCCATTCGCACCGGCGCGGCCAACGTGGTCATGGGCACCCACGCACTCTTTCAAAAAGCCACCGAGTTCCAACGGCTGGGGCTGGTCATTATCGACGAGCAACACCGCTTCGGCGTGATGCAGCGGCAGACCCTGACCGACAAGGGAGCAACCCCCGACCTGCTCCAGCTTACCGCCACGCCCATCCCGCGCACGCTTGCGCTCACCGCGTATGGCCATCTCGACGTCAGCGTCATCCGCGCCCTGCCGCCGGGCCGACAACCCATCGACACGCGCCATGTGCGCCCTGCGCGCATGTTGGAAATGTTCGACAAGCTGCGCCGCGAGATTGCCGCAGGCCGACAGGCCTACATCGTCTGTCCCCTCATCGAAGAATCCGAAGTGCGACAGGCCAAGGCCGCCGTCACCCATCACGCCGAGCTCTGCGCCGGGCCACTGGCCGGGCTGCGCGTGGGGCTGCTGCACGGGCGCATTCCCGCCGAGGAGAAGGCCGCCACTATGCAGGCCTTCAAGGCGGGCGAGTGGGACGTGCTCGTATGCACCACTGTCATCGAGGTGGGGGTAGACTGCCCGAACGCCACCGTCATGATCATCGAGGACGCCCAGCAGTTCAGCCTGTCCCAACTGCACCAGCTTCGCGGGCGCGTGGGGCGCGGCCAGCATCAAAGCTACTGCTACCTCACCGGCACTCCCACCACCGAATCCGGCAAGAAGCGCGTCGAGATGCTGTGCAGCTCCAACGACGGTTTCGCCATCGCCGAGGCCGACCTCGCCCTGCGCGGCCCCGGCGCGTTCTACGGCGTAAGGCAGGCAGGCCTCAGCGACCTCCGCGCCGCCAGCCTCGTTACCGACGGCAGGCTGATAGAAGACGCCCGCACCGAAGCCGAGGCCCTGCTAAAAAAAGACGCCGCACTAAGCAACCCCCAACACGCAGCACTAAGAAGAGCCGTATCCCAACGCGGCGCGCCCCTGCCCAGCTAGTCCATCAAGTCCACTCCGCTTTACCCCCGCTTCTTCCATTGCTACACTACCGCGCCCCAGCCGTACCGGAAACCCGCGCCTTGAGTCATTCCCCTTCTAGCGAACCCCATTTGCGCGGTCTGAATCCACGTCAGGTCGAGGCGGTGCTGCATACAGAGGGGCCGTTGCTGGTGTTGGCGGGGGCAGGCAGCGGCAAGACGCGGGTGATTACCTGCCGCGTGGCGCAGTTGATTGCCAGCGGGCGTGCGGAGCCGGGGCAGATCCTTGCGGTCACCTTCACGAACAAGGCCGCGAACGAAATGCGCGAGCGGCTGAAGGCGCTGATTGGGGATTCGCTGGCGGAGCCGGTGCGCATCAGCACGTTCCACGCGTATTGCCTGAACGTGCTGCGCGAGCATTGCGAGCATATTGGCTATCGCAAGAACTTCAGCATTGCCAGCGAGGGCGACTCGCGCACGCTGATGCGGCGGGTGGTGGATGATCTGCCCACGCGCGATGCGTTCAGCGCGGGGATATTTCAGGCGGAGATCAGCCTGTACAAGAACCGCAACGAGCAGCCGAACGCGGAGACGAAGCGGCCCGTGGCCACGGCCACCGAGGCGCGCTATGTCGAGCACATGCACGACGTGTATGCCAAATACCACGATGCACTACGCGCCGCGAACTCTATGGACTTCGACGACCTGATGCTGCAAACACTACGCCTCTGGCGCGAGCATCCCCGGCTGGGCAAGGCCTGCCGAGACGCGTTCCGCTATGTGCTGGTGGACGAATATCAAGACACCAACCAGGTGCAGTTCGACCTGGTGAAGTACCTCGTGCAGGACCACGACAACCTCTGCGTGGTGGGCGACGATGACCAGTCCATCTACGCTTGGCGCGGTGCGGACACGCGCATCATTCTCGACTTCGATAAGCACTTCCCCAAGGCGCACGTGGTGACGCTGGACCAGAATTATCGCTCGACCGAAACGATATTGCGCGCGGCCAACAGCGTGATTGGCAACAACGCGGACCGGCGCGACAAGGCACTATGGTCGCAGTTGGGCAAGGGGCGCGCGCTGGACTGGTTTGTGGTGGAAGACGAGGAGGCCGAGGCGAAGCAGGCCATCGGCTGGCTGAAACTGATACAGGAAAAGACCGGCGCAAAGTGGAGCGACTTTGCGTTTCTATATCGCTCGAACCAGCAATCGCAGCCGCTGGAAATTGCCCTGCGGCAGGCGGGCATTTCGTATGTGGTGGTGGGCGGGCAAGACTTCTTCGAGCGCGCCGAGGTGAAGGACGTCATCAGCTACCTCAAGGTGCTGGTCAACCCGCGCGACGAGCCCGCGTTCCTGCGCGTCATCAACATGCCCAAGCGCGGCATTGGCGACCACACCCTGCACAAGGTGCACGACCTGTGCATCAGCAAGGGCTGCTCACTGGGGCAGGCCCTGGCCGAGATATTGAAGTCGGGCAAGGACGATGCCAGCGCCCAGCAGGAGCTGTTGGATATCGAGCCAGAGTTTTCCGCCGCGAACCAGTGGACCCGCACCGAGCAGGGCATCAGCGAGTTCCTCAGCATACTCAAGGATTTCCGCGCGCGCTTTCAGGCGGCGGATGGCCGCGAGCTGCGCCGCGTGGTGGAAGACCTGGTGTTGGCCATCGATTACCGCGGCGAGCTGGACCGCACCTGCAAGAACAAGGGGCAGGTAGAGTCGCGGTGGCAGAACGTCGAGTACGTGCTCAAGGCCGTGGGCGACTACGCCGCGAACGCGAAGGAGCCCAGCCTGCGCGGCTTTCTCGACGAGACCCACCTCGTGGGCGACAGCCCCTTCCAATCCAAAGAAGAGCGCGCCCGCAAAGGGGTGACGCTGATGACCATCCACAGCGCCAAGGGACTCGAGTATCCCTTCGTGTTCCTGTTCGGCTGCGAAGAAGGACTGATGCCGCACCAGAAATCCGTCGAGCAGGGAACCATCGAGGAAGAGCGTCGGCTGTTCTATGTGGCGCTCACGCGCGGCAAGCGGCACGTCACCCTGTTTGAATGCCTGTCGCGCAGCAAGGGCGGCAAAGAACGCCATACCACCACCAGCCGATTCCTGAGGGAAATCCCCGAAGAACTCCTCACCCGCTTGGCCTTCGCCGCGCGCGAAGGCATGGCCGCCACGGCTACCGAAAAGCCGGATGCCCCGCCCAAGGACGAGCCAGCGAGGGTGTATAAGAAACCGGGACGGGGAAGCAGGACGAATCAGCCGAAGTAGGACGGCTGCACGCTTGGCACCATGTACCAGCCCCTACTCAGTTGAATCAAAGAAAGAAGAGTCTATCTCTCTCTTTGAATGAAGTATGCGGGCGATGTAGACCCTGTTTGGAGCTACCCGATAGAACACAATATAGACACCGAAAGCAATGCTTCGAACATCTTCTCCGTATTCATCACGCCTCTTGCCAATTTCTGGGTGGTCGCCAATTCGTCGGAACTGCTGCACAAGGTCAGCCATAAACTTCTTGCCTGTCCCGGGATAAGCAACCATGCTCAATTCCACAATACCGACAAAATCTCTGCTTGCCGGCTTTGTCAGGCGAAAGCCGCTCATACGGCTTTACGTTGTTCTGTGACCCGGGCCACGGCTTCGTCATAGAGCCCCTCAAGATGCGCCTTCAAGCCATCAATATCCTCAAACTCAACATAGTCCCCATTATCGAGAGCGTCTAATCCAATCTGTATTTCCTTGCGCAGTTCTTCCGCACGATGCTGACGCAAACACTCCTGCTCCTCAAGCAGTCGCATGGCATCACGCACGACTTCGCTGGCGGAAAGATAGCGTCCGCTTTCGACACACTGGGCGATAAAGGCTTCCCATTTTTCCCCGAGGCTGACGTTCATTGCGGATACTCCTTGCGGTTAATTTCTCCCCAAAGCGTATCTCGAATAACAATAATTGTCAATTATTGTTATTCGTTGCCATCGCTGGGAAAGCCTCAAGCACATCGCAGACCTGGTCGTAGAAGGGGAACTGGGAGAAGTAGCACACGCCGAGCCGCACGATGACGATCTGCATGGAGGGGATGACGACGATTTTTTGGCCCTCGAAGCCGGAGGCATTGAAGACATCGTCCGGCAGGGTGATACCCCGGGCCTTGGCGGCTGCGCGGTCGTCCAGCGTAGGGCGCCACCAGTGCGCGCCGTAATTGTTCTTGGCTGCGGTGGGGGTAGCGGTCATGGCGTAGTCCGCCCAGCCTTCCGGCAGAATGCGTTCCCCCTGCCACATGCCGTCGTTCTGGTAGAGCAGGCCAAAGCGAGCGTAGTCCCGCGCCGTAGCAAAGAGGAAGGACGAGCCGACGTAGGTGCCGGTGGCATCAGCTTCCAGATACGCGCTGCGCATTCCAATCTTGTTGAAGAGTTCCTTGTAGGGCAGCGCGTAGTAGGCCTCGTCCCCATACTTCTGCCGCAACACCCAGCTGAGCAGGTTGGTGGTGCCGCTGCCGTAGGCCCAGTGGGTGTCGGGCGGATACGCCTGCGGAAGCACCATGAAATATTCCGCCGCGCCGGGGTGCGCGAAGATCATGTCGGTCAACTGGGCGGGTGGGGTGTAGTCCACCTCGGTAAAGTCGATGCCGCTGCTCATCCGCATCAGCATGTCGAGCGTTATTGCTGCGCGTTCATCACCCTGCCAAGCGGGCACGGGGGCGGGGTCGCTCATCTTCAACTTGCCATCGCGCACGGCAATTCCGTAAAGCGCATGGAAGAAGCTCTTAGTGACGGACCACGCGGCGAGAGGCTGGTCGGGCCCAAAGCCTGGGGCATAGCGCTCGGCGATGATCTCGCCTTGGTGCAGCACCAACACCGCGCGCGTGTTGCGCTTGTGCCAAGGGTTGGGTTCCGTAAACATGGAATCCACGGCAACGGCCAGCTTGGTCTGGTCGAACCCTGTGGGGCGGGGCTTGCCGCTGGGCGCGTCGCCCATGGGCCATAGCTGGCTGGCCAGCGAGGATTGATCGGGAATCAAAGTGGGCCGCGCCTGCGCGCGCAGCTTGTCAATATCGCCGTCCAGCGCCAGTGCCACGCCGAGGCCCTCGCGGTACACGGCAGTGCGCTTCACACTGGGAAACACCCAACCCGTCACAGTCTTGCCTTCGTGGTCAATATCGTAGTTGAAGAAGGGCAGGAAGCCCAGTTCCCCATCGCGCACCGATTCCGGCGTGCGCCCCAACACGAACACCCCTGTCGCCATGAGCTTCGCGGAATATCCCGCGCCGACTTCTTTGGTTTCCCAGAGAAACCAGAACAAGAGAGCACCTAGACCCAAGCCAGCTATCAGGCACAAGGTGACAAAGGCAAGCAACAGGCGCTTGAGGAGTTTCATGCAACGACTTCCAAGAAGATGGGACGGCTAAACTGGGATTGCGAAGAGGTCGAACACTTCTGCCGATGTGATTTCTACATCCACGAAATCGCCGGGCTTGAGCGGGGTCTCGCTTTGCACGTAGACCATGCCGTCCACTTCCGGCGCTTCGCCTGGGCTGCGCGTGGCATAGGCCTCGAATTCGGTATCGTATCCCTCGACCAGCACACGGGTGTGTTCACCCACGCGGGACGCGCTGTGCTCGCCGTGGATGGCGGACTGCACTTCCATCAACGCTTCCCAGCGTTCCTGTTTCACTTCTTCGGGCACCTGGTCGGGCATCACGCCAGCGGGGGTGTCCTCTTCCTGTGAATACTGGAACGCGCCCAGCCGCTCGAAGCGCATCTCCTCCACCAGCTCGAGCATCCGTTCATGTTCGGCGTCCGTCTCGCCCGGGAAGCCGACGATCATCGTGGTACGCATGACCAAGCCCGGCACGGCTGCGCGCATCTTCTCCACCAGCTTCACCGTGTTTACGTCGCGGTAGGGGCGCTTCATGCGGTGGAGCACGCCGGTGTCCAAATGCTGCAAGGGCATGTCCACATACGGCACCACCTTCGGGGTGTTCGCCAACACGTCGAGCACACGGTCGTTGATGCCGCCCGGATACAGATAGAAACAGCGAATCCAGAAGTCGCCCTCGATGGCATTCAGGTCACGCAACAACTCGGGAAGGCGGTAGTCTTTCCAGCGATCACGGCCATAGTCTGCCAAGTCCTGCGCCACAAGGTTCAACTCACGCACGCCTTGGTCAATCAGGTTCTTGGCTTCCTGCACAAGAATCTCCGGCGGCACCGAGCGTAGCTTGCCCTTCATCGAGGGAATCGAGCAGAAGGTGCAGGCATGGTCGCAGCCATCGGCCAGCTTCACGAAGGCATAGGGCTTGTCGTCCAGCTTCTTGCGTTCCATGAACTGGTAGATATCCACGCGGGGCACGTCTTCTATGGCACGGCGTGAAAGCGCAGGCTTGGTGTCCATGATGAGCTGGGCGATCTTGTTGAATTGCCCCACGCCCAACAGCGCGTCAATCTCGGGCACCTCGGCAAGAATATCGTCCGCATAGCGCTGGGCCAGGCAGCCCGCCACAAACAGGCGCGCCGGGTTGCCCGTCTCGCGCTTGCTCTCGGCGAGCTCGATGATGGCATCTACAGATTGCTGTTTGGCTGAACCAATGAAGCCGCAGGTGGTGACCACGGCGGCGTCCACATGCAGATCGCCCCAGTCCCCGGTGACAATCTCGCAGCCCTGCCCGGCCAACAGCCCGGCAAGATACTCATTGTCCACGGTGTTCTTGTCGCAACCCAGCGTTACTATGCCTACGCGCATGGCGGTACCCTGTCCTCGGTGGTGAATGGCAGCAGTGTACCACACACCCGCCGATGGGCTTACCTCGGCAGGCGGAACGACACCCCCGCGCCGACAAACCAATCGTCTGCGGCATCGTTCAGGCCCACGCCTGCGCTGAGGTCCAACTGCACATTGGGGCGGAGCAGGTAGGTAAACCCGCCGTCGAGCGAATGCGCGGTGTCGCCGTGGGCGTTAAGGGGCGCGTCGCCGAATACTTCGATGAACGCGCTCAACCGATCCGTAAGCCCAATACCGAGCGCGGCGGTGTATTCAAACGATGCGAGCGTATCGGTGTCGGCTTCTTTCTCTTCCCACTGAAACTGGGGATAGAGCTGCTTAATACGCAGGCCCTGCGCGGTTTCATCTTCCGTAGTCTCCCACGCCACGCCCACGTTGTAGCCAAGGGAGACCCGCTCGGACAAGGTATGAGCGAACGACAACCGGAACGCGGGGTCAAGGTTCTTCGTTGAAACCGCATCGCTACCCACAGGTACCGATACCCCGAAGAGCAGCGCCGCCTCGGGACGCAGGCCGTGCTCATTCCACAGCCGCACCTTCGCCCCCACTTCCGCGTCGCCGAAAGCCGGGCTGCTGTCACCATCCAGTTCGCTGGTCCAGCCCGGCAAACCCAAGCGCAGTTCAACCCGGCCATCCAACCCGATACGCACGAGCGTGGTTGGATACTCCACGGTGTCGCCATCGTCGCTGGTGAAGGTAGCGCCCGTCTCCACCTGCACATGCCCTGGTTGCACCACCACGGCAGACTCGGTTTGGTCTGGACGATCAGTGACGAGTTCGATGTCCTCTGCGATCGCAGAACCTGCGAACAGAAGCAAGGCGAAGAAATAGTGGCAGTTCATATTGCGCTCCAATTGGGTTGGTCTTCAAGGATAATTAAGGCACCGAAACAGAATTAACCATCTCTAACATCTGAACATAAGAAGTGGACATGTACCGCCATCTATGCTCCTACTCTGCTTTCGTGTGGTTGGTGTATTTCGTGGTTACGATCAAGGTTCTACATTCTGCACTTGCACCGCATCGGCCTGTGCGTGGGTGAGCACCAGTTCGCTGCCATCGGCGCGAGTGATGGTGAACCGCTCGGCGTCATCGGCGCGGTCGGTCAACTGGATGCGTTCGCTCGTGGCCAAGCCCGTGCTGCGGCCCGCGCCATTCACCAGCGCAGTCACGTTGGCATGGCAGCCGGGGGCCATGGTGGATACCATCATCTGGCGCGGGCGGGGAATCTCGGAGCCGTGGGGATCGGTGAGCGGGTGGCCCAAGCGATGGTCTAGGTATTCGACCGAGTCTCGGCGGTCCAAGTGTTCCAACTGTTCCGCCAGCTTGTGTACATCGTCCATCGGCACACCCGTTTGTTCGAGGTAGGTTTCCCAGATACGGTGTGCGCGCACCACCTGCTCGGCACGTTCACGTCCGGGGCCGGTGAGTCGCAGCATTCCAGAGGGACCTTCGATATGACCATCGCTGGTGAGGCGTTCGAGCGCGCGGCCTGTCACGCTTGCCACGCTGGACAGCTGCCGTTTTAGCGCAGCCCTGTCCAACCCGGCGGCGGGCGCGTGGTATAGCTGCTTGAGGATGTCTTCCAGCTGCTCCTGCGGAATCATATTGCGACGGCGCAGCCAATCTGCCAGCAGGCCGTAGCGCGGGGCGAAGACCAGCGCGGTGAGGAATTGGAAGGTGGAGAAAAGAATGATGGCGCCGCCGCCTGCGCTGTCGATGCCCACGGCAAGGTATAACCCGCCGACCACGCTGGACACCCCGAAGAAGGCCGCCAGCACCATCATGCGCTCGAGCCGATCGGTGAGCAGGTAGGCCGTGGCGGCAGGGGTAATCAACAAGCCGATGACGAGGATGACACCCACCATGCCCACGCCCGTAACCACGACCATGGATACGCAGGTGGTGAGGGCGTAATCGATCAGCACCACGGGCAATCCGATAGAAGCCGCCATGATAGGGTCGAAGCTGGCAATCTGGAAATGTCGGAAGAAAAGCAATATTACGGAGAGCACAATGGCAGCGACGATAGCGGTGGCCCAGAGGTCGGTGTTGCTCACGCCGAGCACATCGCCCATGATGAAGTGCATCAAGTCGATGTGGATGTAGTTGCTGAACAACGACGTGAGAACCACGCCCGCCGAGAAGATGCCGCAATACATGATGCCGATGGCGCTGTCTTCCTTGATGCGCGACACGCGCGACACGAAGCCAATCATACCGACCGTGATGATGGCTGCGATGACGGAACCGATGAGCATGGCGGGGGTGTGCGCCTCGACGCCGAAAGCCAGCTTCATCACCAGGTAGCCGCCTGCCACGCCGGCAAGCATGGTGTGCGAAAGCGCGTCTCCCAAGAACGCCATGCGCCGCAGGATAACCAGCGTGCCCACGACGCCGCAGACCAGCCCCACCATGCCACCCCCCAGCAGCGCCTTCTGGAAGAAAGGCTCCGTAAGCGGGTGCGCGAAGAAAGTCCACCATTCCGGGATCATGGCGTGGCTCCCGCACGGGCAAGGTCTGCAAACACGCGCAGCTTGCCCTCGTAGACTTGGCTCAACAGGTCTTCCCGCATCACTTCTTCCGGGCTGCCGCAGGCGAACAGCCGCTGCTTCACCAGCACCAGCCGATCAAAGTATTCCGTCGCCGTGGCGAGGTCGTGATGTACCACCACCAGCGTTTTGCCGCTGGCCTTGGACTGCGCCAGCACGTCGAGCAGGGCGTGTTCGGTGGCGGCATCCACCCCGGCAAAGGGTTCGTCCAGCAGCAGGATGTCCGCGCCTTGCGCCAGCGCCCGCGCCATGAATACGCGCTGTTGCTGCCCGCCGGACAACTGGCCAATCTGCCGGTTGCGATATTCCTCCATGCGCACAGTCTTCAACGCCTCTGCCACGCATGCGCGGTCGGTGGCGCTGGGTCCGCGCCACCACGGAATCTCGCCGAAGCGCCCCATCATTGCCACCTGCTCAACGGTGACAGGGAAGTCCCAGTCCACCGCGCCGCGCTGCGGCACATACGCCACGCGCCCGCGCGCTTCTTCCACGGGTCGCCCCAGCACCTTTACTGTGCCTACGTCCGTCTTGGCAAAACCAAGGATGGCCTTGAGCAAGGTGGACTTGCCGCCGCCGTTGGGACCGATGATGCCGATAAGCTCGCCCTGTGGCAGGGTGAGCGACACATCGAGCAGGGCAGGCCGGGGACCGTAGCTTACGGTAAGGTGTTCAATCTCTATCGCGGGCACGCGGGAATCAGTGGTCATGTGCGGCCTCCGTGGCAACATGCGCAGTGAAGGTAACACCTCCGCTCAATGCCGCGCCGGGCACGCTCCACACCGTCTCGTCCGCTATCGTTTCCGCACCACGCATCACGCGCACACGTAGCGCGTGCGACTGCAACGCGGCATCGCCCGTGGGGGCCGCATCTACAAACAGTTCATTCGCGCCTTCCGCCACGGGGGGGATCTCTTCGAGAACAATCACCTCGCCCGCCACAACATTGTCCGCGCGCCGGAGTATCTCTGTGCCGTTCAACCGCACCACCAACGCAGGCGCGGTGGCTGCCGCATCCAGTTGCAGGGCGAAGGGATCAGGTGCGGCAGCGAAGGTGGGCGTCAGCTCGACGCGATACCCCGCCGCGAGCGGGGCTTCCGGCGCGGCTTCGCCCGAAGCGGCGCGCGCCTCATGCTGGCGCAGGTAAAGCCCTGTGCCCCCCACGAGAACCAGCCAAACGGCTATGGCAGCGAGGATGCGTGCCATTCGTTACTTCAGTGCCTCGACAATGCGCAGAGTGTTCTCGCGCATCATGCCGATGTAAGAGTCGCCCGCGCTGCCCGTCTCGCCCATCGAGTCGCTGTACAATTCCCCACCCACGGCCACGCCCGCCTCCTGCGCAATCTCGCGGATGGCCTTGGGGTTCACGCTGGTCTCCACAAAGATGGCCTTCACGCCAAATCCTTGAATCGATTCCACCACCATCGCGCGGCGTTCGGGTGTCATGCCGCCGCCCGTGTCGCGGCCCGTGGACCAGCCCACCGGGGCCTCGTTCTTGAAGCCGTAGCTGCGCGCAAAATAGTTGAACGCGTCGTGGCTTGTCACCAGCACGCGCTTCTCCGGTGGGATGGCGTTTACCTCCGCCTTGATCCAGCTATCCAGCGCACGCAGTTGTTGCAGGTAGAGCTTCGCCCGCGCGGTGTAGGCGTATTCCCCTGCCGGGTCCTTCGCAATCAACGCGCGCGTGATGTTGTTCACATAGACCGCCGCGTTTGCAGGGTCAAACCACGAATGCGGGTCCGGCACGGTCTCGCCACCTTCCTCAAGCTGCAACGGAACGATACCCTCCGTGCAGGTGACCACAGACTTGCCTGCATCCCCCGCCAGCGTGCGCATCCAGTCTTTGCCTTCCAGGTGCAGACCATTCTCCAGCAACAGGTCCGCATCCGCCGTGGCGCGTGCGTCACTCGGTGTGGGCTGATACAAATGCGGGTCCGTGCCCGGTGCCAGTACGCTGCTCACCTCACACCGGTCTCCGCCCACCTGCCGCGCCAGGTCTGCAATCTGGGTGGTCGAGGTCAATACCTTCAGCTTCGGCGCATCGTCCGCCTGCGCAGGCACAACGGCAAGCAAGGCGACGGACAGCAAACCAACCAGAAAACGGCTACGCATGGGTACAACTTCCTCAGTCGAGAAGCGCGGAAATCGCGCCTCCTAATGGGGAAGATACCACGACGCACAAGGATTGTCAACCTTTACAAACAAAGTTACATTAGATTAACTATGCGTGTTTGCATGTGTGTAGGTGCCAGGCATGCCTGGCACCTACGGCGAGATCGTGCTGCGAAGGCAACCACTTATAGCGTGGCATCCCATGGGGGAATCCCAAAAAACAAGCGCGCCCCGGGTTTCCGGGGCGCGCTTTGGGGATTGGATTCTTGGTTCTAACTCAGCAGGGGAGTTCCCAGCCTTTGCGGTATTCCTTGGTGAGCATGGCGTTGGCGGCTTCGTCGTTGGTGATCTTGAAGGCCTTGCTATCCCACTCGATGCGCTTGCCGGCGCGGATGGCGATGTTTCCGAAGTTAGCCATTTCGGTCAGGGGACCGGCATAGGCGAACTGGGAACCGGGCTGGGTGCCTTCCTTGATGGCGTCGGTCCATTCGAGGTAAGGGTCTTCGCGCTTCACGCGGGGGATGCTGGGCGTGGGCTTGGTGTATTCGGCCATACGCGACGCGGGCAGCAGGCGGGAATCGCCGCCGTAGGTTCCACTTGTGGCGATGCCCGTGGTGCCGATGAACAGCGAACCGTTCTTGCCGTCGGAGTCGCCCATGGGCTCGTCTGCCGGAACGCCCTCGGGGCGCGCGGGCACCTTGCCGCCGTCGTACCAGTAGATGGTGACGGGGCCCATGTCGCCACGCGCGGGCACTTCAAACTTCAGCTTGCAGGCGTTGGGCGCGGTCTGGGCATTGGCACCTTCCACCTCGATGGGCTCGATGGAGAAGCCCGGCGCGTCATACAGCTTCAAGGCCCAGAAGGCAGGGTCCATGATGTGGCAGGCCATGTCGCCAATGGCGCCGCAGCCGAAGTCCCACCAGCCGCGCCAGTTGAAGGGGGCATAGTCCTTGTTGAAGGGGCGGGCAGCCGCCGGTCCGAGCCAGAGGTCCCAGTCCAGGCCTTCGCGCACGGGTTCTTCCGGCAGCGCTTCGGCAATGCCCTGCGGCCAGATGGGGCGGTTGGTCCAGATATGGGCCTCGGTCACCTGACCAATGGCACCGCCCCAAATCATCTCACAAAGTTCGCGCACGCCATCGCCCGCGTGGCCTTGGTTGCCCATCTGGGTGACTAGGCTGGGCTTCTCTGCGGCCAGCTTGCTGATGAGGCGGGCTTCCGCAATCGTGTGCGTCAGGGGCTTCTGGCAATACACGTGCTTGTTAAGGTTCATGGCCAGGTAGGTGGCGGGGGCATGGCTGTGGTCCGGCGTGGAAACAATCACGCCGTCCAACTCGGGGTGCTTCTCCAGCAACACGCGGTAATCCGTATACTGCTTCGCGTCCTTGAAACGGTAGAAAGCTTCTTCGGCGCGCTTCGTGTCGGGATCGGCCAGCGCAATGATGTTTTCGCGCTTGCAACCCATGATGTCGGACATGCCCTTGCCGCCCGCGCCAATACCCGCCAGGTTCAGCTTGCCATTGGGGGAGACCTTGCCCGGCACCACTTCCGCCGCGTTCACGCGCAACGGAAGGCCCAACAGCACGGTGCTGGTGGTGGTGGCCGCAAGGAAGGCCCGGCGGCTCATCAGTAACTGTTTCTTCTTGCTCATCGTTTAGCTCCAGTAAATGGGTAAAAATCCAACGGTTGGACCGTCACCGGCCCCTATCCGTTTCAATATCCAAAGGACTTAGCAGGGCAGTTCCCAGCCCTTGCGGTATTCCTTGGTAAGCAGCTGGTTGGCTTCCTTGTTGTTGGTGATGACGCCGTTCACCGCGTCCCATTCGATGGGGCCGCCGCCTGCGCGCAGGGAGATATTGCCGAAGTTGGCAATCTGGGTGAGCGGGCTGGCGTAGGCGAAGTTCGAGAAGGACTGCTTGCCCGCAATCATGGACTCGACCCAGTTGGTGTAGGGCTGCATATCGGAATCGCCGGGCACGCGCTCAAGGGTCTGCGCGGGCTTGGTGTAGCTGGCCATCTTATCGTCGGGCAGCAGGCGCGGGTTGCCCGCGTATTCGCCGCAGGTGGCCACGCCGCCGGGACCGATGAAGATGGAGCCGTTGTTGCCTTCGTCTCCCAGTACGGTGCCCGCCGGGATGCCCGCAGGCAGTTCCGGGTTCATGGCGCCATCGCGCCAATACACGGTGACTGGGCCCATGTCGCCACGCGCGGGGAACTCGAAGCGGGTAACACTCTTGGCCGGGCCGCTCAGTTCGCTCAGGCCTTCCTGCATTTCGGTGGAGACGGTGAAGGATTCCGCTTCATACAGCTTCAACGCCCAGCAGGGAGCGTCCATGATATGGCAGGCCATGTCGCCAATGGCGCCGCAGCCGTATTCCCACCAGCCGCGCCATGCAAAGGGCAGGTAGCCGGTCTTGTCTTGCGGGGTGTAATAGCCGCCGAAGGGGCGCATGGCGGCGGGTCCAAGCCACAGGTCCCAGTCGAGCTCGGCGGGGATGGGCTTCTCGGTAAGCCAGGCCGGGTGGCCCTGCGGCCAGATGGGACGATTGGTCCAAACGTGACATTCGGTCACCTGACCAATCGCACCGCTCCAGATCATTTCGCACATGTCGCGGATGCCATCCTGACAGTGCCCCTGGTTGCCCATCTGGGTAACCAAGCTGGGGTTTTCCGCCGCCACCTTCTCCAGCAGGCGCGCTTCCGCAATGGTGTGCGTAAGCGGCTTCTGCACGTACACGTGCTTGCCCATGTTCATGGCCATGTAGGCGGCCACCGCGTGGGTGTGGTCAGGAGTCGAGATGGTGCAGGCGTCAATCTCCGGCATCTCTTCGAGCATCTTGCGAAAGTCTTTGTACTGCTTCGCGTTCGGCTGAAGGTAGAAACCCTCGGCGGCGCGCGTCCAGTCCACATCGGCAATGGCCACCACGTTGACCTTGCCGGTCTTGTGGCAGCTCATGAAGTCCGTCTTGCCCTTGCCGCCGCCGCCAATGGCGGCCACGTTGATCATTTCGTTCGGGGATATTTTGCCCGGCACCACCTTCGCATCGTTCGTCTTGGTGGTAGCGCAGCCCGCCACCAGCACCGTCGTCGTCGTGGATGCCAGGAACGCCCGACGCGTCATCTTGCCCTTGCTCATGCAGTATGCCCTCCCTTTATAAACACGCTTCCAGAAACTATACGCCCAGTTAATCCCTTCACCCTAACGTATCCTAAACGCGCCGTCAAGCGGACGCGGGGAGCTTTAGGGGTCGACGCGCTCGTAAAGCGTTATACAAGTGCTATTCTTTACACCATCAAACGTGGCCACCCGCTTGTATCCTTGGTGCAATAGTGAATGTGCTTAGCAGGAAGTAGCTCAGCGCGGTCTAGCGGCCTCGTCTGCGATAGCGTGCAAGAGCGAGTTCGCGCCCTTGGCATCCGTGCTGATTTCCCAGATCATGATGCCGCCGAGCTGTTGATCGAGGGCGAAGCGGGTCTTTGCGCGCAGGGTTTCCGGGCCATTGAAGTAGTAGCCGCCCGCCTCGTCGACATTGGGCTTCGGGCGGTGCTGCTCGACGATGCTGGCGTAGCCGAGGCTTGCCACGGGGTCGTCTAACTTGCGGCCATAGAAGGGCACGCCGAGGCATATCTTTCCAGCGGGCAGGCCCTTGCGCAGCAGCCGATTCACCACGCCTTCCGTCGCCTCGATGGTGGCGTGGCGCTTTCCCATGTCATAGGTCATGAGGTGCACATGGTCCACGGCGGTGTAGGCGCGTTCGCTGAGCGACTGCGTGAAGCCGAGTGCAACGGATACCTCCAGTGATTTCGCGGCAGCGGCTGCCTTGGTCTCCACGAGGAGGTCGTCGTAGGCGGTCTTCTGCGATGCGTCCTCCGGGAACTCCCAATCGTAGTCAATGCAGGTGATCCCATTCGTCACGCAATAGCTCACAACGGCGGATACAAACGCAGCGCGCTTTGCAGGATCGGTCGCCATGGGGGCGAATCCGCCCGAACGCCCCCAGCCGCCAAAGCACAGATGCAGACGCAGGCCATGCGTTGCCTTGGCCTGCTGATACCACGCGAGCGCGTCAGCGGGGATGGGGGTCAGCGGGAACACGCCTGCGGGATCCACCTCCGCCGAGAACATGATTACATCCGTCAGCTTCTCCAGTGATTCCGACTGCACCGTGTCGATGGTCCACGTGGGCACATAGCCCACCACGCGGAACGGCGCTGCAGCGGTAGCCATGGCAGTCATCAGGACGCAGCAAAAAAGGGCGAGCGGATTCAAGCCAGCCTCCTCACACGAAGCCGCAGGGCGCTGCCTTCGATTTCGCAGTCTTTGCCTTCGCCACCAGGTTCTCCAAGGGTGATGCTTTCGGCGAGGGTTTCGCCCTTGATGGTGTTGCTGTATTGCGCGATGACCCCGGCGAGGTAGGTGTCGGTGGTGTAGACCTCGACGTAGATGCGGGCATCGTAGGGCAGCTCCATCTCTTTGCGGATGTCTTGCACCAGCCGGATGAATTCTCGCACGAGGCCCTCGCGCTTGAGCTCTTCGGTGATCTCGGTGGAGATGACGACGACGATGCTCTTGCCCTGCGCGGCTGCGAAGCCTTCGCGCGGGGTAAGACGCACTTCCACGTCGTCGCCTTCGAGGGTGACAGCCGTGCCATCGACCTCGATGTGGATGCCGCCCTCCTGCAACTGCGCGTAGAGCTTCGCGCCGTCTGCCGCTGCCAAGGCTGTGCCGATGGCCTTCACCTGCTTGCCAAACTTCGGCCCCATGGTCTTGAAGTTGGGCTTTACTTCGTAGGACACGTAGTCCTCGGGCGCATCGCAGAAGTGGACTTCCTTGATGTTGAGTTCTTCCTTGATCAGGTCGAGGTGGCGGAAGAGTCCTTCCTTCTGCGTGGCGTCTGCCACGATGAGTTCGCACTCGCCCAGCGGCTGGCGCACCTTGAGGTTGGCCACACGGCGCGCGCTTAGGCCCAAGTTCACCACTTCGCGTGTGGCTTCCATCTGCAACAGCAGGGCATGGTCCAGCGCGTCGGCATCCGCCGTGGGATAGCTGGCGAGGTGGACGCTCTCGGCAGCGCCTTGCGCCGACAGCGGCTGCACCAAGTGCCGCCAGGTGTATTCGGAGAAGAAGGGCACAAAGGGCGCGGCGAGGCGCGACAGATCGAGCAGGCAGGTGTAAAGCGTCCAATATGCATCTGCCTTGTCCGCACTCCAACCGCTGGCCCAGAAGCGCCCACGGCTGCGGCGCACGTACCAGTTGGACAGGCCGTCCACAAAATTCAGGATGGCGCGCGCCGCCGGGTTGAGCTCGTAGCAGTCCATGGATGCGCGGACGTCGAGGGTGGTGCGGTCGAGTTCGTGAAGTATCCAGCGATCGAGTTCGCCGCGCTCTTCTCGGGGGCGGAAGAGGGCTTCGGACGAACTCGCGCTAGCACCATTGGGAGCGGACCCTGTAACGCGCGCGAGGAATTCGGCGGGCGCACCGCTTGGATCAAAGCCATCCAGATTGGCGTAGATGGTGAAGAAGCTGAAGACGTTGTACCAGCGCACGAGGAGTTCGCGCTGGCATTCTTCCACCAGCCGCTCGCTCAGGCGGGTGCTGCTGGTGGGTGGATTCTTCGAGATGAAGCTCCAGCGGAGGGCGTCGGCGCTGAACTTCTCAAACAGCAGCGACGGCTCGCTGTAATTCTTCAGGCGCTTGGACAGCTTCAGCCCATCTTCCCCCATGATGTGGCCAAGGCACACGCAGTTCTTGAAGGGGTGCGGCCAGCCCTTGGCGGTCTCGCCATGCACCACGGTGCTGATGGCGAGCAGGGCGTAGAACCACCCGCGTGTCTGGTCGATGGCCTCGCTGATGAAGTCCGCCGGGAAGTTGTTGTTGAACTGTGGGTCTGAGCCCGGCAGGTGCGGGTAGCCCCACTGGGCAAAGGGCATACAGCCCGCGTCGAACCACACGTCGATCACCTCGGTGACGCGCTTCATGCGGGCGCCGAGAGCGTGCGGGCTGTCGTAGGTTATCGCGTCGATGTAGGGCTTGTGAATCTTCAGGTGCTCGCTCAGCTCGGGGTTGGCAGCCTTGGCCTGTTCCCACAGCTCCGTTCCGCTGATGCCGGGCTTGGCCATCAATTCGGCATACTGGCTGACGCAGTCCATCTTGCCGGTCTGCTCGCATATCCAGATGGGCAGGGGGGTGCCCCAATAGCGCTCGCGGCTGAGCGCCCAGTCCACGTTGTTCTCGAGGAAATTCCCAAAGCGGCCATCGCGGATGTGCTCGGGCTGCCAAGCAATCTCACCGTTGTTCGCAAGGAAGTCCGGAACGAAGTCGGAGGTGCGGATGAACCAGCTCTTTCGGGCGTATTGGATGAGTGGGTCCTTGTCTGCACGGGGACAGAAGGGATAGCTGTGGCGGTATTGCTCGTGCTTGAGCAGCGCGCCTTTTTCCTTGAGCACGCGGATAATGGCCTTGTCCGCCGCCTTGCAAAATTGCCCGGCGATGGCGCTCTGGTCGTAGGGGTCCACGTCTGTGACGCGCTCATCGAAGGTGCCGTCTGGCTTTACGAGACAGAGGAAGCCGATGCCGTGCTCTTTGCAGAGGCGGTAGTCGTCTTCACCAAAGGCGGGCGCAATATGCACAATGCCCGTGCCGGTGCTGATGTCCACAAACTCGCCGGGCGCAACCACCCAATGCTTGTCGGAAGGCGCATCGGATTCCAGCTTGCGCGGCGTGTCGTAATGGAAGAGCGGCTCGTAGTGGAGTCCAACCAGATCGCTTCCCTGCACAGTGCGCAGAATATCGACACTCTCGCCAAAATATTTCTCGACCAGCGCAGACGCGAGGATAGAGAAACGGTGCGACTCGTCGGGCAGGGTCTCTTTCACAATCGCATATTCAATGTCTGGCCCCACGGCCGCTGCGCAATTGCTGGACAAGGTCCATGGCGTGGTCGTCCAAACAAGCAGGCGCACGGGGGCGTGGCTCAGGCCGAGGTGTTTGCTGCTCTCCAAGGTAAGGTTCAGCCCCACGGTGATCGCCGGGTCTTCGGTATCGCGGTATCCCTCGCCCACTTCGCCTGCGGACAAGGCCGTGCCGCCCTGCGCCCACCACCAGACCACCTTGTGGCCTTGATACAGCAGGCCGCGATCGAACAACTGCTTGAGCGCCCACCACACGCTCTCGACGTAGCTCTGGTGGAAGGTGACGTATGCCTGTTCCAAGTCTACCCAGAAGCCGATGCGGTCGGTCATCTCTTCCCATTCGCGCTTGTAGCGGAACACGGACTCGATGCAGGTGCGGTTGAACTCCGCCACGCCAAGCGCCTCGATGGCTTCCTTGCCGCCGTCGATGATGCCGAGGTCTTTGCAGACCTCGATTTCTACGGGCAGACCGTGGGTGTCCCACCCGGCTTTGCGCTCGCAGAAGTAGCCGTCCATGGTGCGGTAGCGGGGGAAGATGTCCTTGATGGTGCGGGTGAGGCAGTGGCCGGGATGGGGCTTGCCGTTGGCCGTGGGCGGGCCTTCAAAGAACACAAAGGGCGTGCCGCCCCGGCGCTGCTCAAGGCTCTTATGGTAAGTGCCGTGCTCCTTCCAGAAGCGAATAATCTCGTGTTCCGCCGCGCTGAAATTGAACGGGGAGGGAACAGGGTTAAACACGTTCTGGCTCATGGAAGCTTCCTCGGGTGGCCGGCGCAGGCCGGAAAGAAAAAACGGCGCAAGCGCCGCTGATGGGCATGATCATGGCCCGGCAAAGGGCGGTATTGCAACCTGCCCCCTACTGCACCATGGGCGGGCCGTCCAACTCCACGGCGATGGTGGTAAGGTGGGCATCGGGCAGGTGCTTGGGCAGGACTATCTGCTTGCCGGTGTTGTCCACTTCCAAGGCTGTGCCGCCATCCAGCAGCCAGGCTTTTGTGATTTCATTCTGCAAGCCGGGCAGGGCAAGCGGTTCGCCCAGCGCGGCTTCGAGATGGAGGTATAGCCGGTTTCCCTTGGTGGTGCATTTGCCCACGGGCAGCGCGGCAAAGGGGGAAGCGCCTGCGCCGTAGATGCTCTCGCCGTTTACGCGCAGCCAATCGCCCATGGCGTGCAGCCGCTCTTGTTGGGGGGCGGGAATATCGCCATCGGGCGTGGGGCCCACGTTGAGCAGCAGGTTGCCGCCCCGGCTGACCACGTCTACGAGCAAGCGAATCAGCTCGGCGTCGCTCTTGTAGTCCTGGTCCTTGGCCATGTATTGCCAGGACTCGTTCATGGTGACGCAGGCTTCCCACGCGTAGGGCTTTTCGCGCTCGAAGTGGGTGGTCGCGTTTACTTCGCTGGGTTGTTCGCGGGTGTAGAAATCGGCCAGCGGGGTGAGGCCGCGCACGCCTTTGCCGGTGCGATCATTGATGAGCGCGCCGGGTTGCAGGCTGCGGATCATCGTGGCCAGTTCGTAGGCGCGCCAGGTCTCTTCGGGGTAGTCCCATTCGCCGTCGAACCAGAGGCAATCCACCGGGCCATAGTTGGTGCATAGCTCGCGTACCTGGCCGAAGAGATACTCGTCGATGTACTTGGGCAGGTCGGGCTCGTAGTCCGGGTGGTGCCAGTCGAGCATGGAGTAATAGAAGCCAAGCTTCAGGTTCGCGGCGCGGGCGGCGTCGGCCACGCCCTTGGTGAAGTCTGCGTGGGGGGCGGAGTCTACCGAGTCGTACTCGGTCAGCGCGCTGTCGAATAGGGCGTAGCCGTCGTGGTGTTTCGTAGTGAAGACCACGTAGCGCATTCCTGCGTCGGTGGCCAGTTGCATCCACGATTGCGGGTTGAACTTCTTTGGGGCGAAGGCCTTGGCGTAGCGCGGGTAATCGGCGCGAAGCGCCTTGTCCTGCTTCATGTCAAAGTAGTCATACGCCGCATCGGGGTCGTTGCCTTGCTCGGCGAAGGGACCCCAGTGGATGAAGAGGCCGAACTTCGCGTCGTTAAACCAGTTGGGATTGTTGTTCGCAACGGGCGCTGGCTTCGGACCCAAATCGCCCGGTTCGGGTATGCCGCCGTTGGGGAACCATGCCGCGAGGAAGTCGTTCATCGGTGCGGGGTGGGTGCGGCGTTTGATGTTCATCCATGTGCGCTGATCGCCCACGGCGTAGTAGAGCAGGGTATTGCCGTTGTGCTCGGCCAAGTCGGGGTCGGACGCGTTGATGCCGTCATCTATGGAAGTGGGCGAGAGCACGGGGTTGAGCGGGCTTTGTTCCCACGACACGAGGTCGGTCGAGCGGGCGATGTTGGTTTCAAAGAACCAGCGCGGGGTGCGGTGTTCCAAGTAGAGCAGGTAGTAGTAGCCATCGGCGTAACGGATGGTGGGGCAGGCGGTGTAGCGGTTGGTGCCGAAGACGGCGTCTGTTCGCACGCGCCAATCATTGAGGTCTTTGGACTCGGCGAACTTCACCGTGAACGCGGGGTAGTCTGGGGTGTTGGATTCGTACGCGAGCACGAAGCCATTTGGCCCGACACAGACGGAACTGTTGAATAGATGCTCGTTGGGTTCTTGTTCAATGATTCGTTCCTGCTTCCACTCTTTCAGGTCGCGTGAAGAAAACAGTGTCACATCATTCCAGTTGTCGTTCTCGAAGCGGGATGCCGTGGCATAGAAGGTATCGCCCTGCACAAAGGCGCTGCCGAGGCTGTATCCCGTGGCGAAGCGCGCGAGCTCTTCGTCCGTTTCCGCATCGCGCAGGGCGAGGTGGTAGTCCTCGCGCGTGCCACCGCTGGCGGGGCGGATGCAGGTGAAGAGGCAGAGGCGACCCTTCCAGACAATGGGCGTTACCTCGCACATGTCTTTGCGCACCAGAGTTTCATTGCCCAGGCTCGGGCGGGTGTCTGCGGGGGCGGGCGGGGTGAGGTTGGCGAAGACGTCTGTTGGCCAGTGCCCGAGGCGCAACATGCCAGCGGGCACGTCTTGCGAGTGCTGCACGTAGGCATTCACCGCGCCGGTGGCGGTGTAGCCGATGTCGCCCGCCGTGTCTTGCTCCACCTTCACGCCGAAAACCTTATAGCCCATGAGGGTCGTGTCGGCAAGGTCCACGTGCAGGTACTTGCCATTCTCCACGCTCTGGATGATCCCGTCGGTGGGCGTGCCCACGGGCTGCGAGAAGTTGAGCGTTATCAGTTTACTGCGCTCTGTCTGCACGCGCATGAAGGTGTGGAAGCCGTAGTTGCCGCCCTTGAGCGCGCATTGCGGGCTGACTAGGGTGCAGTCTTGAACCAGCACGTCGGGCCGTTTCGGCATCGTGGGATTCTCCACGCGCACGTAGAGCCCGGCGGTGTCTCCCCACCAATCTAGGGACCAGAGCGTGCAGCGACGAAAGGTGATCGGCTCGTCGGGACGGGACAGGCAACTGGCCACGCCACCGCCGAAGGCGCGGCCTATGCTGGTGCAATCTTCCACCACGATGCTGAAGGGCTCGATGCGGTTGGTGCAATCCCAGAAGAGTCCGGCGTCTCCGCCGGTGGCGTATAGGTTGCGGAGTATCCAACGGTCCCACACGATGGCGGAGAAGGTGGGCTCCGTGTGTTCCTTGCTCCAACCTTGCTGGTTCGAGCGGATGCTGCCCCACCAGTCGTAGCTCTTGAAGCCCTTCTCTGGATCGCCAGCATCCAGCACCACCTCCCCCGCGTGGCCCGAGCCGAGGCTGCCGTCGGTGTCGCCAATCAGCAGGTTATACGAACCCTCCGCTCCCGGGTGTGGCACGGTGAGGTTGGGTTCCATGTAGGTGTCTGGACGGATGAATACCCGGTGTCCGCCCTGCGCATCGGGCACGTGGTCGAGAGCGGCCTGCACGGTGGTGTAGGCCGTGGCCCACGACAGGCCATCCGTGTTGTCACCCAGCTTGGACACATGAATCGTGAGGCCCTGTCGCCCGGTGTAGTCGGGCGCGGCTGGATCCCACGATTCAGCATGTGCAGAAGCGACAAACAACAGCAGCAAGGTAATTGCAAGGCGCAGCATGGCGAGACTCCCGGTCAGGTGTTTGCGGCGAAGCTATGTTTATACACGAGCAAGGGAGCGCAGGGTAGTTGCCATCAAAACGACCGGGGCCGCTGGTGTTTACCAGCGGCCCCGAGGGAGTGACTATTTCGGGCTTGCGCCCTTGCGCTTACTTCTTGCGCCGGCGCAGTGCAAGCGCACCGCCCAGGCTGCTCATCAGCGCCAGGGCCGCAAGGCCCAGGCCGCCGCCAACCGGCACGCCTTCAACCACCGTCAGCACAAACGTGTCGCTGAAGGGGCCGTCGGTGCCGTCGTCTTCAACGGTCACCTGGTAGGTGCCCGCGTCGGCGAAGGTCAGCGGCGTGAAGACGATCGAGGAGCCGGACTGTGCGGGCACAAGCGGCTGGAACACCTTCGAGCCATCGTCCTTAAACCACTCGGTGGTTATCGGGGACAGGCCTTCACCCTGCAGGATGCGCGGGTTGCTGAAGGGGTTGCCGTCGCCGCCCGTGGCATCGTTCACAACAACGCCCGTCAGGTGGTCCACAATCTCGACCTGAACGCTGTTCGTCGAGTCCGCCGAGCCGATGCTGTCGGAAACCGTCGCCGTCAGCGTGCCCGTCACCGAGCTGTTCGGAAGCGTCAGGTCGCCGTTGCCGCCGGCCACCGTGCCGCCAAGCGTCGTGATGTCGGTGCCGTCCACAAACCACTCGTAGCTCAGCGAGCCAAGGCCGCCAACAACCGTGAGCGTCTGCGTGGGCTTCGCGTCGTCCACGTAGCCACGGAAGCCGGCGCTGGTGATGGTCACCACCGGGGCCGCTGCCGCCGTGATTTCCGCGTCGCCGGACACTGCCGACTTCGGACCCGTGTCGCCGCCCGCGTCGGTCACTTCAACGCTGATAAGCGCGCCGTTGTCCGTTGCAAGAAGCGTGCGGGCGTAGGCATTCGCGTTCGGAGCGCCGATTATCGGCGAGCCGCCCAAGCGCCATTCGTAGCTGTACGGGGCGTAGCCGCCGCTGGCCGTTGTCGAGAAGTTCTCCACGTTGCCGAAGTAGCCGGACACGTCGCCGGGGGTCGTGG
>JBIKMR010000197.1:0-8374 GCA_044359155.1 Candidatus Hydrogenedentales bacterium | reverse complement strand
ACTTCGCAATCGTGGGCGCGGTGCCGGTGGACGCGCCCGGCATCACGTATATCTATGGTCGCCAATCCTGCGATACCCGCGCGATGGAACCGGGCGACATTGACCAAGGGAATGCGGGCTTCTCAGGACAAGAGGCGCTGGTTATCTTCGAGGATGTATTCATTCCGTGGAACCTGGTCTTTATGGATGGCGAGTATGATTACGCGGCGATGCTGGTCGAGCGATTCACGTGCTACCACCGGCGCAGCTACGTGTGCAAGAGCGGCGTGGGCGATGTGCTCATCGGCGCGGCGGGCGCGATTGCCGACTACAACGGCGTGCCCAACGTGTCGCACATCAAGGACAAGTTGGTCGAAATGGCCCACCTGAACGAGACCATCTATGCCACGGGCATTGCGTCTTCATTCGAGAGCAAGCCCACGATGTCGGGCGCGTATATTTGCAACGACCTTACAGCCAACGTGTGCAAACACCACGTGACCAGGATACCCTTCGAGCTTGGCCGCCTGGCGCAAGATATCGCGGGCGGATTGGTGGCCACGGCACCCTCGGAACAAGACCTGCGCCACGAGACGCTGGGCCCGATGGTGCGGAAGTTCATGCAGGCGCGCCCCGGCGTGGACCCGGAAGACCGGCTGCGCGTGTTGCGGCTGATCGAGAACATGACCCTGGGCCGCAATGCCGTGGGCTACCTGACCGAATCGCTGCACGGCGCAGGCTCGCCTCAAGCCCAGCGCATTCAGATAGCCCGCCAGATGGATTTGGAAGGCAAGAAGAAGCTGGCGAAGAAACTGGCCGGGGTAAAGGAAGACAGCTCTACAAAAAGCAAAGGGCAATAGCACCATGCCCAGAAAGCCCCTTGCCCCCATGCTGCCACGCAGCGCATTCTTCGCAATGTTCGCGCGCTACTTCGCCGTGTCGATCGGCCTGTTGCTGGCGTCCCTCACCGCAGGCGCCATGGGATACCACTACTTGGAAGACATCCCTTGGATGGACGCCTACCTGAATGCGGCCATGATCCTTACCGGCATGGGACCGGTGAACGTGTTGCAGACCGAGGGCGGCAAACTCTTCGCCATCATCTACTGCCTCTACTCCGGGGTCGCCTTCCTCTCCGCATCCGCCATCATGATTGCCCCGGTAGCGCACCGTTTTCTCCATCGCTTCCATCTGGACTTGGAGGAGACCGGCAAACCAGGCAACAGCGATTAGCGCTGTACGACCTCCAGCCCGAATATTGTGAGGCCTTGCTTCCCGATTGCAGGCGCAACCTCTACCACCAGCCGGGGGCGGTTGCCGGGGGCATCGGAAGAGTAGAACCGCTTTACGCGCTTCTTCTGTCCCTCAAGCGCGCCGATGATAATCCAGCCGTGGTTTTCCTCCGGGGCATTCACCCAGCGCTGTACATCTTTCACCAAGCCCGCACCACTCCACGTGGCGGACTGCCCGGCAAAGCCTGCATTCGCAACCGCGCTGGGCTCGGGGTCAAAGTCTCCACCGGGTGTTGTCCATGCCACTTCGCCAAGCCGGGCATCGGTCCACGTGGCGTCTCCCGGATTGGCCGGGCCGCCGAAGCCACCGTTGGCCCCTGCCCGCACGGTGCCCTCGCCCCATGGGCGCGACACCGGGTGCAGCGCATAGGCGATATCCGCAAAGCTATCGCCCGACATCTCGACCGTCACCCGCAGTTCCACGTTCGTAATCACCGTGCCCGGTGGAATGCTGGACAGGTCCACTTTAAGCAACGCGCGCCGCGTGTGTAGTTGTGCCGTTGTTCCCGAGAAAATGCCATCCGTTGCCCCGCCTGCATTCTGGGACTCGGAGAATATGGAGGTGTCCTCGAAGCACTCACAGTCGTCCACGCCTTCTTCAAAGGTGTAGACATTCTCGGGCTGGGGCACCATGCAGCAAGAAGTAAGGAGGCAACAGAGCGAGGTGACTTGAATCAGGTTGCGCATGGCGCGAACGATCATGCCGCGCTCACGGCGTGACCCGTGGCGAGGTGCATGATCTTTTCCTGCGTGGCCTCGGCGCGGGAGAGTTCTCCGCGCAGGCGGCCCTCGTGCATGACGAGGATGCGGTCGCACATGCCGAGTATCTCGGGGAGTTCGCTGGATATCATGAGGATGCAGACTCCCTGGCGGACGAGCTCGTTCATGAGCTTGTAGATTTCTACTTTCGCGCCCACGTCGATGCCGCGCGTGGGCTCGTCAAAGATGAGTACCTTGGACTGGGTGAACAACCACTTGGCCAGCACGACTTTCTGCTGGTTGCCGCCGCTGAGGTTCTGGGCGTTCTGCTCAATGCCGGGGGTCTTGATGCGCAGCTCGTCCACATACTTTGCGGCAACGCCGCGCTCCACACTGCGCTGAAGGAAGGGCCCCGAGCATACGGCGCTGAGGTTGGCGAGGGTGGTGTTTTCGCGCACGGTCATGCCAAGCACAAGGCCTTGGCCCTTCCGGTCTTCGGTGAGCAGGCCGATGCCGTGGGCAATAGCGTCGGAGGGCTGGCGAATGTCGATGGCAGCGCCGTCGAGCAGGACTTCGCCGGCGGTCTTTCGGTCAGCGCCGAAGAGGGCGCGTGCGACCTCGGTACGGCCAGCGCCGACGAGCCCGGTGAGGCCGACGATCTCGCCCTCGCGCAGGGAGAAGCTGACGTTCTCGAAGGCACCGCGCCGCGATAGGCCGCGCACGGCCAAGCGCTCGCGCCCGACGGGGAAGGTCTCCTTGGGGAACTCGTCCTTCAATTCTCGGCCCACCATGAGACGGATGATCTCTTCGCGGTCGAGGTCGCACACGGCCTTGGTTTCCACGTGCTCGCCGTCTCGCATGACTGTGACGCGGTCGCCTATGGTGAAGACTTCCTCGAGGCGGTGGGAGATGTAGATGATGCCCATGCCCTGCCTGCGGAGGGTGCGGATGAGGGTGAAGAGGGCGGTGAGCTCGTGGTCGGTGAGGGTGGCGGAGGGCTCGTCCATCACGATGATGCGTGCGTCGAGGGTGAGCGCCTTGGCGATTTCGACCATCTGCTGCTCGGCCACGCTGAGGGTATTCACGGCGCGGCGCACATCGAGCGAGACGCCGATTCGGGCGAGGGTTTCCTGCGCCTGCCTGCGCAGGGCGGACCAGTTGACCAAAGGGGTCCGGCCCAGCATGGGCTGCCTGCCGAGGTAGAGGTTCTCGGCGATGCTCAAGAAGGGGCTGAGGTTGAACTCCTGGTAGATCATGCTGATGCCCAGCTCTTGGGCGTGGTGGGGGGATTGAATCTTTACCGCTGCGCTGTCGAGCACGATCTCGCCCGCGTCGGCTTGTTGCGCGCCGGAGAGTATTTTCATGAGGGTGGATTTGCCTGCGCCGTTTTCGCCGAGCAGGCAAAGCACTTCGCCGGGTCGCAGCGACAGGCGCGCGTCTTTCAGCGCCACCACGCCGGGAAAGCGCTTGGTGATTCCGCGCATCTCTAAGAGGTATTCGCCCACGGTGCAACTCCCTGACAACACTTTATCAAGCGGGGGCGGGGTAATCCAGAGGGTCGGGTATGCCTGCCTTGGCGAAGGCGTTCAGCCGCTCGACGCAGGCGGGGCAGGTGGCGCAGGGGTGGCCGGGTTCGCCGCGATAGCAAGTCCACGTAAGGGCGAAGTCCACGCCGAGTTCCTGCCCGAGCAGCACGTTGGCCGCCTTGTCGTGCGACACGAAGGGGGCGTGGATGCGTACCGGGGTGTCACGGTTGAGGGAGAGCACCGCGTTGATTCGCCCAAGGAAATCCGTCGTGCAATCCCAGTATCCGTATTCGTCTTGCGCCTGTGCGCCGTAATACACGTCGGCAATCTTGTTGGCCTCGGCATAAGCTGCCGCCAGCGACAGCAACATGAGATTGCGGTGGGGCACGTAGGTGGGGGGCTGGGTGAGCTGGACTTCGCTCAATTCTTTGAGGTCAGGCACGGGCGCGCCTGCGGCCAGTAGCGTGGAACCGGGGGCCAGCATTGGCCCGAGGAATTGCAAGGGGATGACGGCTTGGTACGCACCCACAAGGGCAGCCTGCGCGCGTGCGCATTCCAGCTCGACCGCGTGCCGCTGGCCATAGTCAAAGCTGAGGGCGTGGACTTCTGCCACGGCGAGCTGCCGCACCACATGGTGCAGCAGCACGGAAGAATCGAGCCCGCCGCTCAATAGCACCACGGCGCGCTGCGGGGTGGTCATTCTCCCTCGGCCCCGGGGGCGTCCCCCAGGCAGAAGAAGTCTTCGGTGCCGTCGCTGGGGCAGAACCAGTAAGAGCCAATTTGGAATATCTGCAAGGCGCGCAACAACTCGGAGAGCGAGAGGATGCGATCTTTTTCGATATAGTCGGTGGCGTGATAGGGACAATCCTGCGGGGCCGTGGCACTCACGCCGGGGGCGTAGCCATCAGGCTGGGTGTCGTCGCAGTAGTAGGCGTTGGCATTGTAAAGCTGAATGATGCGCAGCATTTCTGTAAGGCTGAACACACCGTCGCCATCAGTGTCTGCCGAGTGAATCGGCTCTGGCAATTCGCCCTCCGCCGCCTCAACCGTCAGCGACACCAAGACATTTCCGCCCAGCGTGCCCACGGCATCTGCCACGACCAGCGCATACTCGCCGGAATCTTCCACGGTAAGTGGCCCCAGATTGAAGGTCTTCACGGCGCGGAAGGGGGAGGAGTCTTTCACCCAGGCATACATCACGGTGCCCACGCCGCCGGTGGTGTCGGCGTCGAACAAGTAGGACTCCCCGGCAATTCGGGTCACTTCGATGGGGGCCGTGGTAATCTGCAACTGCGCACCGGTGGCCAATGTGGCGGGTAGGGTGGGCTCGTTATCGCGCTCCGCCGCCACGGTGCAGGTGTAGCTGCCCGCGTCGTTCGCGTCGATATTGGTAAGAGTGAGCACCGGGGCATTGCCGCTGATCATCTGTCCGTCGCGCATCCACACGTAGGTGCGCTGCCCAATGCCGCCCGACGTAGTCACCGTGAAGGAAACTGTGGAGCCGAAGTAGGCGTTCACAGGCTGCGGCTGTTCGACAATCGACAAGCGTTCGGTAATCAGTAGTGTGGCGGAGAAGGACTGCACCGACTGGTTGTCCTCGTCGGTCACGCGGCAGCGGTACACGCCCGCGTCAGACAGCTGCAAGTCTTCTAGGGCCAGCGTTGCGCTGTCCGCACCGGGCAGGTCTTCAAAGCCCGCGCCCGAATTGCGCCGCCACTGGTAGGAAAATTCACCAATGCCGCCGCTTGCCGCAATGCTGAAGGTGAACGCTTCGCCGGGGTATTGTTCGCCTCCCTCGGGATGTTCACTGATGTCTATCGGTGAGCTGGAAACCTGCAGGCTAGCCTCGGGTGTGGTGAGGATGCCCTCGGCGTCGTCCGTTATCACGCAATAATAGAGGCCCGCGTTGGAAGGCATCAGGTTGTCCAGTACGAGGCTCGCTTGGTCAGGTGCTTCAATCTGGGCGTCATCTTTGAACCAGGTGTAGTGCAGCGTGCCCGTGCCACCGCTGGCAACGACTACGAAGGTAAAGTTCTCGCCCGGCAGGCGCGTGCCACCTTCCGGACCGCTCACCAGTTCAATGGGCTGCACTACGGACACGACCGCCTCTGTCGACAGCACAATCGAAGAGACGCTGTCGTAGGCCAAGCAGGTGTATATGCCGCCATCATCCACGCTGTTCGCGGTTACGGTGTATTCCGTCGTGGTCTCTCCCACGATAAACTCGCCGTCCTTCAGCCACTGGTACTGCACTGGCTCGAATCCGCCAGAGGTCTCGAAGGTCAGTAAGTGGCTATCGCCCAAAGTCAGGAACTTGCCCTCCGGCTGGGTATCCACCGTTATCTGGTCGCGCACGCGCACGAACGCTGGGAACGTTGCCACGGCACCACCCTGCGACTCGGTGATCACGCAGTCGTAGAAACCGGATTCCGAAGCTTGAAGATTCTGCAGCGTGTATTGCGGGGCATTGGGAGCGCCCTCAATTGGGACCGCGTTATAGCGCCAGATATAGGTGTAGTCGCCATTGCCGCCCGTGGCAGAAATCTCGAGCAGATGCGCACCGCCTGAGTAGATGTCCACACCCTTGGGGTGCAGCGTCACGGTGATGAGCGGGGCCACCAGCACGGCGGCAACTTCCGACAAGACCTCACCGCCCAGCTGGTCGCCTATTTCGCACTGGTAGAGGCCGGTGTCGGAAAGTTCGGCATCCTCGATCGTGAATGTAGACGAGGTCTCCCCGCTGATCGGGTTGCTGTCCAGGTACCACTGGTAAGTGTAATCTGGCAGGCCGCCGCCTGCAGTTATCGAAAGATTTACCGTCTGCCCTTCGATGTAGTTGCCGCTCTGTGGTTGCGCGTCTATGCGCAGCGCATCCACCACCGTCAGCACCGCCCCGAGCGTGGTCACGCTTCCGGCCGTATCGTCGGATATCGTGCAGGTATAGGTGCCAGCGCGGTCCTCAGTGATACCGGTAAGCGCCAGTGTAGGCTGGCTGGGCGCGCCAATCGACGCCCCATTCTGTTTCCAATCAAACACCAACAGGCCCACACCGCCATTCACGTTCACGGTAAAGGTGAAATCATCGCCCTCGGCCACGATGCCGCCCTGCGGCTGCTGCGCAATTTCGATGGGGCGCGCCACGGTGACGGTTGCCGCAGTCGAATTGAGTACGGTGCCCAAACCGTCGGTGATGCGGCAGGTATAGTCACCCGCATCCACTGTGGTTACGGAAGCTTTGGAATAGAGCGGCGAATTGGTTCCCAATATCGGCGTATTGTTCTTGCGCCACTGGTAGGTCACCGGCGGAATGCCGCCCGTCACGGTTACACTCAGGGCCAGCGGATCGCCTGCATCAAGGTCTTTGGCTTGCGGCTGCTGGGTAATGACCGGGGTGTCGGCCACAAGAAGCTGCACCGCGTCGGTGTCTTTGAAGCTGCCCACAGAATCCGAAACACGGCAGAAATAAATGCCTGATTGCTGCGGGGTGAGGCTGGGCAGTGCGAGCGAGGTGGTCTGCCCCGCAGCCCCTATGCTGCTATCGTCCTTGTACCACTGGTAAAGCAGCGGCGGATCCCCGCCCGATGCGTCCACCGCCAGCGTATGCGATTGCCCGCTGTATTTCTTCGCGCCCACGGGCTGCGTATTGATCAGTATTTCCGGTGCGAGTTCGATTGGCGCGCCCGCGCTTACAACTGCCGTGCCGTTGGCATCGGTCACTCGGCAGGTGAACGTGCCTTCGAAACCGCTCAGCGCCACAGCGGAATAGATGCTGAAAGTCTGCCCGGTAATGGAAAGACCTTCCCAGCGCCACTGGTAGTTTAGCGGCGCGAAGCCACCTTCCGCTGCCACGCTGAGTTGAATAAGAGTGCCAATCTGCACCGTACCGCCCACGGGCTGCTGGGTAATCTGCAATGCGGGGGCCACCTCGAGCAGCGCCGCGTCCGTTTCCGCCGTGTTGCTCGGCTGGTTTATGTCCGTCACCGTGCAGGTGTAGCTGCCCGCGTTCGCCACGGCCAAGTTGCTCAACGTGATGGACGAAGTCCCGGCTGCCCCAAAGGTGCTCCCGTTTTTCTTCCATACATACGAGAAACTACCGCTGCCACCACTGGCAGTGACACTCAATACGTGTGATTGGCCCACATATTTTTTTGCGCTTAGGGGCTGGGCCGTCAGTGAAAAGTTGATCGCGCGCACGTTTAGCACGGCACCACTGCTGGTGATGGTGTCTCCGCCACCGTTCGAGGTGACGCTGCACCGGTAGGTACCCGCGTCCGAGGTGCTGAGGTTGGTGAGCGCCAGCGTGGGGGAGTTGGTGCCCACGTTGGTGGTGCCCTTCTTCCACTGGTACGAATACGGGCCGGGGCCGCTGCCGCCCTGCACCGACACGTTGAAGGTGAAGTTACTGCCGGGGTTGCGCGTAGCACCCAGGGGCTGCACCGCAAAGAATATCGGCACGTTGGTCACGGTCAGGTTGGTCGAGGGGGTGGTGCGCGTGGTCACGCCATCGGTCACCACGCAGGAATAGCTGCCCGCGCTAGACGAGGTGAGGAAGCCAATCACGAATTCCTGCGCAGTGCCCACGTTCGCCGCTGCCTTCTTCCATTGATACGTCACCGTGCCTGCCGCACCGGCGGTCTCGACGCGGAAGGTTTCCTTCAACCCGGAAATGCGCAGGCCACCGCCGGTAAAGCTGGTCAGTCGCAGCACTGGGGTGAGGCAATTGGATTCCAGCCACTCTTCCCGAGTCTTCAGCACCGCGCCATCGGCGTATTCCACGACGTTGGTTTCGTCGTCGTCGTCAATGTCGCCGCGCGGGCCGATGTAGTCCGGCTCGCCCGCGGCACCGCCGTGGCACAAGAAGGCGGCTGCCGTGAAGGT
>JBIKMR010000196.1:0-8398 GCA_044359155.1 Candidatus Hydrogenedentales bacterium | reverse complement strand
TACTGGCTGGGCAGTTCCTTGTCCACCAGTTCCGCCTGGGCGATGGCGGTCTGAAAGTCCACATCCCACATCACTGGGCGCTCGGCCTGGTAGACCTCGTTCTTGTTCAGCAGGTCGAGGAAGCTCCACTGCGAAATGCGGCGGCAGTGCTCGTTGATGGTGGCGTATTCCTGGGTCCAGTCGTAGCTAAGCCCAAGGCGCGACCACAGGCGCTTAAAGGCCTGCTCGTCCTCCTTGACAACAACGTCGCACAGCTCGATGAAGTTGCGGCGGCTGATGGGGGTAGGCGGCGCTTTCTTGTCTTGCGATGGTTTGAAATCGGGGACGTAAGGAAGGTGCGCTTCGCACTTCACGTTGAGCATGTTCTGCACGCGGCGTTCGGTGGGCAGGCCGTTGTCGTCCCAGCCAATGGGGAAGAAGATGTTCTTCCCCCGCATCCGCTGGTAGCGGACGATGAAATCCTGATGGGAATAGCTGAAGAGGTGGCCCACATGCAGCGAACCCGAGACGGTGGGCGGGGGAGTGTCCACCACGAAGGTCTCATCGCGGCCCTTGGTGGGGTCCCAGCGGTAGATGCCCGCACCTTCCCAAGCGTCTACCAGACCCGGCTCTAACTCATTGTGATTGTAATTCTTAGGCAGTTCCATGGGGATTCCTCTATACGCCCGGCCACCATGCGCATCCACAGGGGAACACGGCGCGGGCAGGGGAGATGCAGCAGAAAGCGAAGAGTATAGCAAATAAGGGCTGGGTCGCAGAAATGCGCGGGCGCTGCAGAAAGCGACAGGATGGGGTTGGGCATGGCCCGATGTTTCCTTTATATTAGCGGTGGGCCGTTGACACGGAGGATGTGCTTGCCGTGAGATTTATCGCTTTATTGGCGCTTGCTGTGCCGGGCGCTGCCTGGGCCACAGGCGATAGTGCAGAGTTCTTCGAGAAATCGGTGAGGCCCGTGCTGGCCGAGCACTGCTATTCCTGCCACGGGCCGGAGAAGCAGAAGTCCGGCTTGCGCCTTGACCATGGTTCTTTCCTTAAGTCAGGCGGGGAGACGGGGCCTGCGGTTGTTGCGGGAGACCCCGCTGCCAGCCGCCTGATCGTGGCGGTGGGTTATGACGACGTGGACCTGCAAATGCCGCCGGACGGCAAGCTGCCCGAAGAAGCGCTGACCGCGCTGCGGCAGTGGATTGCCGACGGGGCAGTGTGGCCGGAAGAGCCCGTCCCCACCGATAGTGCCGCACCAGCAAAGGAAGTGTTCGACGTGGCGGCACGCCGCGCCGAGCACTGGGCTTGGCAGCCCGTGCAAGACTCCGCCCCCCCCACGGTGGCCAACACCGCTTGGCCGCGCACGGATATTGATCGCTTCATCCTCGCGCGCTTGGAGCAGGCGGGGCTGTCGCCCGCACCCGAGGCGGACAAGCGTGTGCTTATTCGCCGGTTGTATTTCGACCTGACCGGCCTGCCGCCCGCGCCGGATGTTGTCGAGGCATTCGTGGCGGACACCGATCCCTACGCTTACGAGAAGCTGGTGGATTCGCTGTTGGCATCGCCACACTTTGGCGAGCGATGGGGACGGCACTGGCTGGACCTGACGCGCTATGCCGAGACCTACGGCCACGAGCAGGACTATCCCGTCGAGTATGCGTGGCGCTACCGGGACTATGTAATCCGCGCACTGAATGCTGATGTGCCCTACGACCAGATGTTGCGCGAGCATGTGGCGGGCGACCTGTTGCCCCAGCCGCGCATCGACCCAGCCAGCGGTTTCAATGAATCGGTCACCGCCACCGGTTTCTGGTACATGCACCAGGCCACCCACGCGCCGGTGGATGTGCGGATTGATCAGGCCGACCGCATCGACAACCAGATCGACGTGTTTTCAAAAGCCTTCCTTGGTATGACGGTCGCCTGCGCGCGATGCCATGACCACAAGTTCGACGCGATTTCCGCCAACGACTATTACGCGCTCGCGGGTTTCCTGCGCAGTTCGCGCGCGCAACATGCCTACCTCGATCCGGGCGGCAGGGTGGCCGAGGGAATGGAACGCCTGAACCGCGCGACGGAGCGCGTGAAGTGGGCGATAGACAAGGGGCTCGAAGAAGCCAGCGAACAGGCTGCGCCGTTGTCCCCGTGGCTGATGGCGACGGCGGAAGCGGAGCGGTCGGGTCTGGAAGCAGACCAGGTGGCGCGCAAGCTTGGGCTGGATGAAGACACCATGCTCCGCTGGGCAGATGCGCTGGGCGAGGAATCCGTTGTGAACGATGCGCAGCATCCGCTGCACTTGTGGAGCAAGGCGCTGAACGAAGACGGCGACATTCGCGCCACGTGCGAGCGTGTAGCGGGGTGGCTGGCGGACCAGCCGCCGCCGGGCACCGCTCAACCAGGCGATGTGATCTTCGCACACTTTGACACCCCGGGCGACTTGGACGGGTGGACGGCCTACGGCGAAGCCTTTGCATCCGGGCCAACGGGCGAGGGCGCATGGGCCGAAGAGCGGGGGCGCGTGGCGCTGGTTCCAGCCGGGGTCATCCATAGCGGGCAGGTAGATTCCAAGGTGGAAGGCACCCTGCGCTCGCCGGACTTCAGGCTCGAGCATGAGGGCATCCAATACCTTGGGGCAGGACGCAATTGCGAACTGCGCCTCATCATTGAGGGCTACGAGCTGCGCGAGTTCAACGGCCTACTTTTCGACAGTACCTTTTTACCGGTGAAGCACGGCGACGAATTCCTCTGGCTGTACCAAGTGGGCGGTCTAGGCAAGTTCAAAGGGCGCAATGCCTACATAGAGATTGTCGATCCCGGCGAGGGCTGGGTGGCGGTGGACGAGATTCGGTTCAGCGATACCCCCCCGCAGATAGCACCGGACTACGCCGTGCTGCGCGCTTTGCTTGCGCCAGGCCTGCCCACTTCGCTGGAAGACTTGGCCGCGCGTTATGACACGTTGGTGCAGCAGGCGGTCGCGGGTGGCACTGGCGGCGGCAAACCCGGCGCCGCGCGCGCGTTGTTTAACCTTGTGCAACGCGAACAACTGGCGCTGCCGCTGTCCGACAGTTCCCGACTGGCGCGTGCCTTGGACCACAAGGAAAAAGTGGCCGATGAATTGCCCCGGCACGAGCGCGTGCTGGCAATGACAGACGGCACACCGCAGGATGAGTTCGTGCAATTGCGCGGTAGCTACAAGACTCCCGGCGATCTCGTTCAGCGGCGCTTCCTTGAGGCGGTGCTGGGGCCCGAACAGCCTGCCGTGCAGCAAGGCAGCGGGCGACTTGAGTTGGTCGAGCGCGTGTTGAGTGAGGACAATCCTCTGCCTGCCCGCGTGATGGCCAACCGTATCTGGCACTACCTGATGGGCCGGGGTATCGTGCCTTCCACCGACAACTTCGGCGTACTGGGCCAGGCCCCTTCGCATCCCGAGTTGCTCGATTTTCTCGCCACGCGTTTTCGCGAGAAGGGCTGGTCCATCAAGCAGGCGATACGCGATATCGTCACCACGCAAACTTACCGCATGAGCAGCGTCCCTGCGGACGCCGTAGCCGAGGAGCAAGACCCGGACAATGTGCTACTGCACCGCATGAACCGGCGGCGGCTCGAGGCGGAGTCTGTGCGCGATGCGATCCTTGCCGTGGCGGGTACGCTGGATGCCACGCAGTTCGGGCCGTCCGTGCCTGCGTACATCTCGCCTTTCCTTGAAGGCAATCGTCGTCCGGAGCAGTCCGGCCCAGAAGACGGCGCACGCCGTCGCAGCATCTACATGGAAGTGCGCCGCAACTACCTGCCGCCGATGTTGCAGGCTTTCGACATGCCCGTGCCCGATTCCACCCAGGGGCGGCGCAACGTGTCCAACGTGCCTGCGCAGGCATTGATATTGATGAACGATCCCGTGGTCACCGCGCAGGCCGCCGCATGGGCGAAGCAGGTGATGGCGGAGCAGGAAAGCGCGGAGGACCGAATCAACGCGCTCTACCTGCGGGCCTTGTCACGCCAGCCGCTGCCCGATGAATCAGAGCGAATGCGCGCGTTCATGCAGGCGCAGGCCACGGTCTATGGCATCGGCCCCGAGACCGCCCAGCACGACGAGCGCATCTGGACGGATCTCTGCCACGTCATGTTCACATTGAAGGAGTTCATCTTCCTTGGCTAGGCACACTACAGACAATTCCAACTGCAATCTGTGTTCTGGTTTTCGACCCCATGCCATGTCCCGTCGGGAGATGCTGGCTCAGAGCGCAAGCGGCTTTGGCGCGTTGGCGCTGGCCGCGCTGCTTGGAGACAAAGCCTACGGGGCTGTGCCCTCGACCAATCCCCTCGCTCCGCGTCTGTCACACTTTGCGCCCAAGGCGAAGAGCGTCATCTTTCTTTATATGGACGGAGGCGTGTCCCAAGTGGACAGCTTCGACCCGAAGCCGCGCTTGCGCGCCGAGCATGGCAAGCCCTTCGCCATGAAGATGGAGCCCACCCAGTTCGACGACAACGGCAGCACCTTTGGCAACCCGTGGGACTTTCACCAATACGGCCAGAGCGGGGCATGGGTAAGCGACCTGTTCCCCCACGTGGCCCAGTGCGTGGATGACCTTTGCATCGTGCGCTCGATGGTGTCCAACTTCTCCGAGCACAACGCCGCTAATTATTTCCTGCACACCGGCCACGGATTGCAGGGCCGCCCCAGCATGGGCGCATGGGCAAGCTATGGCTTGGGCAGCGAGAATCAGGACCTGCCCGGGTTCGTCGTGCTCAACGGCGGGCTGATTCCTTCGGGCGGCGCCGACAACTTTGGCTCTGGCTTCCTGCCAGCGGCGTACCAGGCTTCGTATCTGCGCAATGGCATACCCGCCTTGGCCAACGTACTTCCAGCGGAAGCAGCGGCAGGGCAGCAGCGCGGCAACCTGCGGCTGATGGGCGAACTCGATGCCCTCGCCATGCAGCACATGGGCGCGGACGACCAGCTCGAGGCTGCCATCTCCAACTACGAACTCGCCTTCCGAATGCAGTCCGCCGTGCCTGACCTCACCAGCCTCGATGGCGAGACCGACGCCACCAAGCGTCTCTACGGCATGGAGGCCGACTATCCCCAGACGCGGGCTTACGGTCGCCAATGCCTCATGGCGCGGCGGCTCGTCGAGCGCGGCGTGCGCTTTATCGAACTTACCTGCCTGCCCATCGAGGGCCAAGACCGATGGGACGCCCACGCAGACCTGAAGAATAACCACGGCCTCAACGCGCTCGCCACTGACCAGCCGATAGCCGGGTTGCTCATGGACCTGAAATCGCGCGGGCTGCTCGACGAAACTCTGGTGCTATGGGCGGGCGAATTTGGCCGCACCCCCTTTGCCCAAGGCAGCGCCGGGCGCGACCACAACCCTTTCGGCTTCACCATCTGGATGGCAGGCGCAGGCGTAAAGCCCGGTCTGGTCTATGGTGAAACCGACGAATACGGATACAAGACGATAGATAAGCGTGTGGAGATTCACGATCTTCACGCCACCATCCTCCACCTCCTCGGCTTCGACCACACCCAGTTGACCTTCCGGTATAGTGGCCGAGACATGCGCCTGACTGACGTGTTCGGCAACGTGATGCACGATTTGTTGGCATAGCGGGAAGCAACAATTCGTTATCGCCAAAGGCTGCACTCGTGTGGATTGCCCACCATGCTACAATCCCGCGCCTATGGAAAATGATCTCCAGTACAAGCGCAGGTTTCAGTTGGCCGTGGGGGTGTCCCTCGCAGTCCACTCCTGCCTGTTCCTGCTGGGTGCCGTGTGGCGACCCGCCGAGATGGGGGAGGGGCCAGTGCCCGATTACGTGGTGCTGGAAATCGAGCCGGAGCCAGCCCCCGCGCCGCAGTTGGTCGAGGCCTTGTCCCCCACGGAAACACCCCCGGAAGATGCGCGTTTCATCGCGCGTGAAAATTCCCTTGCGGCAGACGCCGAGCTGAAGGATGGCAATCAGCTGGGGCCTGCGGTGGATATCGAGTCCGAACTGGAAACGCCCGGGCAGCCCGCCGTTGCCGTGGCACCCACCGCGCCGCTGGCTGTGCAGCAAGCGCCCGCGCCGGAGCCTGCTCCCCAACCCGAGGATTCCCTGCCCCCCCAGCCTCAGCCCTCTCCCCGCGCGGAGAAGGAATCCGCCGCCGAGGGTCCCAACGCCATGCGCGATCGCGATGCGCCGGTATCCGTGTCTGAACCACCCGCCCGCGAATCGGCGCGGGGCGTCGAGATGGAACGCATGAAGATGGCGCAGGCCACCCCTGCGGCCAGTGTGCCTGAACCGCTTGCGGCAGCCCCCGCCAGCCCCGCGCGCGGAAGGCTGGACAACCGCGTGGTGACCAAGGGCTTCACCAGCTATGGCGCGATACAGGATAAGATTGCTCCCTATTTAGAGCACGTGAAAAAGAAGGTGGAACGCCGTTGGCGCGAGGCGCTGCTGCTGCGCTACTCCGGCACCGAGCCGCGCGGGGTAGAGGTCGATTGCGAAATCGCGGCAGACGGAACGCTGGTATCGGTTAGGCTGGCAGCCCCGTCGGAAGATGCCGTGTATGGTGCCCTATGTCTGGACGCCATTCGTGGCGTGGCCCCGTTTGACAAGTTCCCCTTTGAAGTCCCAGAGATATACCGCAACCAGAATCTTGAGATTCGTTGGCATTTCCGTTTCCTATAGGCGGTTTGGAGTAAGGTTAAATGCGTTTGTTTGAATTGCTGGCGATTGGCGGCTGGCCCATGTTGGTGTTGGGTGGGTGCTCGATTATCGGCCTCACCATCGTGGTCGAGCGTTGCCTCGCGTTGCGCAGGCGCTATGTGCTGGATCCCACGGTGGTGCAATTGGCGGAGGACTACGCGGGCGAGGCCGAGGCCGAAAGCGCGCTGGCGCGCTGCCACCGCGCACCGGGGGCCTTTGCCCGCATCATCGAGGAACTGCTCAAGAAGCGCGACCTGGACCATGCCCAGGCCATAGAGACCATGCGTGCCGCAGGCCGTATGCAGGTGGGCCAGCTCGAGCGCGGGCTGACGGTGCTGGAAATGGTGGCGGGCGTTAGCCCGCTTATCGGCTTGCTGGGCACGGTGCTCGGCATGGTGACCATGTTCAGCGCGATCACCGCCCAAGGCACAAGCAACCCGCAGGTGGTGTCGGGTGGCATTTCCGAAGCGCTCATCACCACGGTGGGTGGCCTTGCGGTAGCCATCCCCGCCGTCGCCGCCCATGCCCTGCTGTCGCGCCGCGTCGAGCAGTACGCCATTGAAATGCAGGAACGCGCCACCAGCTTTCTCGTCTTGCTGCAACGCGGCAAGTAGTCCTATCAATTATATCCCGTGCTTTTCCCCTCTCAATGGAGTACTGACATGCCCTTGCTGATCGCCCTGCTGCTTTGTGTTTCTGTTTCCTTACATGCCCTCGCCGAGCCTGCGCCAGATACTCCTTTCCGGCAGGAAGTTACAACGAAGTATCCGTTGGGCGAAGTCGTTGGTGACATGCGCAGCATTGGGGTGAACGGCACCCAGGTCTTCGTGGGCTATACGGAAGGCGCGGCCCTGTTCGATTCCTCCACAGGAACGTGGACCAACCTTGCCACGCTGGGCCTGCCCGCCCTGCCGGTGTTCAGCATTTTGCCACAGGGGGACAGCGTGTACCTTGCGGTGGGCGACGGGCTGTATGTGTATGGCGGGGGGAAGCTGGAGCATATTTTAAAGACCAAGACCCCGTTGTCTGCACTGACGGCGGAAGGTGACGATGTGATTGCGGCGGGACCGGATCAGTTGTTCCGCATTCGGGGGGGGAAGGCGAAGGCGATCAAGACAGAGCGCCTGGCGCGTGGGGTGCGAGCGTTGGCCGTGCCAGCGGAGGGTGCGTTGTGGCTGGGGACGAGCATGGGGCTATATGACCTCAGCGGCGACACGCCTCGCCTGCACCAGACGAAGGAAGAAATCTTCACGTCGAACGTGTTCGACATTGCCGCTGATCAGCAGGGCCGGGTGTGGGCGGCCACGCTGGGCGGGGTGAACGTGTTCGAGAACGGGGCGCTGGCGAAAACCTATGGCACGGCGGATGGGATTCCCAACGCGTGGATGACGGCGATTGCGATGGACACCGAGGGCGGGGTGTGGGTGGGAACACGCGGTGGGGCGGCGCGTTGGGATGGCACGCGCTGGGCGGTGCGGCACAGCCAGCGTTGGCTGTCGGACGACGAGGTGATCGACATTGCACCCGACGACGCTGGTGGCGTGTGGGTTGCCACGCGCAGCGGCATCAGCCACATTACCGCGCAGACGATGACGCTGGCGGAGAAGGCTGCTTATTTCGAGAAGGTGTCAGACGAGCGCCATGTGCGCGAACCGGGCTTTGTCGAAAAGATTCGCCTTGCCACTCCGGACGATCTTTCCAAGTGGGTGCCGGAAGACGACGACAA
>JBIKMR010000018.1:0-27308 GCA_044359155.1 Candidatus Hydrogenedentales bacterium | reverse complement strand
GGCTGCCATCGGCAGCGGCTGCCGCCGCCACTATCGGCGCGCCGGGGGGCGTGAGCGCGGTCTGCCCCCCAACGCTGCGGCCCCGGTAAGCGGCCAACTGCCAGCCGTTATCGCCGGAGGAACTGACGGCCAGCGCAGCCTCCCATTGTCCTTCACGTTGATAGGGCAGGGTGGCTGCGCCGGTGGGTGGCAGGGTGCCGGTTATCATTTCGCCCGCTGCACCCAGCAGCAGGGTCTCCTGCGCATCGCCCAGCAAGGGCTCAAAGTTTGGAGACAGCACGCGGAGCACAGCGGAATCGGCAAGCGCACGCGGCGGCGTAAGCGAGCGGACCGCACGGGTGGCGGGGTCGCACAGCAACAGCGCCATCTTGCCGGGCGCGCGCAGTTCCATCACCACGCCCTCGCCCGTGGGCGCAGGCAGCAGTCCCGACAGCTTCATGCCGGGGGTTTCCACTTGGGCAAGAAACACGCCGGGGCGTTCTTCGGTGTAAGAGAGCAAGGCGGGCGGGGCATCCCACCGGGCAAGGGCCTCGGCAGCAGTCAGCCGCTCGACCTGCGCCCGCGGGGTCAGGACAATCGAATTGATGAAGAGGGCAACCAGCCCGAGCAACAGCAAGACAGGCACGCCCAGTGCCAAAGCACGAACCACGGGCGGCAGCCCAAACCATGCCCGCTTGGCAACGCGTTCTCCCCGAGCGCGGGGTGGCAGCTCGCGTGTGCGCGGGTCTTTGCGCGGGGCACGGGCGGCCTTGGCGGGCGTGGCCTTGCGATAACTCTCCAGCGCGCGGTCGCGCTCGTCGGCCTCGGGGTCGATGGGCTTGCCATCGAGCACGCGGGCAATCGCCTCGCACACCGCTTGCGCACTGGCGGGGCGACGCTCGGGGGACTTCTCCAGCAGCCATGCCAGCAGGCGGTCCACATTGTCGGGCAGATCGGGCAACAGGGACTGAGCGCGCAGGGCGTTGTCCCCAGTGATGCGCTCGATCATCTCGACATTGGTGCGCGCGGCATAGGGCAGCTTGGCGGTGATGGCTTGAAACAGAACCACGCCCAGCGAGTAGAGATCGCTGGCGGGGGTGATGGGCTTGTTGCGGCAGCGCTCGGGACACATGTATTGCGGGGTGCCCAGGCGGGAACCATCGAGCGTCAGCTGGGTGGTGGCGTTGAGCACCTTGGCAATGCCGAAGTCGGTGACGAAGACCGCGCCCTCTTCCGTCATCAATATGTTGCCGGGCTTGATGTCGCGATGGATGACCTGGGCGGTGTGCGCGCATTGCAGCGCGGCGGCCACCTCTGAGCCTATGCGCAGGGCCTCGCGCCAATCGAGCACGCCGTTGCGGCGCAGCCGCTGGGCCATGGTCTCGCCGTCTATGAATTGCATGGCGATGAAGGGAATGTTTTCCACCGCGCCCACGGAATGCACGTGGACAATATTCGGGTGGTCGAGCCGGGCGAAGGCTTCGGCCTCGCGCCGGAAACGGGCGAGCACGCGCTCTTCTCCGCGCAGGTCGTCGCGCAGAATCTTGAGTGCCACCGTGCGATTGAGGTTGCGGTCGTGCGCGCGATAGACCACGCCCATGCCGCCCTTGCCGAGGGTGTCGAGAATCTCGTAGTTGCCGAATACGTAGCGCTCTGGCGCGGCGTTGATGGGCTCTAGCGACATGGGCCGTTCTCCTATGCCGCCGGGGCCACGGGGGCCGGGGGAATTGCGGAAGGGATATCCACCACGGCAAGGGCGGGGCCTTCCGGGGATTCGATGATGGCGGCGGCCCATGCGCCGCTGGCGCTTACCGTTGCGCCGCGCAGGGTAGCGTCCTCGAAGCGGGCCACCACTTGCGGCGCACCGTACGCGGGTAGATGCATGAGTACGCTGGCGGCGCCTTCGCTGGAAACGAAGAGCGCGGCGGAGCCATTGGGCAGGAAGGCATGTCGCGACACCGCGCCGGGCGTGATGGGGGTCAGCTTTCCTGAGCCATCCAGCGCGATGCGATTGACCTCGGCAGCGGGGCCACGCCCGATGCTGGCGAGCGCATGGCTGCCGTCGGGATGGAGCGCGATTGGACCGGAGAAATCCGCACGGGCGATGACCTCAACGCGCCCACCGGGGGCCGCCTCGATGCGGTAGAGCGAACGGGTGGAACCTTCGGACGCGACGGCCAACAGGGCTGCGCCATCGGGGGTGAGGGTGAGCGAATCTTGCGCGAGCAGCAAGGGCTCGGCAGTGAGTGCGCGCGCGGGGGCTGCGCCTGTCAGGTCGTGCAGCATCAGGTGGTGGCTGCCGTCTGCCTGGGCTTGCGCCACGATGAGCGAAGCGCCATCGGGGGTGACGAGGCTCTCCCCCATGCCGGACGCTGGCAACACGGCGAGGGGCTTGGAATAGGGTGACGACGCACCCAAGGGCTGGCGCAACATTGCGACTTGCTCGCCCCCGCTACCAAAAGGCACAACGCGGAGCAGCGCACCTTCGGCGGAGAAAGCATCCACAGGCAGGGCGGCGGGCAACACTGTGAGCGCGGGTTGCGACGGCTGGGGAGAATCCCCGCGCCACGGGGCGCTGGGGGAAACGAGGCTCAACATCGAGCCGTCTTCTGGCGAAAGACGGAACACGCCGTTGGCACCTGCGAGGGTCGAGTCGGGTTGACCTTCCACCGCGACCAGCAGAACATCGCCTTGGGCGGACCATGCGATATTGCGCACCTGCCAAGGGCCGGGGGGCAGGGCGGTGCGGAAGACGCCGCGCTGGTGTGCGGCGAAGACTGCTTTATCCAGAAGGGGTGCGGCCTCCACCACGTCAGGCGTGCCTGCGGCGTACCAGTATCCCGCGCCGAGCAGGGCGGCGGTGATCATGATTCCCGCCGCGACGCGCGCGCCGATGCTGACCGGTTGGTAGAAGCGGCGGCGCTTGTTGGTGCGCAGGGCGGGGCCGCGCTTTTTGTTGTCCTTGGTGTCCTTACTGGACTTGGAAGTCTTTACCGGGGTGCGTTCGCCGGGGGTGGGCGTGGACCACAGCTCGATGTGGCGGGGCTTGGCCTGGTCGCGCATGAAGGCGTCGAGCGCGGCAGACATGACCGATGCACCGCCGTCGCTTTCCATCAATTGCTCGATGGCGGCAGCCACGGCTTCCGCCGATGCGGGCCGGGCGGCGGGGTCTTTCTCCATCAGGTGCGCCACCAGCCGGGCAACGTCGTCGGGCACGTCGGGCAGCAGGCGGTTGAGCCGCATGGGGGTTTCGTGGGTGATGGCGGCCAGCAGCGCGGCGGTGCTGAACCCGGCGAAGGGTGTGCGCCCGGCTATCATGCGGTAGAGCGTGACGCCTAAGGAGAAAAGATCGCATGCGGGGCCGATGTCCTTTGCGCCGATGCACTGCTCGGGCGCCATGAACTCGGGGGTGCCGAGAAAGCAGTCGTGCTCGGTAAGGCCGGTGCTCTGGTCGCGCACGCGCGCGATGCCGAAGTCGGTGAGGCGCAGGCGGCCCGTGTCGTCCAGCAACATGTTGGACGGTTTCACGTCGCGGTGGACCACGCCGTGTTCGTGCGCGCAGGCCAAGGCCCCGGCCATCTGCGCGGCGATTTCCAACGCGCGCCGCCACGGGATGGCGCCGGTACGGTTGAGGAAGTGATCAAAGGATTCGCCGTCCACGTATTCCATGGCGATGAAGGGCACGCCCTCGCGCACGCCGGCCTCGTAGATGCGGACGATGTTGGGGTGCGACAGCGGCGCGGCGGCGCGGGCCTCGCGCTGGAAACGGCGCAGCTGCTCGGGGCTTTTCGCCAGGCTGCCCAGCAATACCTTGAGCGCCACGGGGCGGTCGAGCACGGCGTCGTGCGCCAGGTAGACCGCGCCCATGGCTCCACAACCGATGAGCGCACGGACCTGGTAGTTGCCCAAGCGGCGTCCCATGATGCTGGCTGAAGGCTTGGGAGCCTCCACTATGGATTGCGGTGGAGTCATGGTATGGGGACTGTATCTTGTGTTGATAGGGAGAATAACAGGGAATCGCAGTTTTGTCAATAATTAAGGAGGGGCGAGCGCGGAGGGAAAGTGGGAAGGGGAAGAAGAGGGATTGACCACGAAGGGCACAAAGGGGGAAGGGCAGAAAGCGGAGCTTCTGAGGGAGGTGGGTTACCAAAGGTAACTTGGCAACGAGTGGGTTGAATCCGCGAACAGGTTCAGTGGTTGCCTGCATGTGACCTGTACCTTATTGCTGCCGAGAGGGGAATTGGGATAGCCTCTGGGAAACATTGAGAAACAAGTGGAAGGCGTTGCCAATGGATCGCAATCTCGTCCGTCAGTTCGTTTGCGTGCTCGCGGTTGTTGGCACCATTGCTGGCAATGCGCTGGCGAACATTATCCCCTTCAATGGGCAGTCCACTGGGGCGGTGTCCAACAAGTTCGACGTGCTCTTTACCCCAGCGGGGTATGTGTTCGCCATCTGGGGGGTGCTTTATCTCACTTGGTGCGTGTTCGCGGTGTATCAACTGCTGCCGTCAAAGCGCGCGGATACGCGACTTGGCCGGGTTACCTATCTGTTCGTCCTGAGCGGGGTGGCCAACGTTCTCTGGCTGGTCCTTTGGCACTACGAATATTTTGCACTGACTGTCGCTGTCATGCTGTTTCTGCTTGGCCTTCTCACTACCATTTACTTACGGCTCAACGTTGGCCGCGTGAAGGTCGGTCTCGTTGAGAAAATCTGCGTCGATATCCCGTTCAGCCTCTACCTCGCTTGGATATCCGTGGCCACCATCGCAAACATCACCATCTTCCTCCGCCACTTCGGCTGGTCGGGATGGGGAATTCCCGAGCCTATCTGGGCGATTATCATGATAAGCGTAGCCACCGCCCTCGGCATGATTGCCTGCATTGAGCGCAACGACTTTGCCTTTATTGCCGTGTTGGCCTGGGCCTTCATGGGCATTGCGGAGAAACAGTCCGCTACGCCGACTGTCGCCTATGCAGCCTACGCTGCAACTGCTTTTCTGGGTGGCGTGGCGCTTTGGCGCTTTGTGTCCGGGCTGGGCAAACGTAGGCTTCAGCCGAGCAACTGAGCGCTGTCGGTCTTCCCTCGTTAGACCGCCCAGTGGTGTAACGAGGGATGTGGGAGGTAATCGCGTGCGTGCTTTGTTTGTTGTGCTGTTGTTCATGCTAGGTGGGTTGGCTTGGGCGGGGCCGATTGACCCGGATGCGACGGTGGAGACGCGGGGACTTTTTGAGCGGCTGGATGTTTTGCGTAAGGATTATTTGCTGTTTGGTCATCAGCACACGACGGAGTATGGGATTGGGTGGAAGGCGGTGGGGGTGGAGGATTCGGATGTGAAGCGGACGGTGGGGGCTTTTCCGGCGGTGTATGGGTGGGACTTTTATGACCCGGCTCAGACGACGGTGGACCGGGGGCCGACTTCGTTGCATTCGCACTTGATGGCGGCCCATGCACGTGGGGGCATCAACACGATCTGTTGGCATTCCGCGAACCCGGTTTCAGGGGGCAACACGTATGACAAAACGGTGGCGGTGCCTGCGTTGTTGCCGGGGGGCGCGAAGCACGGGGAGTTTCGCAAGCAGTTGGACGTTATCGCGGCGTTCTTTCTTGATCTGCGGGATGCAAAGGGCAAGCTGGTCCCGGTCATTTTTCGCCCGTGGCATGAGCACAATGGGGACTGGTTCTGGTGGGGTGTGCCGCACCATTGCACGCCGGAGGAGTTTGCCGCGCTGTGGCGTTTTGCGGTGGATTACCTGCGGGTGGAGAAGGGCGTGCATAACGTGCTCTATGCTTGGTCGCCGAACTGGGCCTTAAACCTGGACTATTACATCGGCTATCCGGGCGATGCTTATGTGGATGTGTTCGGGCTCGACATCTATGCTCGGTCGCTCGCTTCTTTTGTGCCGGATATCCGGGTAGTTGTGGAACAGGCCGAAGCGCGCGGCAAGATTCCTGCGATCACCGAGGCGGGATATCCCGATGGGTTGAGCAAATGCACCAAGCCGAATCCCTTCACCAAGCTGCTGCTGGAACCCTTGCGCGATGACCCGGTGGCGCGGCGCGTGGCGTGGATACTGCTGTGGCGCAACGCGGACGAGGGGCACTTTTGGGTACCACCGCCGGGGCACGCGTATGCGGAGGACTTCCGTGCGTTTTATGACGACCCGTTCACCCTTTTTGGGGATGGGCTGTTGGAACAGAAGCCGGAGGAAAAGTAACCACCCCGCTAAGACGCGGGGCCTCGAAGACTCGGCGAGGTGGCACGAAGGTACACGAAGGGCACAAAGGGGGAGGGGGAAGTGCGGCAAGTGGTTGCGTTGACAGGAATTCCGCAACGCGGTACCATCTGTATGTATCAGGGGCAGTGTGCCGCAGGTGTGGCGGCTGGGCTTTTTACCCGGCGTTTGGGGTGCTTTACGTAATGATGGCCCGCTTCTCAGGGAAGGATATTGTCATGAGGTTGTCTGGTTTCGCGGCGCGCGCGTTGTTGGTGCTTGGGTTGTCGGCTTGTTCGACGGCTGCCGTGGCGCTGGATGAGGACTTCGACGCGCACCTTTTCGTGGTGGAATCGTTCCTTGGGTCGTCTTTTGATCTGCGCCAGACCGATGCGGACGCCAATGGAATTCTGGAAGAAGACCAGCTGGGGCTGCTGTCGGTGATTCTTGAGGGGGGGGCGATTACGAGCGACCTTAACCCGGCGATGGTGACGCAGATATTGAATGGCTTTAACGCGAACTTGCCGAAGGTGGAGCAGGAACTGACGGTGGACATTGGCAGCCAGGGCACTGTGAACCTGGTGGATCAGCTTGCCGACACGGACCCCGTGCTGGGCAATGCGATGCAGAAGCTGATTGCGGGTTTCATGACGATGGGCGACACGGTGACGGTGGCGTATGTGAACCAGATTGCGGACCAGGTGATTGTGCAGGTGTTGGATGGGACGCCGGAGGAGGATTCCATTTCGAGCGTTCAGAACCAGATTAATTTCGTGGCGTCGAATTTCAGCGTGTTTGGCAATGCGGGTTCGGGGTCGAACTTCCTTGGTTTCCAAGGCGACGTGGATGCGGACACGCTGTCGAACCTGGCGGAATACAGCACGGCGGGGGGCGACCGCGAGGCTTGGCACACGGCGAACCAGATTGATCCGCCGTTGCGGCTGAAGGATTTGTCTGGCGGCGGGCTTGCGATTTCAGGCTTGCCGATGGATTTCTCGATTGAAACGGCGGGCGGTGGCACGCCGGTTACGTTCCAGTGGCGCAAGGGCACGGTGGGATCGTCCACGCTGTTGAGCACGACCCCTACTTTCTCGATACCGTTCCTGAATTCTTCCAACGGTGGAAAGTATTTCTGCACCTACACTGATGGTGTACGCACGCGGAATAGCCCATCACTGAACCTGACGGTGACGCAGCTTCCCATCTTCATATCCACTCCCATCATTGGTGCGACGCGTACGCTGGGGACTTCGTATACCTTTAACGTGTCGGCGCAGGGCGGATCGCCGGGGCCGTACTCGTATGTGTGGAAGAAGGGGGGCACGCCGATTGAGGGCGCGCCGAACACGAAGAGCTTCCAACTGACGAATTTGCAGGTGGCGGATGGCGGTCAGTATTCGGTGACGGTGAGCTCGAACGGCGGCGGGGACGGCGTAACGTCTGGGCCGGTGACGTTGACGGTGAACTCGAACGTGCCGCCGATTGTTATCAGCCAGCAGCCCTTGTCGGTTGCGCGGCAGGAAGGCGCTTCGCACACGTTCAGCATCACGGTGACGGGCGGCACGGGCAATTTCAATTACGAGTGGCGCAAGAGCAACGTGGCGATTGTGGGAGCGGCGAACCAGAGCACGTTTACCGTGCCGAACGTGACTCCGTTGACGGTGGGTTCCTACAGCTGCTTTGTGTCGGATGCGGCGGACGCGAGCCGGAATGCACTATCGAACACGGCGACGTTGACGATTACGGAAAACCCGGTGTTCATCACGCAGCAGCCGGTGGGCGACACGGTGGCGCTGGGCGAGCCGGTGACATTGACGGTGGTGGCGGATGGCGGCAGTGGAAACTTTAATTACGATTGGCGCAAGAATGGCGTCTCGCTTGGCGCGCCAAACCAGCCGGCCTACTTGATTGGCGGGGCGTTGTCCAACGATGGCGGCAATTACACGTGCGTGGTGAGTGACGCGGCGGAACTTACGAACACGGTCGAGAGTGATGCGGCCACGCTGACGGTGCTGCCGGTGTTTAACCTGTCTATCACGGCGCAGCCGCAGAGCGTGGAGAAGCAGCTGGGCCAGAACCACACGTTCACGATATCGGTGAATGGTGGCACGGGATTCTATACCTACACTTGGCTGAAGAACGGGGAGCCGATTGGCGCGCAGAGCCAGCCGTCGCTGTTGATTAGCGGCATCGAGGTGAGCGACGCGGCGGATTATTCTTGCGAGGTGCGCGACTCGTTCCAGACTTCGTTGAGCGTGTCGTCGGATGTGGCGACGTTGAGCCTGGACCTGGCGACGCTGATCATAACGCAGCAGCCGCAGGGCGCGACGAAGGCGCTGGGGCAGTCGCACACATTTACCGTGGCGGCCACCGGCGGCAGCGGCAGCTATACCTATGACTGGCGCAAGGGCGACACGAGCTTGGGGATTACCACGCCGAGCTTTACGCTGACGAACCTGGACACGGACGACGCAGGGTTGTACACCTGCTTTGTGGACGACACGCAGGTGGCGGGCGACGCGTTGACGGAGGTGGCTGTGCTGGTGGTGCTGGATGCCCAGCCCATGGTGATTTCGCAGCAGCCGCAGGGCGCGTTCAAGTATTCGGGCGATCAGCACACGCTGCGGGTGACGGTGACGGGGGGCTCGGGCAACTATAATTTCAATTGGCGGAAGAACGGGGAATCGCTTTGCGGCGGAGACCCTCTGTGTAACTCTTCCGAGTTGACCTTTGGCGCGCTGGCCACCAGCGACGATGGCAGCTATTCCGTGGTGGTGAGCGATGCGAACTTCCCCGACCTGACGCTGACCAGCCTGAATGTGCCGCTGGGTGTGGAAGACCGGATTGAGATTGTGCGCGGTCCGCGCGGGCGCACGGTGTTGAGTGGGGATGTGGTGGTGCTGGAGGTTGAGGCCACGGGCGGCTTTGAGCCGGTGTCCTTCGAGTGGCAACTGGACGGGCAGGCGATACCGGGGGCGATTGATGCGCCGGTTATCGAGCTGAACCCGGCGCGGCTTGCGGACGGCGGCGAGTATACGTGCATCGTGTCGGATGGATTTGCGGATTCGCAGGTGACGCAGGGCGCGTTTGTGAACGTGGAGCTGGCGGAGCTGCCGGAGACGTCAACAACGTTTGGCCCGGTGAACCTGTCGGGCACGCTTACGGTTCCGGCAAGTGGTTCAAGCAGCCAAGGCCAGGTGACCGGCACGCTGACCAACCTGGGCACGAAGGGCGGCAGCGGCTTCTCGCTGAACATTACCTTGACGCAGAACATTGGTTTGGCGCGTGGGCCGGTGTTGAGCCTGCACGCGGGCGCACCGGGGGTGAATGGGCCGCTGTTGTTTGCCATGCCGTTCTCGCCCAGCGTGAATTTTGTGGACCAGACCTTGCAGCTGACGGAGGAGGAGGCGTCGATTGTGGCATCCGGCAGGGCCTACCTGACGATAGCGACGACGGCGTTCCCGAATGGTGAATTGCGCACGCCGCTGTTCCCGTTGGTGGCGCTGATCAATTATCACGATGGGGACATTGACAAGGACTTCGTGTTTAGCCTGACGGAATTGCTGCGGGTGATTCAGTTGTACAACGTGGACGGCTATCACTGCGACGAGGGTTCGGAAGACGGCTTCGCGCCGGGCACGGTGGCGGAGTTGGAGAACTGCCAGCCGCACTCGGCGGACTACAACCCTTCGGATGTCGAGTGGGTGATATCCCTTTCGGAAGTGTTGCGCGTCATCCAGTTCTTCAACTCGGAGAACCGGGCGTACTTCGAGTGCATTGCGGGTGAAGACGGGTTCTGCGCGGGAGTGGAAATCGAGCCGTAGGCGAGAGTGTATAGAGATTGTATACGCAGCGCTCCCCCTTGGGAGCGCTGTTTGTTTAAGATATCGAGAGGGGATTGAGATGGTAATTCTTATGGCCGTGGTGACGGGTGCGTTGCTGGGTGCGCCGGGTGATTTGGATGCGGTGGTGTCGGGAGAGGCAGGCGCGATTACCGTGACCATGGAGTCTGAGGGCGCGCCGGTGCTTACCTCGGTTGCGCCGGGGGTGGCGTTGGTGGTGGTGCAGCCCGGTGGGCGCGCCGCCGTGGGATATGACCGGGCTACACCGGGCATCGACCTTCGAGCATTGGGGGTATTGACGTATCCTGGCAGCTTTACACTCTTCGATGGAAAGGCACCGAATCTGACTTTCGAAGAGTCTTGGAAAGCGACAAACCCAGAGTTGCATCGAGATGCTGGGATACTTGGCATAGAGCAATGGAACAAGGGGAAAGTTTGGCGGACAAGCCTATGGGAACGAAGAGTCTCTGTTAGGGCCACGGCGGACACGAGGTATTACCTGGACATGGGATGGAAGGCCGAAGGGGAAGGGACCTTCCACACCTTTGAGGCGGAGGAGGCCGCGGATAAGACGTATAGCTTGGGCTATGCGGGGGCGGGATTTGAGGATCTATCCCTTCAAACTTTTCCCATGGTGGGCGTGCGAAAGGGCGACCAGTTCTATGGGGTAATTGGGGACACGCCGGGTGTGTGGGAGAACAAAAGCTTGCTGTCAGTGGATGTGGAGGATCGCACGCTTTCGACAAAGAATGGCGATGGGAGCGTGCGCCGCGAGGTGAAGATTCCCATAGAGGTGGATGCGACGAGCGTGTATCGCGCGCGGCTGGATGGCTGGCAGCATATCGAAGCGGGGGAGACGCAATCCTTTACGACGTGGATTTATACGTCCCCTGTGCAAAACCACTACGACATCCAGCTGAGTGCGCACCTCGCGCTGGCGAATTCGAAGGGGTTCAACGAATCCTCGCTCGAGGCGATACTGCGGAACACGTCGTACCTGCTGCTGCGCCGCAACTTGTTCCGCCCGGAGAGCGACAACATCTTCATATCGGGCCCGGGCTATGGCTGGAAGCAATGGGTGAGCGATGGTTTCTGGATGAGCCGTGGGCTGGATGATCCCCACTATGACGAGCAGGCGAACAATGCCGTGTTCTTCGAGCGCGTCAACTATGAGGACAACGCGCAGTATTTCCTGATCTGGTCGTATCTGGTGAAGCAGGCAGGCGGCACGCCGGACCCGCGCACGGTGGCGCGGGCGTATCATTTCATTCGCAAGCACGAAGTAGATGGGCTGTTCATTCCTCCCAGGTTGGTGCCGGAGAAGAAGAACATGAAGACCTACCATGATCAACTGGAATACGAGGACGACGATGCGCCGTCTTCCAACCAGGGGTTTCATTGCGGTGCGCTGATGGCAGCGAAGGCGTTGGGCTTTGAGGTGACAGACGAGGATATCGAGCGCGCAAAGGCGGGCTATGCGCGGATGTTCAACGAAGAGGGCGGATACTTTGCCACCAGCCTGAAGCAACAGGATCGCGTCGGGCAGGACAGCCTGTATGGCGCGGTGCTGACCTATGCCGTGTTCGGCAAGAAGCTATTGGCAGACGAGATGGTGAAGCGGCACCTGGAAACCACGATGAAGATTCAGTCTCCCTATGGAATGCGGGTGATATCGAAGGCGAACGGGGACCTGCTGGATGGACATAGCGGGGTGTATGTGTATGGCGGGTCGTGGTTTTTGAACGATGGCGCGAACTATCTGGCGGGGTTGATTCACGGCATGGACCCGGCATGGGTGGACGAGCGCCTGTTGTGGCGCTTGGAGAAGGAACTAGCCTGGATGCCCGCCTTCCACGAAAGCATTAGCACCGTGAATGGCAAGCCGCACGGGCACCACCTGTATTCGTGGAACTCCGGGTTCTGGTGGTTGCGCCGCGAGGTGCGCAAGCAGCTTGGCATAATCGGGCCGGATGCGCTGGCCGAAAAGCTAGATGCACGGCTGGGCGTGGTGAAGCGGGACGGGATGTTGGCGCTGGAACCGGGGCCGAAAGACTTGCAGCGCGAGGTGCGTTAGCGCCAATCGGGAGATTGGCGTTCCCGGGGGCGAACTCTATTCTGCCTCGGGGGGCTTGGGGGTACTGCGTTCGCGCGCCTTGATGTAGCCATAGCCCACGGCCAGCAGCACTACGCCGAGGAAGAGCACCGCGAGTATGCGGTACATGCCGTCGAGCTGGCGGGTGTCCACCAGCATCACCCGGCCCAGCGCCAACGTGAACATGCAGAGCGCGGCATAGCGGTAATACCGCTCGCGCGTGAGCAGCGCCACCCCCATCACCCCCACAGCGGCAAGCGTCCACGCGATGGTGAGGTAGAAGCTGGAGAGTACAGGGACGCGTTCGAGGGTGATGAGGAGCAGGATGACGGGCATGGCGACGAGGGCGTGGCGGATGGGGAGATCGCGAAGCTTCTCCGTTATGGGGTCGCGGCCAACGGCTAGCAGGAAGGCGCGCTCCAAGGCAAACCAATAGAGCACGGCGAGTCCCAATGCTGCAACTCTCGGGGCGACGCCCAGCGAATCATAGGCTGCAATCACGCTCAATGCCGTGGCCGTTGTAGCTGAAAGACAGGAAAGTGCGCCTGAAACAATCGAGCGAAAAAAGGCTGCATATATACCGAATGCAATTGCAACGGCAAGTTCCCGCGATAACATCCACTCTGGTGGGGCCATGCTGAATGCAACCATGCAGCACATTGCCCAACTAAGAATCTGGAGCACCTCTGGAACAGCATCTTCAGTAGTCTTACGAAGTGTAAAGAAGCGGCCAAGAACGATCGCAGTGATGGCTACGGCTCCCCCGCTCCACACGTCAATTTCTGAGGGAAGCCTCTGCGTGTCGAGCGTGTTTTCTATAGCCCATAAGAGAGCCGCGAAGGCAACATAGCAGGCCGAAGTTATGGTGAGTGCGCGTGGATGCAAGAACGTGGTCAGGGCAGCGGCTGCTACTGACGCTACGGTGAGAGCGTAAATCTGTGGAGCACCTTGCCAATAATTGCATATCCACGATGCAGTAACTATCGCCGTGCCAAGGTGCAGATAAATGGGGAAATTCCCCGTCTGGTGGTGCAGCACGCCCTGTCGTCCGGCGAACCAACGGGTCTCTGCCATAAGTGGAGGCACCCAAGCCATTGCAATAATCGGAAGGGCAATTGCAATGTCATTATTAATCTGCATAGAGCGTATAGCCATCAACGCTCCAGGGAAAAAAGCGAAGAAGCTTGCCTTGCCTATCTGAGAGGCACCGGTGAACAAAGCATAAAGCGATAGAGTGGCGGCAATTGCCATGACCGCCGGAAGGGCAAATCGGTCGTAGTCTGATTGTGCCCATATTGCAAGAACGAGTCCGGCCGTGCTCCATCCTGCCCATCGTGCACTTATCGTATTCCAGGTCGGTCTTTGCAAATGCTCCGGTGCAAACGATATGAATCGTTCCCGGTATATTCGAAGCAACTCGCTCATGGCATATAGGCAGATTGCTGTCAAAAGCGATGCCAAGTAATACTCTTGATCTGTATAACGATCAATAGCGTCCGTGTGACTTCTATTAATTATTATGTACCATAATGGAAGAAGTACGATTCCTGAAACATTGGATGCCGTTGCCAGAGCCCCAAGACTTAAAGGCAGTGAAGCAACGAGTTGAGCAAGGGCGAAAAGTGCAAGTGCGACTGTGAGTTCCGGGATATCAAATAGCCAAATCATGTTGAGGCCGATATACAAGCTTCCGGTCTTAGCAATCGTTCTCGCAATGTACCGTGAATTCTCTGGCTCTATGTATATTGCCCCCTCGTCCAAGCTGGCTTGCTTGGGTTGAGTACGTTCGGGCCAGACCACTAGGCCGTTCAGTCGGGATTCTTCATACAGAGCCTTCAGGTTCTCCAAAGTACTTGATGGAATCGCAGACCATCGCGTGCGTTCAAAAAGAAAGCAGAAATAGAAGAATCCCAAACCCGCGCCAAATATCGATACAAGATTGCCAAGAAGTCTGGGGTCGTCGTAGCCCAAGTGGTTGCGTATTGGAAATGCAGGCAGATTCATGACTGCGGATAGGATTCCCTGCCCTAGCGCGACGAATATTGCCACCATCGCCAGCGCCCTCGGCGCGACCAGTCCGCTGCGCTTTGCGCTATACAACAGCACAACCGCCTCGACTGCGAACGAGAGGGTAAGGGCAGAGCCTTCAAAGTAGTCGGCCAGCCCCAAGGCAAAAACTGCCGAGGCCTTGGTGAGGTAGTTGCCGTAGAGGATGTCTACGGGGCGGGTGCGGCGGTAGAGCAGGCCGAAGGCGAGGAAGACGGCGGCGCAGGTGAAGAGGAAGGCGAAGCGGTAGGGCTGGGCGGCGTCGAAGTTCTGAATGAGGCCTACGCCGAGGAGGACGAGGCTGCCGGAGTTGATGCCGAGGTAGGCGCTGCGCACGCGGTAGGAGGGCTGCACATCGTCGCGCCCGGAGGCGATGTATTCGGCCACGGCGAAGATGGTCCAGTAGGCGGCGAGGACGGCCATGCCACCTGCCAGCGCCCAGAGGGATTCGCTGGGGGTGCTGTATCCCAGCCAGAGGGTGTAGTTGGTGTAGCCCCCCAACACGCCCGCGAGGCCGACGGCCTGCCATCCGTGGCGCGCGAAGAAGTAGCCCGCGCCGAGGTTGAGCAGCAGCAGCCCGGCCACGGCAGCGCCGGGCGGGTCGGGCAGGGTGAGGGTGGAAAGTCCCACAGTGAAATGGCCGAGCAGGGTGACGGTGAAAGCCAGCGTCTCCGAGCGTCGCCATTCCGCCACTACGCCCCACGCCGTGATGATGGCGGTGAGCAGGGCGAGGGTGACATAGGGCTGGTCGAAGACGCGGGTATACGGCACGTAATACGTGGCAAAGGTGACGAAATAGAACAGGGCCATGCCGCCGGCCATCATCACGCGGGCGTAGTCCGTGAAGGACTGCTCCGCCCCCGTGCGCTTGCGGTGTTCGATGAAGCGTCCACCGAAGAACAGGGCGGCGGCAATGCCATAGCCCGTGCCAATGCGGAGGTAGGGCATCCATTCCTGTCCCCAGCGTTGCACCGCCAGGGTGAGCGCCCAAACCACGCCGACCGCCAACAGCAGCACCGCCACGCGTGGCAGCCAATAGGTGCCCAGCGCCATCTCCCACGTCATCTCCTCCTTCGGCCCCAGCGCGCGATAGGCCTTCTTCAGCGCATCGCCCAAGGTCCAGCCGGGCGCGGATGGCGCGGGCGCGGGTTTGGGCTGCGCGGGTTTCGGAGACGCAGCCTCTATAAAACTGGGCCGTCTCGTTGCAATCGGGGGCAGGGGCGGGGGCGCGGCCACCCATTCCGGCCCCTTGTCGCGCAATGGCGGAAGGTCGGGCTGGAGTTCGGGGGGGACTTCTTGCTTGGCCACAAGCACAGGATCGGGAACTGCCTCGGTCGCCACTTCCTGCGGCAGTGCATCTTCGACACGGGCCGCTTCCAGCGCGTCAATGCGACCCGCCAATACGCGGGCCTGCGCCATCAACGCGACCAGATCGCTGCGCAGTTGTGCTATCTCGTCGGGTGTCCCCATCCAACGCTCTCCTCGTTTCCACGGCTGGTTGGCATCTTAGCACAGGTAGACGGGGATGTTGCGATGCTGCATGGGGGCGGCAGGCGGCCTCAGTCGAGACCTCACGCAATGGGAGCAGCGGCGGAAATTTGCATATACCGTTTGGTACGACCTACAATATGGTAGGTTCTAGTGACCTATCTTGGGCAAAGTAGCGGGAGTTCATGGCTTAAATGTCTACACGTGTGTCGGCTGATCCGAAGGTTAAGGGAGACGATGTCTCTGAACTTCGGTTATTGTTTGAGATTGCGCAGATTCTGGACCGCAGCATTGACCTGCGGGACGAGCTGGGGCCGGTGCTGAAGGCGATAGCCCAGCAGACGGGCATGTTGCGCGGCACGATTACGCTGCTGGAGCGGGCCTCGGGGGAGCTGTTCATCGAGGCGGCGCATGGGCTTTCGGGACCAGAGCTGGAACGCGGGCGGTACAAGCTGGGCGAGGGTGTGGTGGGGCAGGTGGTGCAGACGGGACGGCCCATGGTCATCCCGCGCGTGTCGCAAGACCCGACCTTCCTGAACCGGACGCAGTCGCGCAAGAACCTGAGCAAGGACGACGTGTCGTTCATCTGCGTGCCTATCAAGATGGAGACGCTGGTGATTGGGGCGCTGAGCGCGGATCGTCTGTTCGACGAGTCGGTGTCGCTGGAAGAAGATTTGCGCATGATGTCGATCATCGCGTCGATGATTGCGCAGGCGGTGCGGTTGCGGCAGCAGCATCAGGCAGAGCGCAAGCGCCTGCTGGACGAGAACACTCGACTGCAAAGCCAGTTGCAGGAACGGTTCCGCCCGTCGAACATCATCGGCACATCGAGCGCGATGCAGGATGTGTTCGACCTGATCGGGCAAGTGGCCAAGAGCGACGCGACGGTGCTGATTCGCGGCGAGAGCGGCACGGGCAAGGAGTTGGTGGCGCACGCCATCCACTACAACAGCTCGCGCGCGAGCCGTCCCTTTGTGCGGGTGAACGTGGCGGCGCTGCCGGAGTCGGTTATCGAGAGCGAATTGTTCGGCCATGAGAAGGGCGCGTTCACCGGGGCCACGCAGCAGCGCAAGGGCCGCTTTGAATTGGCGGACGGCGGCACAATCTTCCTGGACGAGATTGGCGAGTTAAGCCCGCAGATGCAGGTGAAGTTATTGCGCGTGTTGCAGGAGCGAGAGTTCGAGCGCGTGGGCGGCACGGACACGGTGGCGGTGGACGTGCGTGTGTTGGCAGCCACCAACCGCGACCTTGAGAAGATGATGCAGGACGGCAGCTTCCGGCAGGACTTGTATTACCGCCTGAACGTGTTCCCCATCCACATTCCCCCGCTGCGCGATCGCCGGGCGGACATTCTGGAACTGGCGAATTTCTTTGTGGAGAAGATCAGCAAGAAGAACCACAAGTATGTGCGGCGCATATCGACGCCCGCGATTGACATGCTGACCAGCTACCACTGGCCGGGCAACGTGCGCGAGTTGGAGAACGTAATCGAGCGGGCGGTGCTGCTGACCACGGACGACGTGGTGCATGGACACCACCTCCCCCCCACGCTGCAAACGGCGGACGCGTCGAACACGCCGATGCCGGGCACGCTGGAGGACACGCTGCTGCGGGTGGAGAAGGAAATGATCATCGAGTGCCTGAAGAGCGCGCGCGGTAACAAGGCCCGCGCGGCGCGCGAGTTGGGGATTACCGAGCGTCTGATGGGGCTACGGGTGCGCAAGCATGCCATCGAGCCGCGCCAATATAAGGTGTAATCTCCGGGTGCTGTCTCGCGGTGCTTTGCTGTGCTACGCTTTGCGGCGTTAAGGCAGGCATCCACCGTTTGAACAGGAGAGCGCCCCGTTGGGAGAGCCGACGTTAAGCCGGTCGATGGTGTTTCATCCATTGGCCATGAATTCCTTCGCGCTTTGGCGCAAGCTCTACCGCGACAGCGGCGGCATTGACCCGCGCCACAAGATGCGAGCGTGGCTTATCAACCTGTTGAGCCCAGTGTGGGCACCTCTGCGGCTGGCGGAAGAAGCGCTCTACGGGCGCGCACTGGAACGGATGACGCTGGACCCTGCGCCGTTGTTCTTGCTGGGGCATTGGCGGTCGGGCACCACGCACCTGCACAATCTGTTCAGCCAGGACCCCGCACTGGGCTTTGTGACCACGTTCCAGACCCTTGCGCCGGAGTCGTTCATCCTGGGTCGTCATGTGTTGCAGCCGCTGATTGCTCGCACCATGCCTAAGAAGCGCCCGATGGACAACCTGCCGCTGGGCGCGGGCCTGCCCCAGGAAGAAGAGATGGCCATGTGCAACCTGGTGCCTTACTCTTTCTACGTGGGGTGGTATTTCCCAGAGCGTATGCCGGAGCTTTTCTCGCGGTACGTGCTATTTGAAGGCACGCCCGAGAACGAGGTGCGCGAATGGAAGGCGGCTTACGTGAAGCTGTTGAAGAAGGCAGCCTATGTGAACCCCGGCAAGCGGCTGGTGCTGAAGAGTCCCACCAACACGGGTCGCATTCCGCAGTTGCTGGAGCTGTTTCCCAACGCCAAGTTCGTACACATTCGGCGCGACCCGTACCGGGTGTACAAGTCCACGGTACACCTGCACCAGAAGACCTGCGACCTTGTGGGGTTCCAGCATCCGCCGCGCGATGTGGTGGAGCGCAACGTGCTGGATTTCTTCAAGCGGCTTACGCAGAAGTACGAGACGGACAAGGGCATGATTCCGCAGGGGAACCTGGTTGAGATTGCGTATGAGGACCTCATCGCCGAGCCGATGACTACGATGGCAGGGGTGTATGCCGGGCTGGGGCTAGAGCATTGGGAAGCCGCACGCCCCCACTTCGACGCATACCTCGCCAGTCAAGCGGGATATGAACGCAACAAGTTCCAGATGGATAGGGCCACTATTGAAAAGGTCGAGCGTGAACTGAACGTTGCAATTCGGCTGGGGGGATACCACCGCCCCGAGGTGAGTGTCTAATTACCGGGCCGTTTACGGCGTTCCCAGGCAGTAACCATCTTCCGATTCCTCGCAGGCGAAGTAAGCCTGCACGGTGTATATCTGGATGCCGCGCAGCAGTTCGCTGAGGCTGATGATGAAGTCGGGCTGCTCGGGCTGAAAGTCGCAGCTGTGCGGGTCGCAGGCGTTGGAACCGTTACCGGGGAGGTATCCACCGAATCCGTCGCAGTGGTATCGGCCCGAGTTGAAAAGCTGGATGACGCCGAGTAGCTCGCTCAAAGACAGTGTGCCGTTGGCATCCTCGTCGCCAGTGTGTGTGAAGATGTCGATTCCGCCGAGCGGTGCAAGCTTAACGGTCAGGCCCTGCGCCGCGTTGTCGTTTACAACCACCTCCCTCGTCCCTGCCACATAGCCTCCTGCCTCGGCGAGGACGGTGTAGGTGCCATCGCTCAGGAAAGGCAGTACGTAGACCCCATTGTTATTGCTGTTTGTACCAACAAGGGTTCCCTCGAGGGAGACCGCTCCGTTGGTGATGGGCAGGTTGGTGGCCTGGTCGAGTACGGTGACGAAGAGCGTGGTGATGACGCTGCAACCCTTGCAACCTTCCGGCTCGCCCTCCGCCACGGTTAGGAAGAAGTTGTCGAACTGGAATGAGTTGCTGTACCCCACGTTGGTGTTGACGGGGGTGTAGCCTTCGGCGGTGATGGCCAGGTCGTATAGCCCGAAGGGGATGCAGTCGAAGTAGTAATAGCCACCGCCGAAATCGTAGGTACCTGTTACCGCGCCAATCTCGGTGCCAATAAGCTGCACGGTGGCGGTGCTCATGGGGAAGGAACTGAGGCCGTCTATCACCTGCACCTTATACGTGCCTGCTGTTTCCGAGGTCTGGCCCGGGCAGGCGGCATTGGTGGTAACACAGATGGTGGGGTCGGCCAGCTGGGGGAAGTCATAGGACAACTCGTCGAAATCGAAGATGACCTGGGCGCGGTCGCCGGTGTCGCTGGTGAGCCAGGAGAAGAAGCAGGCATTGCTGGCGTTGTCGTTGTAGATGCTAACGAAGCCCTCCCCATTGTCCAGTGCCACGGGTTCTGGGAAGGCCACGTCGAAGCGGTAGAGGGGCAGGCCAAAGAGGGTGCCTCCGGTATCGGTGATGGTGGGTGCGGCAAAGGCGAGTCCCACTTCCTGCCCCGGCAGGTTGCCATTGCGCTGCGACAGGGTCACCTCGTAGTTGAGGCTGGCGGGATCGCAGGGGTTTAGTATCGAGCTTGAGGCAATGCCCCACCAGGTCAGGCTGGTTACGGGGCCATCGAGCCCGGTGACCAATTCATAATATTGTGTATCCGCGAAGGTGTTGCTGGAATAGGTGGTTGCCAGGAAGGTCTCGTCGGGCGGCTGATTGAATTCGGAACTGGCCGGGCACTCGAAGGGTTTGGGGTCTTCACCTTCAGCGCCAGCCTCGCCGAATTGGTAGTCCCCGCCGATGCAAATGGAGTAGGCCCCAAAATCGCCGAGCGTGCCCCCTTCCCCCTCGTTGAACTCCGTGTTCCAGAGGAAGGTGCTCAACACCAGCCAATATGTCTTGTTGGGATCGAGGGTGATATTGCGCTCCAGCGGGAAGGCGCTCAGGGTTCCCTCGTCGATATCGTCGCTGTATGCAACCAAGCTTTCCGTGGCGTTGGCAGGGTCGAAAGTTTCGCAGTAGAGATAAAGCGTGGTGTTCTGCAGGGTGGTACCGCCCGCGTCCACGGTGACGGTCAGGGCATCGCCCGAACTGCCATGCACAGGGTAGTTGGCATAGGCCCAAGTGGTTGCGGGATAGAGCGTTGCATCAAGGGAGCAGTTCAGGTTTACCGCGCCTTCCGAAGCATAGGGGCGCAGCCACGTTGGCGAATCGGCAGTGAGCAGACCAGCCACGCGGTCTTTGCAGTCCTCCCCCCCTTTGGGGGCAGCATGGGCCAGCGATGCGGTGGAAATGCCCATGGTCAATAGGAGCACGGGCAGTAGTCGGGATATCGAAAACGGGTTCAAGTCGGGCATCCTCTGCAAGTCCAGTGCGGGCGGCTGTTCAGCCGCCGCTTCCCCTTGCACAAACCCTACCACGGAACCGGTTTAGGCGCAAGCATTTGCGCTTCGGTTTGCAATTTGTGCCCCTCCGGCGTTACCTTCCCTACCATCTTGGGCGAGTGGTGGAATTGGCATACACGGCAGACTTAAAATCTGCTGCCCGCGAGGGCTTGCGGGTTCAAGTCCCGCCTCGCCTACCATAAACCAAACCTGCCGCGTTGCGGCTTGAGGCCCAACATGATCGAATTCTTTACCGCCGAGAACATGGCCGCCCTGATGACGCTCACCGTTCTTGAGGTGGTGCTGGGCATCGACAACGTGGTGTTCATTGCGATTCTTGCGGCAAAGCTGCCGCCGGAGCAGCAGGCCCGGGCCCGCAAGATTGGGCTGATGCTGGCGATGGGCGTGCGTATCCTGCTGTTGTTGAGCATCTCGTGGATCATGGGCTTGTCGGAACCGCTCTTCTCGGTGTTCAACCACACGGTGAGCGGGCGCGATTTGGTCTTGCTGCTAGGCGGCGCCTTCCTGATATACAAGGCCACGCATGAAATGCACGACAAGCTGGAAGGCTCTAAGGAGACCATCCACCAGCCCGCCGCCGCCAAGTTCGGCTCGGTCATCACGCAGATCATCCTGCTCGATATCGTCTTCTCGCTGGATTCCGTTATCACCGCCGTCGGCATGGTGAAGCAGAATGAACTGCATCCTTGGCAGCCCATGCTCATCATGATTACCGCCATCGTTGTAGCCGTGGGAACGATGCTGGTGTTCTCGGGGAAGATTGCTTCCTTTATCGAGCGCCACCCCACCACCAAGATGCTGGCGCTGTCCTTCCTGTTGATGATTGGCTTGGTGCTTGTGGCGGAAGGTTTTCACCAGCACATCGAAAAGGGCTACGTGTACAGCGCCATGGCCTTCTCGGTGTTCGTGGAGTTGATCAACTTGCGCTCGAAAAAGGCTTCCGCCGGGGGGCATTGAGGGGCGGGCTTAGGACAATAGCGGCTTTGAACCGTGCAGGATTAGCGCTAGAATAAACGAACTGTTCAGGCGTGAGGATTTGCGATGATACAGATTAGCAGCCAGCAGCAGGAGGCGCTTGAGGAAATATGCCGCCGCCGCCATGTCGCCCGTCTGGAGATTTTTGGTTCTGCCGCTAGCCACACCTTCGACCCGGCCCGCTCGGATGTGGACTTGCTGGTGCAGTTCCTGCCAGACGCGGACTTGGGGCCTTGGCTGTCCGGCTTTACGGATCTGCGCACGGAACTTGTAGAAGTCTTTGCCAAGCCTGTGGACCTGCTGGAGGACAAGGCTGTGCGCAATACTCGCCTACGCGCGAGCATTGACAAGAACCGGGTGCTCTTGTATGCGGCCTAGAACGCCGAAGCATTTGGAAGACGTTCATTTGGCAGCGGCATTTATTCTGGAGATTACGGCAGGCCGCACGGAGCAAGACTACAAGGCAGACAAGGTTTTGCGCAGCTCGGTTGAACGCCAGTTCGAGATAATTGGGGAAGCACTTAACCGGGTGTCAAGGGAAGACCCGGAAACGCTGGGGTCTATAACGGACGCAGCTCGTATAATCTCGTTCCGCAATCTTCTGATACATGGGTATGACCTGGTGGACGATACGCGTGTGTGGGGTGTAGTCGAGCAAGGCCTGCCCCTGCTTGCCAAGGAAGTATCCCAACTACTTGCAGGGCAATAGTATTTGGATGGAGCAAGCTTCGCGCCCCTCTTGAAAGCACACTTTCCGCATGTTAGCATGAGTGCCTCGAGGGCGTTGTATCCTCGGACTGAGGCCACTTGGTCAGGCAAGTAACCACCAATATTTTCGGGCGAATACGGCTTTCCCGCCGTGCTGCCCCGGGAGAACGTTCATGCGCGTATTCGAAGACAACAGCCAGAGCATTGGCAACACCCCGCTTGTACGCCTGCACCGTTTAGCCAAGGGCCTGAAGACGGAGAAGGTGTATGCCAAGATTGAGGGGCGCAACCCGGCGTATTCCGTGAAGTGCCGCATTGGCGCTGCCATGATTTGGGATGCCGAGAAGCGTGGCGTGCTGCTGCCCGGCGGCACTATCATCGAGCCGACATCGGGCAACACGGGCATTGCGCTGGCGTATGTGTCTGCGGCGCGTGGTTACAAGCTGAAGCTGACGATGCCAGAGACCATGAGCCTGGAGCGCCGCGCCATGCTCAAGGCCTTCGGCGCAGAGCTTATCCTCACCCCCGGCGACAAGGGTATGCCCGGCGCAATTGCCGAGGCGGAGCGCATTGCTGCGGAGAACCTGGACTACTTCCTGCCGCAGCAGTTCAAGAACCCGGCCAATCCCGAGATTCACTTCAAGACCACGGGGCCCGAAATCTTCAACGATCTCGACGGGCAGGTGGATGTGTTCGTGGCGGGCGTGGGCACCGGTGGCACCATTACCGGTGTGACGCGCTACCTGAAAAAAGAAAAAGGGCTGCCCCTGGAGAGCGTCGCGGTGGAGCCTGCCAACTCGCCGGTGCTGTCGGGCGGCTCCCCCGGTAAGCATAAGGTTCAGGGTATAGGGGCGGGCTTCAAGCCCGACATCCTAGACATGGACCTTGTGGACAAGGTGGAGCAGGTTACCGATGACGAAGCATTCGAGACGGCCCGGCGGCTTACCAAGGAAGAGGGCATTTGCTGCGGCATCAGCTGCGGCGCTGCCGCTGCCGTGGCGCTGCGCCTTGCCGCGCTGGACGAATACGCCAACAAGACCATCGTTGTGGTGCTGCCTGACTCGGGCGAGCGCTACCTTTCCACGCCTCTGTTCCAAGACGCTTAATCTCAACCAGGAGCCGGACTTTCTCCCCGGGGGACAGTCCGGCCTTTTTGTGCCCCATGCGTGAAGAAGGCTCCGTAGGTCTCGTCGAGACCCAATACGTTACGTTTTCCGACCCAGCCGATGCGCTGCTGCTGGACAGTGGTGCCACGCTGGGACCCATCACCCTTGCCTATGAAGCCTACGGCACGCTCAATGCGGATGCGTCGAATGCGCTGCTAATTACCCATGCCCTATCAGGCGATGCCCATGCCGCCGGGTACCATGTATCCAGCGACCGCAAGCCCGGCTGGTGGGACACGATGGTGGGGCCGGGTAAAGCGTTTAATACCGACAAATACTTTGTCATCTGTTCAAATGTAATTGGTGGTTGCCAAGGCTCCACGGGGCCTTCTTCGGTTAACCCGGCCACTGGCAAGCCCTTCGCATTGGACTTTCCCATCATCACCATTGGGGACATGGTCAAAGCCCAGCGGATGCTGGTTCGCTACTTGGGCATCCGTAAGTTGTTCGCCGTGGTCGGCGGCTCGATGGGCGGAATGCAGGTATTGGAGTGGACCACGCGCTACCCGGACGAGGTAGGCGCGGCGCTCTGTATCGCCTCGACCCATTACAGCGGTGCGCAGCAAATCGCTTGGGACGCGGTGGGGCGACACGCCATTGAGGCGGATTCGACCTTCAACGGTGGGCAGTATTACGACGGCCCCCACCCTGAGAAAGGGCTGGCGATTGCGCGGATGTTGGCGCACATCACCTATCTTTCTGAAGAATCCATGAAGAACAAGTTTGGACGCACCCTGCGCAATGCGGATGCGTTGAGCTTTGACTTCGACAGTGAGTTCTCCGTCGAAACTTATCTCGATTACCAAGGCGAGCAGTTCGTCAATCGCTTCGACGCGAACAGCTACCTGTACATCACCAAGGCGATGGACTACTTCGACCTGTCTGCGCAATACGGTTCGCTCGATGCCGCCATCGCCCGTATCAAAGCGCGGATGCTGGTGCTGTCCTATACCTCGGACTGGCTGTATCCGCCCTATCAGTCGCAGCAGATTGTCAGCGCGCTGGCCCGCCAGAAGAAAGATGTGACCTACTGCAACATCGAGTCGCAGTACGGGCACGACGCTTTTCTGCTCGAAGTGGACGTGATGCGGAAGATCATCAGCGGCTTTCTGGACCATACCGAGGACCCGGAGAAGAAGCGTCGCCAGCAGCTGGCAACGGATTCCGAGAGTGAAGTCTTGCAGCCGGTGGTTGCGGACAGCATCTTCGACGGCCACCGCGTGGACTACGACATGATTGTCGATCTGGTCGAACCGGGCAGCCGCGTGCTGGACATTGGCTGCGGTGATGGCGAACTACTGTGTCGCCTCATTCGGGAAAAGAACGTCGAGGCCGTGGGGCTGGAACTACACCAAGGCAATGTGGTTTGCTGCGCCCGACGCGGCATTTCTGTCATCCAAGGGAACATGGACGAGGGTCTGACCGCCTTTCCAGACCAGTCTTTCGACTACGTGATTTGCAGCATGACCTTGCAGGTGCTGCGCAAGCCAGAGTTTGCGCTGCGCGAAATGCTGCGGGTGGGGCGCAAGTGCGTTATAAGCATCCCCAACTTCGGGCACTGGCGCGTGCGGCGTTCGGTGTTGTTCGAGGGCCGCGCCCCAGTTACGCGTAACCTGCCCTATTCCTGGAACCGCACGCCCAACCGGTATGTGCTTTCCATCCTCGATTTTCGCCGGTTCTGCGAACACCTGAACATTCGCATTCACAATGAAATTGCGCTTGGGGATCGCGGCGTGGTGCGGCATTGGCCCAACATGTTCGCCCTCGAGGCGGTGTATATCCTCTCTGCCGGGGGTGAAGGCTGATAATACTGCTGGCGCGTTGACCCTTTGGGGTGCTTTGCGCTATACTGGGGTTCAGCCAAAGCGCCGTCCGGCGCTCTTTTTTTTCACTCCGATTATCAGGAAGTACCCGTATGCCCACGATTGACAAGATACGCAACGTGGCGATTATCGCCCACATCGACCACGGAAAGACCACGCTGATCGACAGCATCTTCCGCTCGGTACACGCCTTCCGCGACAATCAGCAAGTGGAAGAGCGCATGATGGACAACAACGAAATCGAGCGCGAACGCGGCATCACCATTCGCGCCAAGCACTGCACGGTCACGTGGGAAGACTACCTGATCAACATCATCGACACCCCCGGTCACGCCGACTTTTCGGGCGAGGTTGAGCGCGTGCTCTCGATGGTCAACTCGGTGCTGCTCTTGGTGGACGCGAACGAGGGCCCCATGCCCCAGACGCGTTACGTGCTGATGCGCGCGCTGCGCATGGGGCTGCGCCCCATCGTGGTGGTGAACAAGGTGGACCGCCCGAACGCTCGCCCGGACCATGCGCTGGACAAGACCTTTGACTTGTTCGTGGAACTGGGTGCCAACGATGAGCAGTGCGATTTCCCGGTGCTTTACGGCAGTGGTTTGCAGGGCTGGCTGGTGCGCGACCTGGACACGCAGGAGCACGAGGGGATGCAGTCCCTCTTCGAGACGATTATTTCGTATGTGCCTGCTCCCCCCGGAAACCCCGATGAGCCCTTCCTCATGCAGGTCAGCTCGCTGGGCTGGCAGGACCACATTGGCCGCACGGGCATGGGCCGCATTCTGCAGGGCCGCGTATCCAAGGGCGATCCGCTCCAGCGCGTGGTAACACGCTGGGACCACCCCGAGGAGCATGACGCAGTGAACCTGCACAAGCGAGACTCGTGGCACATTGAGTCCACTTCACAGGACAAGATTACCTATCTCTGGGCCACGCGCGGCTTGGACCTTGTCGAGATTGACGAGGCAGGCGCGGGTGAAATCATCACCTTTGCCGGCCCGAAAGAACTGAACATTGGCGATACGGTGGCTGCGCCCGGCTTGGCCGATGCCGCCCTGATGCCGCTTGAGATTGAAGAGCCCACGGTATCCATGATGTTCTGCGTGAACTCGGGACCGTTCGCCGGGCAGGAAGGCAACGCGGTGACGCTGCGCCAGATACGCGATCGCTTGGCCAAGGAACTGCGTACCAACGTGGCGCTGCGGGTGGAAGACCTGCTTGAACGCGGCGATGGCGTCAAGGTGTCTGGCCGTGGCGAGTTGCACCTAGGCATCCTGATTGAAGAGATGCGGCGTGAAGGCATGGAGCTTTGCGTTTCCCCGCCCGAGATCATCACCAAGCGGGACAGCAAGGGGCATGTGCTTGAGCCGATGGAAGAGTTGACCATCGACGTGCCGATGCAATACCAAGGCGTGGTGATTGAGCGGATTTCGCGCCGCAAGGGCGAACTGAAGCACATGCACAACGAGGGCAACGGGACGGTGCGCCTCGAGTTCCTCATCCCCACGCGCGGCCTGATTGGCTACCGCAACGAATTCCTTACCGATACGCGCGGCCTCGGCATCATGGCTGCCCGCGTGGTGGGCTATGGTCCGTGGTGCGAAGACGTGGCAACGCGCTCGCGCGGCTCGATGATTAGCATGGAGATGGGCGAAGCAACGGCTTACAGCCTCGAGAACCTCCAGCAGCGCGGCACCCTCTTCATTGGCCCGCTCGACAAGGTATACGAGGGCATGGTGGTGGGCGAAAATTCCCGCCCGGACGACCTGCCTTGCAAGCCCACCAAGAAGAAGGCGCTGACCAACCACCGCGCTTCCGGCAAGGACCATAGTACCGCGCTCGACGTTCCCCGCCGCCTGACGCTGGAAACCGCGCTCGAATGGATTGCCCCGGATGAACTGGTGGAAGTGACCCCCAAGACGGTGCGTACCCGCAAGGCGCT
>JBIKMR010000195.1:0-8458 GCA_044359155.1 Candidatus Hydrogenedentales bacterium | reverse complement strand
GTGTACGCCATGCACGTCCACCTCGAGCGCCGCGCCCTCGCCGCGCTCCTTGATAAGCTTCGCCATCTCGTCGTTCACCTTCTCCACCATTTCCTCGATGCGGGCAGGGTGGATGCGGCCATCTTCGATCAGGCGCTCAAGCGTAATGCGCGCCACCTGGCGGCGGATGGGATCGAAACCGGACAGGATGACCGCCTCGGGGGTGTCGTCAATGATGCAGCTGATGCCGGTGGCGTTTTCGAGTGCGCGGATGTTACGCCCCTCGCGCCCGATAATGCGGCCCTTCATCTCGTCGTTCGGCAGGCTCACCACCGATACCGTGGTCTCGGCCACGTGGTCGGAAGCGCAACGCTGGATGGCTTCGGAAATGATCCACTTGGCCTTCTTGTCGGCCTCTTCGCGGATTTCGTCCTCAATGCGCTTCAGGTCCAGCGCCGTGTCGCGCTTCACCTCGTTCTCAAGCTGCGTGAAGATTTCCTTGCGGGCCGCTTCCTGTGTAAGGCCGGAGATGGATTCCAGCTTGGCAATCTGCTCGCTCTTCAGGCGGGCAAGGTCGTCGCGCTCCGTATCGAGCGCCTTCTCCCGCTTTATCAGCTCGCGCTCCTGGGAAGTCAGGTCCAGCGCAGTCTTGTCCATGGTCTCGGCCCGCTTGTCGAGGGTCTTCTCCTTGGCGACTATGCGCTCTTCCAGCTTGGCAATTTCCTTGCGTTCTTCCTTCGCTTCCTTTTCCATCTGGCGGCGAAGATCAACCTCGAGTTCCTTCACCGTGGTCTTGGCGTCGCGAATCATCGCGGCGGATTCGCGCTCGGCATCGGACAGTTTCTGTGCGGCTTCCAGTTTCGACGAGCCCAGCAGGCTCTTGCCACGCGCCTGTGCATACAGGTAAGCAGCGCCGAAACCAACAATGAAGCCCGCCACCAGACCCAGCAGGATCAGTGGGGTAGTCATGAGTAAAATTCCTCCGTCGGGGTTTGGCAGGTTCGCCCGGCAGCGGCGGCAAACGCGAACGCCAGAGAAGGAAGGCGACACCAGAAGCGCCCGCGATAACGCAAGCACCTGATATCGTTTAACTTAGCCGTCAACACCCTTCCGGTAACCGGGCGCGAAAAAGCACAACTAACGCGTCCAAGCAAGTATCCGGAGCACCGTAAAACACGGCAGAGCGGCCAACGGTGAATTGCCAACCTCGACATCTATCCGCATTTGCGGCCCGCCCATGGCGGCCTGCAAAGTAGTGCGCGGATTATACGTGCGGGGTCGGGGCAAGTCAACGGCCCACCATGCCAAGTCAACGGGCAGAAACGGCTTACGGAGGGTAGACTTCCCGCCTTAACTGTGCGCTAACTGGCCCGTAGCAAGCTGCTTGCGATACATCACGTGGAACACCGCAAGCCCCACATACCAGCAGATGACCAGCGAAAACAGGTCATGGCTGAGGAAATGCGCCCCCCTAACTTCCTGTGTCGCGGCGAATATCCCTCCCAACCCCAGACCCAGCGCCAAACCGAAGAAGCGGTATTCAGGCTTGTAAAAGGACAACAAGAAAAACCACGCCAGAAATGCGAAACCGCCCGACGAGTGCCCGCCCGGAAAGGCGTGCCCGATTGGCAAACCAGCCGGAACCCGGTCGAACAACCGGATGTAGGGCTTGTCGCCCCCAAACAGTGTCAGGTCCCAAGGGGAATAGATGTGGGTACTCGCCTTCATCACCGCCACAATCGCCGGGCCCAGCAAGCTGCCCAACAGCAGATACCCCGCCCCCTTGCGATACGCCCGCAGCCACGGCTGCACAAACGACCCTGCAAACAGCGCCAAGATTACCATCATCGCGTACACCACCAAGTCCTTGCCGAAGGAATGAAGCGCCCCCGCCGTGTACCAGTTGTCTTTCAGCGGCCACGACTGGGTCTCTGCATCGTAGAAGGGGCGTGCGAGTGCAATGTCCAGGCCACTATATTCAGAGGCTATGGCAAACAGCACGACGAACAACGGGAGAATAATCTTGAGCTTCACGGCGCGGTCCCCTTCGTTCCTCCAAATAACGCCCACCGACAAAAGTGCGATGACAACAGAAACCTCTGCTGCGTGGTTGACTGCACATTGACCTTGGGGACAGTATAGGGGGCTGGGTCGCCTTTGGAAGAAAACATCAAGAGGGAGGTTGCGTCATATGAAACCGCAACGCACGTTGAGCCGCCGACAGTTCTTGCGCCGTACGGCGGGGGCTGCCGCTGGGGCAGTGGCATTTCCGTACATTATTCCGGGTTCCGCGCTCGGGCTGGATGGCACCGTTGCCCCCAGCAACCGCATCACCATGGCCAGCATCGGCGTGGGCGGGCAGGGTACCTATGACACCACCGCGCTGATGAGCCTGCCCGACACGCAGTACCTCGCCCTGTGCGATGTGGACCGCCTGCACCTCGAAGCCGCCAAGGGCAAGGTGGAGAACTATTACAAAGATAAGGGCGTGGCCGAGCCCGGCATCGCCACCTACAACGATTTCCGTGAAGTGCTGGCGCGCGACGACATCGACGCCGTCATGATTGCCACCCCCGACTTCTGGCACGCCGTGATCTCCGTGGCCGCCGCCGAGGCGGGCAAGGACATCTACTGCGAGAAGCCGCTCGCGCATTCCGTGCCGGAGGGCCGCGCCGTGGTCAACGCCGTGCGTCGGCATGGTCGCGTGTTGCAGACTGGCAGCCACGAGCGCTCGCGCGACAACGCCCGCTACATGTGCGAACTGGTGCGCAATGGCCGCATCGGCAAGCTGCATACCATCCACGTGAACATGCCCGTGGACAACCACGCCCCCACCGGCAACCATCCCCCCATGCCTGTGCCGGAAGAACTGGATTACGAGATGTGGCTGGGGCCCGCGCCTTTCGAGCCCTACACCAAGATGCGCTGCCACTTCTATTTTCGCTACATCCTCGATTACAGCGGCGGCGAAATGACCGATCGCGGCGCGCACATCCTCGACCTTGCCCAGCTCGGCGCGGGCATGGACGGCTCCGGCCCCGTCTCCGTTGAGGGCAAGGGCATCTTCCCCAAGGACGGCCTCTTCAACACCGCCATGAGTTACAGCTTCCGCTTTGAATACGCCAACGGCGTGCAGATTCTTGGCGAGAGCAAGCCCCCGCGCGGCATCCGTTTCGAGGGCGACAACGGCTGGGTGATGGAGCGCGTTCATGAAGGCGAGCTTTCCGCCCACAACCCCGCCCTGCTCAAGGAAGTCATTGGACCTGAAGAGCTCAACCTCGGGCGCAGCCGGGGACACCACGCCGACTTCATCGACTGCGTGAAGACCCGCAGCGATCCCAAGGCCCCCGTCGAGGTGGGACACGGCAGCGGCACCATGTGCCACATTGCCAACATCGCCCTCCTGCTCGAACGCAAACTGCAATGGGACCCGGTAAAGGAACAGTTCATCAATGACGAAGAAGCCAACCGAATGCTGGCGCCGCGACTTCGCGCGCCGTGGCACGTATAGGGGAAGGGGAAGAATCATGACGTACTCGAAATCATTGGTCGCCGCCGCGCTGTGTCTTGCGCTCACGGCAGGCGCGGAGGACAAGCCCGCGCTGAACATGCCCGAAGCCATCCAGCAGGTGAGCCTCTACGAATTCGGCCAGAGCCGCTCCGCCCTCATTCACGTTGAGAACGCTGCACAAGACGCCATCGGCAAGCCCGAGGCGGGCGAGCTGGAGAAGTCACTCTTGGGTATATTGGCAAACGAGGCCGCCACCGCAGACGGCAAGCGTTTCGCCTGTCGTATGCTTGGCTTGGTGGGCGGCCAGTTGGCCGCTGACAAGCTGGGCGAATTGCTGGCCAACCCCGAATACTTCGGGCAGGCGCTCCAGGCCCTTGAAGCCTACGCCCCACGCAATGTGGACTACGCGGACGCGGTCCTCTCCCGCACCGCGCCCACTCTCGGGCCAGACCAGCAGGCCAGCATTATCGACTGCATGGCCCGCTACAAGAGCAACGCCTTGGCCGCCATGGCCCCCGCTTTCCTCGCAAGCGAATCCGCCACCGTGCGCGGCACCATGGCCAGCGCGCTGGGCAAGGCAGGAACCGCCGACGCCTGCGCCGCATTGGCTGCCCATTTCCTCTCTGAGGGTGTGGACCGCACGTCGCTGCACGACGGCTGCCTTTCCTGCCTCCCCGTGTTAACAGAGTCCAACGCCAAGCAGGGCATAGCCCTGCTCGATGCGCTGGCCTCTGCCGACACCCCGGCAGCCGTGCGCGCCCAGGCCTACCTGCGTGCCGTGAACCTGCCCGCCTTTGAGGACGCCGAACTCGAGGCCGCTCGCCAAGCCGCCCTCGCCAAGGCCGACGCAGACGCTGACATCGAGATGGTGCGCGCCCGCATCGTACTGCTCGAAAAGAATCCCGAGGGCGCAGCGGGGCTGGCGCAGTTGCTGGACAACCCCGACCCGCAGGTGCAGGTCTACGCGCTTGCCGCACTTGCCCGCCGTAAGGATGCCTCCGCCGTGGGTGCCATCGCAGCCAAGCTCGCCGGTGACAACGCCGAGGTGCGCAGCTCCGCATTCCGCGCGCTCATCGCCTCTGCGTCGGACGAGGCCTTCGACCCGCTCTACGCTCTGGCCACCAGTGAAGACAAGGATCGCAAGCGCCCCGCGCTCGAGGCCCTCACCGCGCTGGCCGCCCCCGGCGCAAACGCCAAGCTGGCCGCGCTGGCACAGGGCGCGGACCCCATTGCCCAGGTCTTTGCGCTCAACCTGCTGGGCGCTCGCCGTGCGCTGGACACCCACGACGTGATCCGCACCGCCGCCGATGCCGCAGACGCTACCGTATTCGAGGCAGCGCACGGCGCGCTCCGCGTGGTGGGCAAGGAAGAAGACCTGCCCACCCTGCTCGACGCGGCCCTGAACCCCGCCGATGCCGCACGCGCGAAAGAGTACCAGTCCACCGTGGTGGCCATTGCCGCGCGCCAGGCCGACGACAAGCAAGTCGCCCTGCTCACCGAGCGCCTCGCCGCAGCCACCGACCCCGCGCAGCGCGCCACCCTGCTCGCCCTCGTTGGCCGCGTTGGCGGCAAGGCCGCACTGGATCTCCTCGTGGCAAATGCCGCAGATGCCGATGGCGGCGTGCGCACTGCCGTGGCCAAGGCACTTGGCGAATGGAATTCCATTGACGCGCTCGCCCCGCTCGCCAAGCTGCTCTCCGTGGAGAGCGGCGGCGATGCCGCCAGCGCCGCATTTGATGGTGTGGTGAAGCTGATGCGCGACGCAAAGCTGCCCGCCAACGAGGCCATGAACTACGTGCAGGCGCTGCGCAAGGCTGCGCAGACCGACTCCGACCGGCGCAAGCTGCTTCAGGTCATCAGCAGCGTTACCGACCTACGCGCCTTCCGCATCGCGGAATCGCTGGTGAAGGAAGAAGCGCTGGTGACGGAGGCCGAGCAGGCGCTGGTAGATCTGGGCACCCGCCTTGCCGGGGGATACCCCAAGGAAGTGCAGGCACGCATGATTCAGATTGCACGCACCAGCAAGCGCGATCCCATCAAGGCCGCCGCGCAGGACGTGTCAAAAGCCATCAACGGCTTCGGGGATTTCCTCACCTCGTGGGCAGTCTCCGGCCCCTACAAGATTGAAGGCAAGCGCGCGCACGAATTGTACGACGTGCGCTTCGCCCCCGAAGACGGTCTGAAGTGCGAAGACCCCATTTCCACCGGCCACCTTGGGTGGGAAGTAATGCCCGCTGCAGTCACCCCATCCATCCCTGGATATGTGAACCTGCAAAAAGAATTCATGGAAAACGAATGCGTGGCCTACCTGCGCTGCTGCTTCAACATCGAAGCGGCCCAGATTGGCAAGCTCGAGGTGGGTTCCGACGACGGCTGCAAGATCTGGGTCGACGGCGAGCTCCGCGTAACCGACGTGGGAATGCGCCACTACGTGCCCGGAGAATCCGTCTGCCTCATGGAACTCAGCCCCGGCGAACACACCATTGTCGTCGCTGTATACGAGCACGCCTCTGACTGGGGCTTCAGCGCCAAGCTCACCACCAGCGATGGCGGCAAGGTAGTCACCCTGCTCCAAGCGCCCCCCGTCAAGTAACCCACCACACAGAAAAGAAAAGCGGGGATCGGCCTCAAGCCGATCCCCGCTTTCGCTTTTACCGAAAGACTACTCGTCGTAGCTCTGCACGTTGATGTTCTTGAACGACAGGTTCGTCGTCGGGTCGTGGCCCTGCAGGTTGATGGTACCCGCCGTCGGCACATAGCCGTTCTTGCCATCGGCTTCCGGGTTCACCGGGCGCGTGTCGAACACGTCGCTGATCTGGTAGCCGTTCACCCATGTGGCAATGTGGTTGCCGCTGGCGATAACCGTCTTGGTGAACCATTCGTGATCGGTGGACACCACCTTGCGCGCATCCTGCACGCCATACAGGCCGCCGGTACCGAAGTCGAAGGGGCGCGTGCGGTCGTCTTTAATCCACTGGTTGCGCACCTGCGACTCGTAGCCCTTCCAGAACACGCCCTTAGGGGTACGGAAGAACACGCCGCTGTTCAGGTGCTCGCCATTCGAGATGACGTCCAACTGAAGCGTGAAGTCGCGCCATACCGCGTCCGTCTCAATCTGCCCGTTGCCGTTCATAATGTTGAGCGCGCCATCAACTACGGAGAACTCGGACTTGCGCTCGGGGATGATGTTCCAGCCGGTGAGGTCCGTGCCATTGAAGATGGGCTTCAGCGACAGCGGGCGCAGCTTCATCTCGCTCACGTACACCTTTGGCCCACGCGCGCCACGCGTGGCGTGGTAGCGGTGGTATTGAATGCCAATGTGCCCACGGCGCGCAGTGGCTGCAAAGCCTTCCACCGGCGTGCCGTCGATGGTGGCGGACACGTCGCTGCCCAGCGCGCGCACGGTGACTTCATGCCACTCGCCGCTACGTTCTTCATTCTTGATGACCAGTTCTGCAGCGCCGTTCTCGGTGTGGTGGCCGTCCAGCCCAGAACGCACTACCAGGCCCACCGAACCCGGCCCGTCAATCTTAATCTTGGCCGTCAGCTCGAAGTCCTGGAAGGTGGCATTGTGCGCCAGCCAACCGGCGTTGCCGTCGTCGCCCACAAGCGCGCCCTCGGCCACGCTCCATTTCGCGTCGCCCAGCGACGACCACCCAAAGGTGGTCTCACCATCAAACAGGTTGATCCACTGTCCCTCGGCCACGTCTTGTGCGGGGGCGGCCACTGCCGCCATCGCCACGGCCAAGCCTGCCGCCATGCGGCTCATTGCTTTCATGCTTCTTCTCCTTTGTGGGGTTTCCCTCGAATGGCCGCCGACACGGCGGCGGTGTTGAACCGGTAACTTTAAGTGTTCGGCACCCAGATTACAACGCCCCGCCCCGGTTGCGGTATGATCACCCCTGCGCACAGAGGAGACCATACGATGTCCGACTTCAAGGCTAAGAAGGTGTTGGTGACTGGGGCAGCCATGGGCTTGGGCCGACTGATGACCATGCGCTCGCTGGAACTGGGCGCGGCTATGGTGGAAATGTGGGACATTAACGCCGAGGCATTGGACAAGACCGCTGCCGAAATGCGCGCCAAGGGATACACCGTCGAGACGCAGGTGGTGGACGTGTCCAGCCTCGACTCGATTAAGCAGGCCGCCACCGCAACCCTGGCCCGCACTGGCACCATCGACATCCTCTTCAACAATGCGGGCATTGTGAAGGGCGGCACCTTCGTGGAGCATCGACACGAAGACCTAGAGCGCACGATCAAAGTCAACGTTCTCGGTGTGATGCATGTCACCCGCTGCTTCATCGACAGCATGATTGCCCAAGGCTCCGGCCATGTCGTAAACATTGCCTCGGCGGCGGGCCTCATGCCCGTACCCTTGCAGACCGCCTATTCCCCCAGCAAGTGGGCCTGCCTCTCCTTCTCCGAATCGCTCCGCATTGAGATGGAAGACTTGAAGACCGGCGTACATGTGACCACCATCTGCCCCAGCTATATCGACACCGGCATGTTCGCCGGGGTGAAGGCCCCCCTGCTCACCCCCATCCTCCAGCCTGAAGTCGCCGTAGCCCGCATCATCCGCGCCGTGCAGAACGACGAGCTCGTCGTCTGTATGCCCTGGATCGTCAACCTGCTCCCCATGTTCTGGGGCTTCCTACCTCGCCGCGCCTTCGACCTCATCGTGGGCCGCGTCTTCCGCTCCTATAAATCCATGAGCCAATTCAAGGGGCGGTAGGCTAAACCCCACGAAGCGCATAGTAGGGCAGCGCGATGGCTTCCCGAACGAGGCTGTACAAGTCGCGCCATTCGTAATACGCAGGGTATGCCCCGCCCGCTACGTGCAACCCCGCCTGTCGGCACGCCATGTGAATACGCGGCAGATGGAAGAACTGGCTGACCACCACAACCTTGCCCCACCCGCGTGCCTGCGCAAGCGCAGCGGCATGGCGCACCGTGGCCCGCGTATCC